>NZ_JBFBAS010000005.1:0-272923 GCF_040682335.1 Streptomyces sp. NPDC051219
GCACGAGATCCGACTCGCCCTTGCGGTACTTCGCAAGCATCGCCAACCGGCCCGGATGCCCGGTGTACCGGACGTTCTTGATCCGCCCGGCCACGGTCCAGATGCTGACCGTGCTGCCACGACAGAATCCGGTCGTCATACGGCTGGGCCGCATCCGAGCGGAAGACGATCGGCTTCGACTCCGCACGCCTGCGCCGCCTCGAGGTGGCCGGACCCAGATTCCCCGCCCGGATGTTCGCACGCAATGCGGTGTAGGCGTCAACGACCTTCTTCACCACCCGTACAGCAGGCTGGGCAGCGAGCCCGAACTCCGCCTTGACACGGGCGTAGACCAGCCCTTGCAACTCGTTGCGGGACGTGATGCCCCTCTCGTACGCCACCACGGACACCGCATCGGCCGCCCGGTTGCACGCGGGCAGGGTCGCAGCCAAAGCCGCCGCAGCCTCGGGCGACGGCAGCAGCTTCACCTGCACCACGACCTTCACACGAACAACCTAACCGTCACCACTGACATTGATACTCGTAAGTGGGTTCCGGTGGTCGTGGCTCCACCACTGACTGACGCCCTGCTGGGCTGTCCTCCGGTTGTTCTGTCCGGCTGCCGACCGCCACCGTCTCTCCCGGGGCGGCGACCGCGCGGCCAACGCCGCCCTCTACCGGATCGCGCTCGTGCGCATGTCCAGCGACGACCGCACCCGCGACTACGTGGTCCGGCAGACCGAAGCCGGACGGACCAAGAAAGAGATCATCCGACTCCTCAAACGCGCCATCTCCCGGGAAGTCCTCCGCTGCCTCACCACAGCGGTGGCCGTCCCCGCCATCGCCGACCTGCGACCCGCGCGCCAGGCCAAAAACATCACCCTCACCGCCGCCGCCCACCACTTCAACGTCTGGCCCGCAGTCATCTCCTGCATCGAACGCGGCACCCGCCGTGACGACACCCTCGCCAGCGCCTACCGCGACTGGCTAATCGCCGCTTGACAGCCAATAGGAGCATCAACAGCCGAAAGTGCAAGTCACGACAGATACGGAGGGAACTCCGCCGCTTCGCGGCTCCGCTCCAAGGACCCATTCCTCCCCGGCCCGAAGGCCGGGGCATCCTGAGAGAAATCGGGTGACACGCACTGGAACGGCTGCGGCGGCAGGCGGGGGTCGCCTGCTGACAAGCACCGGCGACACGCCGTCCCGTTCGTCGATAATCCGTGGCATGGGAAAGCTCTATGAACGGATAGACGGCCGGCTGCGCACCTTCATCGAGGAACAGCACATCTTCTTCACCGCGACCGCGCCGCTCTCCGGCGACGGCACCGTGAACCTCTCCCCCAAGGGACTGACGGGCTCGTTCGCCGTCATCGACGATCGCACCGTGGCCTACCTCGACTTCGCGGGCAGCCACAACGAGACCATCGCCCACCTGAGGGAGAACGGCCGCATCACCCTCATGTGGTGCGCGTTCCAGGGCCCGCCGACGGTCGTCCGGGTACACGGCCGCGGCGAGCCCGTCTTCCGTGCCGACCCGCGCTGGAAGGAACTGCTGGCGCACTTCCCGGACATCGACACCAGGCCGCACGGGTTGCGCGCCATCATCGTCGTACGGGCCGATCTCATCAGGGACAGCTGCGGATTCGCCGTCCCCTTCATGACGTACGAGGACGAGCGCGAGCTGCACGCGCAGCGCTTCTCACGTGAGGACGACGCGTCCCTCAGCGCGTACTTCGAGCAGAAGCCGGACATCGCCACCAGCATGGACGGCCTCCCGGGACTTCCGCTGCCGCTGCCGCCGGCTCCCTGAGTCCGGTCCCGGCGTTGGGCCGGACGGCCCAGGCACGCTGCCGCCGGCGGCCCCCGCGCGTACGGTCGCCCGTATGCGCAAGATCGCCCTTCTCTGTTCGGTCCTGTTCGTCGTCGCGGCCACGGCCGCCGTCGCGCCGGTACGCGACGCGCCGCTGCCCGACCGGATGGCCGACACCGGCGGCGGCCGGCAGCTCATCACGGCCGTGGCCCCAGAGGCCGGCTCGACCACCGGCCGCCTGACCTGGTGGGACCGGCGGGCCGGCACATGGGTCGTCGCCGGTTCCTCGGAAGCGAGGTTCGGGGCCAACGGCCTGGTCGAGGGAGAGGCACGCAAGCAGGGCACCAACACCACGCCGACAGGTCTCTACGACCTGCCGTTCGCGTTCGGGATCGAGCCGCGTCCGCTCGGGACCGAGTTCTCCTACCGCCGGGTGACGGAGCAGTCCTGGTGGTGCCAGGACAACGCCTCGCGGCAGTACAACCGGTGGGTGGAGCCGCTGCCTGCCGACTGCGCGGCCGACGAGTCGGAGCACATGATCGCGTACGGGGCCCAGTACGCGCACGGGTTGGTCATCGGCTTCAACTACGCCGAGCCGGTACGCGGCCGGGGTGCCGGCATCTTTCTGCACGTCAACGGCCGTGACGCGACGGCCGGTTGCGTGTCAGTGCCGGAGTGGGCGATGAAGGCCGTCCTGCGCTGGGCGGATCCGGAGCTCCGCCCGCACATCGCGGTCGGGACCAGTTCGGGCCCGACCGCGATCACCCGCTACTAGGACGTGCTGGGAGGCGTCTTCTGCGCGAGGCGCAGCAGATGGTCGGCGAGCGCCTGGCCCCCCGCCGGATCGCGACTGATCAGCATCAGGGTGTCGTCACCGGCGATCGTGCCCAGTACGGCGTGCAGTTCGGCCTGGTCGATGGCGGAGGCCAGGAACTGGGCGGCTCCTGGCGGAGTGCGCAGCACCACAAGGTTGGCCGAGGCCTCGGCGGAGATCAGCAGTTCGCCGGAGAGGCGCCGCATCCGCTCCTCCTTGGCCGACTCGCCCAACGGCGCCTGAGGGGTGCGGAATCCGCCCTCGCTCGGCACCGCGTAGATCAGCTCGCCGCCGGTGTTGCGGATTTTCACCGCGCCCAGCTCGTCCAGGTCCCTGGAGAGCGTCGCCTGAGTGACACTCAGCCCGTCGTCGGCGAGCAGCTTCGCCAACTGGCTCTGGGAACGCACCGGTTGCCGGTTCAGGATGTCCACGATCCGGCGGTGGCGGGCGGTGCGGGTCTGCGGTACGGCCTGACCGCCGTGCTCGTTGTCCTGCGCCTCGGTCATCGTCGTCTCATTCTCCGGATCGTCCGTCCCCGTATGCAGTGCCGAGAACGCCGGGCAGCACCCGGAGGAACGCGTCCACCTCGTCGTCGCCGATGATCAGCGGGGGCATCAGCCGTACGACATCGGGGGCGGGCGCGTTCACCAGAAAGCCGGCGTCCTGAGCCGCCTGCTGCACCTGCGGCGCGAGGGACTCGGTGAGCACGATACCCAGGAGCAGTCCCGCACCACGGACGTGGGAGACCAGAGGGTGTCCGTTCCTGCCGCCGACGCTCTCGATCCCCGTGCGGAGTTTCTCGCCGGTCCGCTTGACCTGGTCGAGGATTCCGTCCGCCGCGAGGGTGTCGAGTACGGCCAGTCCGGCGGCGCAGGCGACCGGGTTCCCGCCGAACGTCGTACCGTGCTGGCCGGGCCGCAGCCACTCGGCGGCCGGGCCGAAGACGACGGTCGCGCCGATCGGCAGCCCGCCGCCCAGGCCCTTGGCGAGGGTGACGATGTCGGGCTCGGCACCTTCGTGGGCCTGGTACCCGAACCAGTGGCCGGTCCGGCCGATGCCGGTCTGCACCTCGTCGAGGACGAGCAGCGTGCCGGTGGCCCTCGTGATCTCCCGGGCGGCCTGCAGATAGCCCTTCGGCGGGACGACGACGCCGTTCTCCCCCTGGATGGGCTCGATGATCAGCAGCGCGGTGTCCTCGGTGACCGCGGCGCGCAGGGCCTGGACGTCTCCGTACGCGACATGGGTGACCTCACCGGGCAGCGGCAGGAAGGGCTGCTGCTTCTGGGACTGTCCGGTGAGGGCGAGCGCGCCCATCGTCCGGCCGTGGAAACCGCCCTGCGTGGACACCATGTGGCTGCGGCCGGTGAGCCGGCCGATCTTGAAGGCGGCTTCGACGGCCTCCGCGCCCGAATTGCAGAAGAAGACCCGGCCCGGCCGGCCCGAGAGGTGGATCAGCCGTTCGGCGAGGGCCACGGGCGGCTCGGCGACGTACAGATTGGAGATGTGGCCGAGCGAGGCGATCTGCGCCGATACGGCCTGGACGACGGCCGGATGGGCGTGGCCGAGCGCGTTCACGGCGATGCCGCCGACGAAGTCGGTGTACTCGGTGCCGTCGGCGTCCCATACCTTGGCGCCCTCACCGCGCACGAGGGACAGCTTCGGCGTGCCGTAGTTGTCCGTCATCACGCCCTGCCAGCGCAGGCTGAGCTCCTGGTTGGTCATGATTCCCCCTGTCCCTGTCCCTGTCCGTGGCCGTGTCCGTGTCCGGGTCGGTGTCCCGGTCCGTCGGGCACGACCATCGTCCCGATGCCCTCGTCGGTGAAGATCTCCAGCAGGATGGAGTGCTGGACCCGGCCGTCGATCACGCGGGCGGTGTGCACCCCGTTGCGAACGGCGTGCAGGCAGCCCTCCATCTTGGGCACCATGCCGCTGGACAGCTCGGGCAGCAGCTTCTCCAGTTCGGTCGCGGTGAGCTGGCTGATCACCTCGTCGCTGCTGGGCCAGTCCGCGTACAGGCCCTCCACGTCGGTGAGGACCATGAGCGTCTCGGCGTTCAGCGCGGCGGCCAGCGCGGCAGCGGCGGTGTCGGCGTTGACGTTGTAGACGTGACCGTCGTCGGCGCTGCGGGCGATCGAGGAGATGACGGGAATCCGGCCGTCCTCCAGCAGCGCCTCGATGGCACCGGTGTCGATCGCGGTGATCTCGCCGACCCGGCCGATGTCGACGAGTTCGCCGTCGATCTCGGGCCGGTGCTGGGTCGCGGTGATCGTGTGCGCGTCCTCGCCGGTCATGCCGACCGCGAGCGGGCCGTGCTGGTTGAGCAGCCCGACGAGCTCGCGCTGGACCTGGCCGGCCAGGACCATCCGTACGACGTCCATCGCCTCAGGGGTGGTCACCCGCAGCCCGGCCTTGAACTCGCTGACCAGCCCGTGCTTGTCGAGCTGGGCGCTGATCTGCGGGCCGCCGCCGTGCACGACGACCGGCTTGAGGCCGGCGTGGCGCAGGAAGACGACGTCCTGGGCGAAGGCCGCCTTGAGGTCCTCGTCGATCATGGCGTTTCCGCCGAACTTGATGACGACGGTCTTGCCGTTGTGGCGGGTCAGCCAGGGCAGCGCCTCGATGAGGATCTGCGCCTTCGGCAGTGCGGTGTGCTTGCGCGCGCTCATGAGCTGTACGCGCTGTTCTCGTGGACGTAGTCAGCGGTCAGGTCGTTGGCCCAGATCACGGCGGACTCGCTGCCGGCGCACAGGTCGGCGGTGATCTTCACCTCGCGGTAACGCATGTCGACCAGGTCCCGGTCCTCGCCCACCGAACCGTTCTTGCAGACCCAGATGCCGTTGATCGCGACATTGAGCTGGTCGGGATCGAACTCGGCCTTGGTCGTGCCGATCGCGGAGAGCACCCGGCCCCAGTTGGGATCCTCGCCGTGGATGGCGCACTTGAGGAGGTTGTTCCGGGCGATGGACCGCCCGACCTCGACCGCGTCGTCCTCGGTGGCCGCGTTGACGACCTCGATGCGGATGTCCTTGCTCGCGCCCTCCGCGTCCCCGATGAGCTGGCGGGCGAGGTCATCGCACACCGCGGTGACGGCTTCGGCGAAGTCGGCGTACTCCGGTGTCACGCCGGAGGCACCGGAGGCGAGCAGCAGCACGGTGTCGTTGGTGGACATACAGCCGTCGGAGTCGACCCGGTCGAAGGTCGTGCGGGTGGCGTCGCGCAGCGTCCGGTCCAGGGTCTCGGCGCCCAGATCGGCGTCGGTGGTCAGCACGACGAGCATGGTGGCCAGGCCGGGGGCCAGCATGCCGGCGCCCTTGGCCATGCCGCCGACGGTCCAGCCGTCCCGGCCGGCCACGGCGGTCTTGTGCACGGTGTCCGTCGTCTTGATCGCGATGGCGGCCTTCTCGCCGCCGTGCGGGGAGAGCTCGGCGGCGGCCTTCTCGATGCCGGGCAGCAGCTTGTCCATCGGCAGGTTGACGCCGATGAGCCCCGTGGAGGCGACCGCCACCTCGCCGGCACTGTGGCCTTCCAGCACCTGAGCGGCCTTCTCTGCGGTGGCATGCGTGTCCTGGAAGCCCTTGGGACCCGTACAGGCGTTGGCGCCACCTGAGTTGAGGACGACGGCGCCGACCGTGCCGCCCTTGACGACCTGCTCGGACCAGAGGACCGGTGCCGCCTTGACGCGGTTGGAGGTGAAGACGCCCGCGGCGGCCAGACGGGGCCCGTTGTTGACCACGAGGGCCAGGTCCGGGTTGCCGCTCTCCTTGATCCCGGCGGCGATGCCGGCCGCCGTGAATCCCTGTGCTGCCGTGACGCTCACGGTGCCACTCCGATCGTGGAAAGTCCTTGGTCCTCGGGAAGTCCGAGGGCGATGTTCATGCTCTGCACCGCGCCGCCCGCGGTGCCCTTGGTGAGGTTGTCGATGGCGCTGATCGCGATGACGCGGCCGGCCGATGCGTCGTGGGCGACCTGGATGTGTACGGCGTTGGAGCCGTAGACGGACGCGGTCGCGGGCCACTGCCCCTCGGGGAGCAGGTGGACGAACGGTTCGTCCTGGAGCGCCTTCTCGTACGCGATGCGTACGGATTCTGCGGTCACGCCCGGCTTCGCTTTCACGCTGCACGTGGCGAGGATGCCGCGCGCCATCGGGGCGAGCGTCGGGGTGAAGGAGACGGAGACCGGCTCCCCGGCCGCCGCGCTCAGGTTCTGGATCATCTCGGGGGTGTGCCGGTGGCCGCCGCCGACGCCGTACGGGCTCATCGAGCCCATCACCTCGGAGCCGAGCAGATGCGGCTTGAGCGCCTTGCCCGCGCCGGAGGTGCCCGTGGCGGCGACGATCACCGCCTCGGGCTCGGCGAGCCCGGCGGCGTACGCCGGGAAGAGCGCGAGCGAGACGGCGGTCGGGTAGCAACCGGGCACGGCGATGCGCTTGGACCCCTCCAGCGCCGCGCGGCCGCCCGGAAGTTCGGGGAGCCCGTAGGGCCAGGTACCGGCGTGCGCGGAGCCGTAGAACTGCTCCCAGTCAGCCGCGTCCTCCAGACGGAAGTCGGCGCCCATGTCGACGACGAGCACCTCGTCGCCGAGCTGCTCCGCGAGGGACGCGGACTGGCCGTGCGGCAGCGCGAGGAACACGACATCGTGACCGGCCAGCACCTCGGCGGTGGTCGGCTCGAGCACGCGGTCGGCCAGCGGCAGCAGGTGGGGCTGCAAGGCGCCGAGCTTCTGACCTGCGTTGGAGTTGCCGGTCAGGGCGCCGATCTCGACCGCGTGGTGGGCCAGGAGCAGGCGAAGCAACTCTCCGCCCGCATACCCGCTCGCGCCTGCCACTGCTGCACGTACCGTCATCGAACCCTCCTCGTCGATGGCATGACTATACGTATCGCCGCACGTTTATGCAAAGCCTCGCACGGGCGGTCGTAGTGCCTCTGTGAGGGGCCGGAGCCGGTGTTGCAGTCCGAGCACATCCGCGTAGACGTCGTGAGGATTTCTCCCCTGACGCCCGGCGCCCGTGTGCACTCTCCATGGGTTACATCGTCCGCAAGCGGCTGACGGCGTGGCGGCGGACGGCCGGTCGACCCGGACGAACTTGGACCAGCAGTGATCCGCCCCGGGTGTTCTGTAAGCGCCTCAAGCGCCTTCGACATGCTCGCGCACCGCGATCTTGGCCAGCTTCGTCAGCATCATGCCGTTGCGGACCGCGACGACGTAATCCACGGGGAGGCCGTGCATCCGGGTGCCGGGGCCGCGGAGGGGGTGCCAGTCGAGGGTGAAGAGGGTGTTTCCCCCCAGGGCATCAAGTTCATGGATGCGGGCTGCGCCGAAGGGATCTGCCTTCGCTTCCAGTTCCAGGCGATGTTGCGGTTCGCAGATGCGGACGACGCAAGTGTCGTCGAGGGTCAAGGGGCCGGCGCCGACTCGGACTTTCAGGCGGGCGCCTACTTCTGGCCAGTGCGGGTCCGTGGTGAGGACCTGCCGGGTTCCCGTCACCCACTCCCCGTAGCGGTGGCCGTCGGACAGCAGACGCCAGACCTCGGACGGCGAGCTCAGGATAAGACGGCGGTTCCGGGCGACGCTGATCACGCTCCTTCTGGAGGATGGGACATGGGAGAGGCCGCCGGTCATGGCGTCCACCTGGCCGAGGGAGTCCGGCACAGCAGGCGCCGGGGAAGCCGTGAAGTCGGCGACAGTGCCCGGCGATGGGCCGGCCGGTGCGCTCGGATCGCCTGGTGGGCCGGCTCATCGCCGATGGCTGGGCGCGGCCGGCCGAGCACGCCGCGAGGCGGGAAATCCCGTTGGCCGGCCATGGCCCCCGCGGCTCGACGGTTGGGCGCGACGCACCGGGTCTGCGGTCCGGCCGCTTGCCCTCCAGCCTTATGCCGACCGCCCCGCCTGCGCAGTCCGACAGGTCCAGACGGGCGCCCGGCCTGCCGTCGGCGCTGCGACGCTCGCCACCTTGTCGTACAGCACGGCATCCACGCGCTCTCCGGCCGCATCCACGACGAGGCCGCGGTCGGAGTCGGCGTAGGGACGCCGGGCCCGCGTCGAGCGCAGGTCGGACGCGACCATGAGGGCGGTCGGGTCGGCGACATCGAGTTCGCCCCGGCCGAAGCCGGTCGTCTTCACCGGCACCCCGCGCTCCACCAGCGCCGGGAAGTGCGGAAGGCCGTCAGCGCGGTGCCGGCCCATGGCGGCCGTCGGCCCGTCGGTGTCGGCTAGAGGCTGCGCTGCCAGGTCTGGCCGACGAGGTCGTGCCCGAAGCTGTGATGGGGCTCCTCGGCGACGAGCTCGAAGCCCTGCTTCTGGTAGATACGCCGGGCCGAGCCGAGCACATCGTTGGTCCACAGGGTGATCGCCTCGTACCCGGCCTCCCGTGCGAACCCGAGGCACTCCTCGACAAGTCGGGCTCCCAGGCCCAGGCCGCGCGCCGCGGGATCGACGAGCAGCAGGCGCAGCTTCGCGGTCCGGTCGTCCTCGCGTACGCAGAAGACACAGCCGGCCCGCACGCCGTCGGCCTCGGCGATCCATGCCGCCCGCGGTCCGGGGTCCTTCTCCTCGGCGTAGTCGGCGACGATCCGGGCGACGAGGACCTCAAAGCTGGTGTCCCAGCCGAACTCGCGGTCGTAGAGCTCGCCGTGCGCCATCACCACCCAGCCCAGGTCCCCGGGCCGGTCCAGCGGCCGGATGACCACATCACATTGCGCCATCAGGCGCCCTCACTCCCACGCAACTGAAACGACTGTTTCAGTAGACTATCCCGGTGCCCCGACCCGATACAAACCCGTCCCCGCGGCGGCAGGAGCTGCTGGAAGCTGCCTATGCCTATGCCCTGCGCGGCGGCCTCGCCGAACTGTCCCTGCGCCCGCTCGCCGAAGAGATCCGGTCGAGCCCGCGCGTGCTGCTCTACCTGTTCGGCAGCAAGGACGGTCTGATCCGCGCCCTGCTCGCACGGGCCAGAGCCGACGAGCTGGCCGCCATCGAGCGGATCGCCGGCTCGCAGGATGGACCCGAGGGGCTGCAATCGGCCGCCCGTGAACTGTGGCGGTGGCTGTCCGACGACGCCCACCGCGGCCTGCTGACTCTGTGGGTCGAAAGCTACGCCCGCTCCCTCGTCGACCCGGACGGGCCGTGGGCCGGCTTCGCCCGCGATGCGGTCGGCGACTGGCTGGCGCTGCTCGCCGCCGGCCAGGCCACCGAAACGCGCGATACCGAGGCCGGGCTCGCGCAGCGCACCCTCGTCCTCGCAGCCCTGCGGGGAGCGCTGCTGGACCTGCTCGCCACCGGCGATACCGCGCGCACCACCGCGGCGGTACACCTCCAGTTGGCTCAGGTGGGGTGACGAACCGCTCGCCTTGTCCCCCCACCCGGTGACCCGGTGAGCCGGTGACCTGCGGACGGAAGCCGGCGAGAAAGTGGTTGCGGGCGGGGGCCCTGCCCCCCTGTCCCTTCGCGTCCACTGGTGCGGCGACGGCCAGGGCGGTCACCCCCTCCGGGGAGGAGGAGGTCCGCTCCCGGTTCCTGGTCGGCTGCGACGGCGCGCACAGCGTCGTCAGGAAGGCACTCGGGCTCACCTTCGAAGGAGGCGCCTTCCCCGAGGAGTACATGCTCGCCGATGTGGAGGTCGACTGGGACCTGCCGCACGGGTACGGCGTACGCGCCACGCACCGCGGTGCTGATGGCGTCGTCGACGACCTGCTGGTGTGTATCCCGCTGCCCGGTCGGCGCCGGTACCGGATGTCGATGCTGGTGCCGCCCGAACTCTCGGCGGCGCGGCAGAGCGAGGGCACTGACCGGGACAAAGACCTGGTGACGCATGGCCTGGAGGGCGGCCCGAACGCCTCGCTCCCCCACATCCAGGCGGTCCTGGACCGGCTGGCGCCGCAGCCGACCACAGCGTCCGCCATGCGCTGGTCCTCGGTGTTCCGGATCAGTCACCGGCTGGTCGACCGGTACGGCGGCGGCCGCGTCTTCGTCGCGGGGGACGCCGCACACATCCATCCGCCTACGGGCGCGCAGGAACTGGCCGCCCACCTCGCGGGCGTATTCCGTACGGGATGAGCCGGCCGGCCTGAGCCACTGAGACCGCGCGTGAGCCACTGCGCAGAAGTCAGGAACGCGGCCGGCGGGGCTGATCGCCTCGCTCCGCGTTCTTCTCCTTGATCCGCACCGCTTCTTTCCGGACCTCGGCCTGGGTGGAGCGTTCCCGTTCCAGCCACTCGGGACGGTCCTTCTTCAGCGCGTCGATCTGCTCCGTGGTGAGGGGGTCAGTGACTCCGCCACGCGCCAGACCCGCGATGGAGATACCCAGCTTCGCCGCGACCACCGGCCGGGGATGCGGGCCGTTGCGCCGCAGTTCCAGCAGCCACTCGGGCGGATCGGCCTGCAGCGCACTCAACTCGGTGCGCGAGACGACACCCTCCTGGAACTCGGCGGGGGTGGCCTCGAGGTACACACCCAGTTTCTTCGCCGCGGTTGCGGGCTTCATGGTCTGGGCGGTCTGGTGCGACGTCATGGTCTCAAGAGTATCGAGCGTGTGCGCTACCTCCGACCACGGACCGGTAACCTGGCGGGGTGACAGGCTCGGAAGTACTCCCTTCGTTCCGGCTCGCGTATGTCCCGGGCGTGACGCCGACCAAGTGGGTGCGGATCTGGAACGAGCGGCTGCCCGACGTTCCACTGACCCTCGTCGCGGTGTCCGCCGCCGAAGCCTCCGACGTGTTGCGCGCCGGCGGCGTCGACGCGGGGTTCGTGCGGCTGCCGATCGACCGGACGGACCTCAGCGCGATCCCCCTCTACACCGAGACAACGGTGGTCGTGGTCCCGAAAGACCACGTCGTGGCGGCGGTCGACGAGGTGTCCGCCGAAGATCTCGCCGACGACATCGTGCTGCACCCCCTCGACGACACCCTCGAATGGGAGCGCCTGCCGGGACGGCCCGCGAACGAGCGGCCCGCCACGACGGCGGACGCCGTCGAACTGGTGGCGGCCGGAGTGGGACTGCTCGTCGTCCCGCAGTCACTCGCCCGCCTGCACCACCGCAAGGACCTCACGTATCGGCCGGTCTCGGACGCCCCCGACTCGCGCGTCGCCCTGTCGTGGCCGGAGGACAAGACCACCGACCTGGTGGAGGACTTCATCGGGATCGTCCGCGGGCGGACCGTCAACAGTTCGCGGGGTCGCCCGACCCCGGCACAGCCGAAGCGCAAGCGCCCCGACACAGGCGACGCACGGCGGAAGCCCGCAGTCGGCAAGTCGACGGGCAAGAGTCCCCGGAGCGGCTCGGGCGGCGCCAAAGCCGGCAAGCGCGGCAAACCGCGCCGCCGGTCGTAGCCCGGCCCGGCGCGGGATGGCCGGTCCCGTCGGCTGATGCGCTCAGCCCTCCGTCTTCCCTGTCGATGATCTACTACCCTGGCCCCGCGCCGCCGCCGAGGCAATCGCCGTCCCCGGTCGCCGTCGAAAGGGATCAGTTGTGAGCGTCGAACGGATCGGTCCGCCCATGGTCGCGGAAGAACGCGAGATGCTGCGCGCCTTCCTCGACTACCACCGCGCGACGCTGGCCATGAAGGCCGAGGGCCTCTCCGACGAGGATTTGCGCCGTCGGTCGATGCCGCCCTCGGCCCTGTCCCTCCTCGGGCTGGTACGGCACATGGCCGAAGTTGAGCGGGCGTGGTTCCGCCGAGTGATCAACGGGGAGGACATACCCCTCGTATGGTCGGACGAGGGCGACTTCCAAGTGGCGTACGACGCGAGCACGGCGACGCGGTCGGAGGCGTTCGACGCCTGGCAGACGGAGGTCGCACACGCGCGGCGGATCGAGGCGGCCGCGGAGTCGCTCGACGTGACCGGCCGCCACGCCAAGACGGGCGAGCAGGTGTCGCTCCGCCTGGTGATGCTTCACCTGATGCATGAGTACGCCCGGCACAACGGCCACGCGGACTTCCTCCGCGAGGCGATCGACGGCTCCGTCGGGGCCTGACCACTCGCCGTCCGACCGCCCCCCGTCCGGTCGCCTCGCCGTCCGGCCGCTTCGCCGTCCGGCCGCCTCGTGCCGGCAACGGCCGACGCCGCGCGCGGGCTCGGCAGGAGACGCTTCAGAGAACCGCCGACTCCAGTCGCAGGCTCCAGCGTCCCGCCCACCCCGCCAGGGTGACCGTCGACAGCGGGCGGACATCGACGTTCCAGTACGTCGACGGCGGTGCCTTCAGCGCGTACACCAGCGCGGCCCGGACGACCGACGGCTCGGCGACGGCTACGATCGCGCCGCCGTCGTCGGCCGGCCGGGTGTCCAGCCAGCCACCTATCCGGGAGATGAAGGACAGCAGGGACTCACCGCCGTGCGGCGCCGACCGGGGATCGGCCAGCCAGGCGTCGACCGCCTCCGGCTCCTGAGCCGTGACCTCGCCCAGGGTGCGGCCACGCCAGCGGCCCATGTCGCACTCGCGAAGCGCGGGCTGGGCCATGGGCGCGAAACCGAGCGCCTGGCCGGTGGCGCGGCTGCGCGGGGTGGGCGAGCAGTACCGCAGCTCCGCCGCTCCGAGCGGGATCAGCCCCTGCGCGGCGAGCTGCACTTCGTGCCAGCCGGCCTGGTCGAGCGGCCGGTCGTCGTCGAATCGCTCGGCCAGCAGCGCGGCGCTGCGGGCTGCGGCGATCAGCGTGACCCGAACATGCATGCGGCGATCGTGGGGCCGGACAGCACCGCAGGTCAAGATGGAATCAGGAGTCACAGGAGACTCAGAGCCATCCACTTCTCGGGATCGTCGATCCGCTGGAAACCGATCTTCTCGTAGACGCCGTGCGCGTCGTCCGTGGCGAGCAGCATGCGGCGCAGCCCCACGGGGGCGAAATGGTCCCTGACCTCGGTGACGAGGGCGGTACCGAGACCTCTGCCGCGGGCGGCCGGGGCGACGTACACGTCGCAGAGCCAGGCGAAGACGGCGTGATCGGTGACGACACGCGCGTATGCCAGTTGCGCCCCCGAAGTGGTGTCGTAGAGCCCGAAGTTCACCGAGGCGGCCACCGCGGCGTCCTGCGTGCTACGGGACCGCCCGAGTGCCCAGTACGCGTCGGTGGACAGCCAGTGGTGGACGAGATCGGTGTCCAGCCGGTCGGGGTCGGTCGAGATTTCGTAGGCGGGATCCGGGGCGTCGTTCGTCAGGGCGTCGCTCATGAGGGGAAGCTTCCCGGCCGCAGGATTTCCGTACAAGCGATTTGCAGTCGGCGCACCCCCTCGGTGATTTCCGCCGGCCCGGCCACTCCCGCGAAGCTGAGCCGCAGGTGGCCGGCCGGCGGTTCCGCGCTGAAGTACGGCCGGCCGGGGGCGACGGCGACTCCGGCCCGGAGCGCCCCCGCGACGAGGGCCGCCTCGTCGGCGCCGTCGGGGAGGCGCACCCACAGATGGTGGCCGCCGGACGGTACACGCGGCAGGGCGAGCGCCGGCGTCCCGCGCCGCAGCGCGGCGGCAAGCGCGTCGCGTCGGTTCTTCAGCTCCGCGGCGACGGTACGCAGATGGCGGCTCCAGGCGGGCGATCCCACGAGTTCGAGGGCGGCCTCCTGCAGCGGGCGGGGGACGAAGAAGCTGTCGACGACCTGGATGGAGCGCAGCCGCTCCAGCACCGGGCCGCGAGCCGCCAGCGCCCCGACGCGCAGGCTCGGGGAGGTGGACTTGGTGAGCGAGCAGACGTGGACGACGACTCCGTCGGAGTCGTCGGCGGCCAGGGGCCGGGGCAGCGGACCCGCGTCCTCGTGGGCCAGCCGGCGCGCGAAGTCGTCCTCGATGACGAAGGCGCCGGCCGCGCGGGCTATCCGCACCACCTCGTCGCGGCGGTCCGCGGCGAGCGCGGCCCCCGTCGGGTTCTGGAAGAGCGGCTGACAGACGAAGAGCCGGGCGCCGGTGGCCCGGAAGGCGGCTTCCAGCAGTTCCGTGCGTACACCGTCGGCGTCGGCGGGGACCGGTACGGGCCGCAGACCCGAGGCGCGGGCGATCGCCAGCATTCCGGGGTACGTCGGGGACTCGACCAGCACGGGCGCGCCGGGCGGGGCGAGCGCACGCAGTGCGGTGGTCAGCGCACTCTGGCCGCCCGCCGTGACCAGCACCTCGGCGGCGGTGACGGTGCCGCCGATCTCGCGGGCGAACCATGCCCGCAGCTCGGGAAGGCCGTCGACCGGCGGTCGCCCCCAGGCGCCGGGCCGCCGGCCCGCCCGGGCGAGGGCGGCGGCCATCGCACGCTCGGGCTGCAGCGACGGATGCAGGTAGCCGCCGTTGAACTCGATCACTCCGGTGGGCGGGGCTGCGAGAGTGACCAGCACCCCGTTCGCGTCGACCGAACGCGGCACCAGCTCGTCGGCCGCTTCGGCGCTGAGGGTGACCTCCTGCCAGGAGGTGTCTCCGATGGCGGTGACGTCCGTACGGGGCTGCGCCCGGAAGGCCCCGGAGCCTGGGCGGGTGACGACCAGACCCTCGGCGGCGAGCTGGGCGAGGGCCCGGGAAACGGTCACGGGGCTCACCCGGTAGCGCTCCACGAGGGCTCGACTCGACGGCAGCTTTCCACCAGGTGAGTAGCGGTTCAGTTTCCTGCTCGTGCTGCGCGTCCCGGTGCCCGACCGCCGGCACTGGGCCGGCCTCGCGGTCGTCGGCGGTGGAGTGGTCGCGGGCTTCCCACTGCTGACCACCCTCGCGCTGCAGACCTCCACCACCTCGCACGCGGCCGTGGTCGTCGGTCTGCTGCCGCTCACGACAGCCGCCTTCTCGGCGGTGCGCACCGGGGCACGCCCTTCCCGTACCTTCTGGACTGCCGCCGTGGCCGGGGCGGGCGTCGTCATCGCCTTCACCCTCCAGGAGAGCGGCGGCGCACTGTCGGTCGGCGATCTGTACCTGTTCGGCGCGCTGCTGGTCTGCGCCGCGGGATACACCGAGGGCGGCCGGCTGGCCCGGGCGATGCCCGGCTGGCAGGTCATCGGGTGGGCACTGATTCTCTGCCTGCCGATCGCGCTGGCCGGCGCGGCGGCCGCCCTGTCGTTCGAGCCGGTGCGGCTCTCGGTGCACGGTGTTGTGGGGCTGGTGTGGGTGGCCGCCGGGTCGACGTTCTTCGGTCTCTACGTCTGGTACCGGGGCATGGCCGAGATCGGCGTGGCCCGGGCCAGTCAGCTTCAGCTCGCCCAGCCGCTGCTGACCCTGCTCTGGTCGGTGCTGCTGCTGGGCGAATCCCTGTCCCCGGCCGCACCGGTGGCCGCCGTCGCCGTACTCGTCTGCATCGCCGTCACGCAGCGAGCCCGCGGCTGACGTGATGCAGATCACGCAGACAGACCTACACTCGTGCTGACGGCCGATTACGCACAGGGAGGACGTCTCGATGCATGCGGAAAAGGGCGACAAGCTGGTGATGCACGGCAGGGTCGTGGGACAGCACGACCGCGTCGTGGAAATCGTCGAAGTGCTGGGACCCAACGGCACCCCGCCGTTCAAGGTCCGTGCCGAGAACGGCCACGAGTCGATCATGTCTCCCGGGCCCGACTCGGTCGTGGACCACCACAAGGCTGCAGGTTTCGGCGAGTAGCTCAGCGCGGCGGGCCGGCCGGGGCCGGGTAGTGGTCGGCGACGACCCTGGCCATGGCCCCGTTCCGGTCCGCCGCGACCTCCTTCGCCGAGAAGAAGGAGTGGCCCCCGACCTCCGGGTAGCGCGTGCCGAGCGTGAGGTGGCGCGAGAGTTCTGCCGGGTCCTGCCAGGCGGACGGCTGGTCAGGGTCACCGGCCTTGTACAGGGCCTCGCCGATGTAGAGGCTGACACCTGTGCCGCGCACGGTCCGGGACCACCACGGCAGCAGCTTGGCGTAGTCGGCTGCGGGGTTGCCGATGTGCCAGTAGAGCTGGGGCACGACGTAGTCGATCCAGCCCTCCTTGACCCACTTGCGGGTGTCGGCGTACAGCGCGTCGTACGTCTGGAGACTGGCGGTGTCCGAGCCCCTGGGATCGGTCGAGGCGTTCCGCCAGACTCCGAAGGGGCTGATGCCGAAGCGGACGCCCGGGCGCACGCTCTTGATGCGGGCCGATGTCTCGGAGACCAGCAGGTCGGTGTTGTGGCGGCGCCACGCGGCCCGGTCGGGGAAGTTGGCGCCGTGCCGCGCGTACGCGAGGTCGTCGTCGAAGGTCTGGCCCGCGACCGGATACGGATAGAAGTAGTCGTCCCAGTGGACCGCGTCGATCTCGTAACGCCGGACGGCGTCGAGCATCGCGTTCTGGACGAAGCGCCTGACCTCAGGCAGCCCCGGATTGTAGAAGAGCTTGCCGCCGTACGGGACGGCCCAGCCCGCGTTGATCCGGGCGGGATGCCGGTCGGCCAGCCGTGAGAGGTCGCCGTGGTTCGCGATCCGGTACGGGTTGAACCAGGCGTGCAGTTCGAGACCGCGTCGGTGCGCCTCAGTCACCGCCGTACCGAGGGGGTCCCAGCCGGGGCCCACACCCTGCCGGCCGGTGAGGCATTCCGCCCAGGGCTCGTACGGGGAGGGCCACAGCGCGTCGGCCGAGGGCCGCACCTGGAGGATCACGGCGTTCAGCCGCCGGGCGACCGCCGTGTCCAGGTGAGAGAGCAGTTCGGCCCGCTGCTGCTCGGCGGCGAGGCCGGGGCGGGACGGCCAGTCCCGGTTGCCGATGCAGGCCAGCCACATCGCGCGGAACGGGGGTGGCGTCGCCGCCCGCCGGGGCCGTGCGGCGACCGTGTCCGACGCAGTCATCAAACAGGACAAGGCGCCGGCGGCGGCCATGATCAGTCCCCTTCGCCCGGGGTACCGGGATTGCTGCATGTGTTGCTCCCTGTTCGTACAGTCACGACGATTCCTCTGCGGACAGCATGCCCGCCCCGGCCCTCCGACCCCCCGCAGGCGCGGAGTAACGTCAAGGGCCGAGGCGGGCGCCGGAATCACACGGGGGACCCGCCGGATGACAGCGAAAGGCACGATGTGACCGACATCGAACGCGTCGGAGTAGTGGGCTGCGGCCAGATGGGCGCGGGCATCGCGGAGGTGTGCGCGCGTAGCGGCCTGGACGTCAAGGTCGCCGAGACCACGGGCGAGGCCCTGGAGATCGGCCGTACCCGGCTGCACAACTCCCTCTCCAAGGCCGCCGAACGCGGCAAGATCACCGATGAGGAGCGCGACGCGACGCTCGCCCGCCTCAGCTTCACCACCGACCTCGGGGAGTTCGCCGACCGCGACCTCGTGATCGAGGCGGTGGTCGAGAGCGAGCAGGTCAAGACCGAGATCTTCCAGGTCCTCGATCAGGTGGTGACCCGGCAGGACGCGATCCTCGCCTCCAACACCTCCTCGATCCCGCTGGTGAAGCTGGCGGTCGCGACCTCGCGTCCCGACCAGGTCATCGGCATCCACTTCTTCAACCCGGCCCCGGTGCAGAAGCTGGTCGAGCTGATCCCCGCCCTGACCACCGGCGAGGAGACGATCAAGCGTTCCGAGATCCTGGTGCAGAACGTGCTGGGAAAGCACGCGATCCGCGCCCAGGACCGCTCGGGATTCGTGGTCAACGCCCTGCTGATCCCGTATCTGCTCTCGGCGATCCGCATGTTCGAGTCGGGCATCGCGAGCCGCGAGGACATCGACAACGGCATGGAACTCGGCTGCGCCCACCCGATGGGGCCGCTGAAACTCGCCGACCTGATCGGCCTGGACACGGTCGCCTCGGTCGCCGACTCGATGTACGCGGAGTTCAAGGAGCCGCTGTACGCCGCCCCGCCGCTGCTGCAGCGGATGGTCGACGCGGGACGGCTGGGCCGGAAGACGGGCTCCGGCTTCTACCCGTACTCCTGAGCCCACCCGGCCGCGGGCGCCCGGGCGCCGGGAAACGTCTTCCGGGTCACGCCGGATCGGGCCGGATCAACCCGCCTGGCGGGTCCGGCACGATCCGGACGAGGGCGTCTAGCCCAGCCGCATATGGTGCAGGAGCAGCAGGCCGGCCGCCATGTTGGCGGCCGGTATCTCGCCGCGGGCGACCATGTCCGGGACCAGCTTGAGCGGGACCCATTCACGGCGGGACGACTCGAAGTCGTCCTCCGGGTGGCCGATGTACGTCGCCTCCTGCGACCAGAAGAGATGGTGGCGGGCGTCGGTGAGTCCGTTCGACGGCTCGACGGTCATGAGGTGGTGGAGCGGCCCCGGGCGCCAGCCGGTCTCCTCCTCCATCTCACGGGCGGCCGCGGACTCGATGTCCTCGCCGTCCTCCACGACACCGGCAGCGAGCTCCCAGCCCCAGCTGTCGGTGATGAACCGGTGCCGCCAGAGCAGCAGTACCTCATTGGCGTCGTTGACGGCTGTTGCCACGGCGACGGGGCGCAGCCGGATGAGGAAGTGGTCCAGGTGGCGGCCGTCGGGAAGTTCGACGTCCGCGAGATTGACCCTGAACCAGCGGTTCTTGTACACAGTTTGTTCGCTCAGGTTCGTCCACTGCATAGTTCTGCCACCTTCCGGCAAGTAGATGGCAACATCGCAGCAGGACCGGGCTCAGAGGGGAACGCGCAACGCCCCGTCGATCAGTTCGGCCGTCTCCTCCGCCCCGGCACAGCCACTGGCGACCAGTTGCCCGCGCACCGCACGCAACCGGTCCCGAAGCCGCTGCGACTCCATCCCCCTGGCCCGCTCGGCCATTTCGGCCGCGGTCCGTACCGCGCGGTCGGCCTCGCCCTGTCGCAGCTCGATGTGGGACAGCATGGCGAGCCGGTGGACCCGCCCCCGCTCGTGTGCCGGGGAGTCCACGGCCGCCGTCGCGTGCTCGCGAGCGGCCGGCAGGTCTCCGAGGCTCAGCAGGGCCTCCGCGACCTGGACGTTGACCAGGCCAGGCTGCACGTAGCCCGTCTCGTCCGGCTCGTGGCCGCGCCGGATCCGCTCCGCCGCGGCCTCCGCGTTGCGAATGCAGGCCAACGCGCTGCCGCCGTCACCGAGATGGGCATACGCCTTGGCCTGCATCGCGGAGAGGTCGGAGGCCAGCGCCGGGGTGATCTGCTGCCCGGCCGTCCGCAGCGCCGCCTCGGCGAAGGCCACCGCCTGCCGGTACTCGCGCATGAACAGCGACTGGTTGACCAGCAGGGCGATGACGTACGCGCCGAGGCCCCGGTCGCCGCTCGCCTTGGCCAGCCGCAGCGCCTGGTGGAAGTAGCGCTGCGCCAGCCCGTGGGCGTCCGAGTCGTACGCGCAGATGCCGGCCACCGCCACCAGCCCGCCCGTCGCCCGGTGCAGTTGACGGCCCATCCGGTCGGTGTAACTGCCGCGCAGCAGTGGCGCGGTCTCCGCGTTGAGGAAGCCGACAATGCGCGAGCGCGTCGCTATGCCGCCGGCTCTCCGGTACATCAGCTCGTAGTGCGCCCGGGCCGCACGCAGCATCTCGATGTCGGCCATGCGCACATGCGTCTGCCCGGACCGGGAGACGTCCACGTCCTCCGGCGGGTTCTCCCACTCCCATACGGGCATCACCGCGGGCGTCCCGGTGACGGCGGGGGCGCCGAGGACGTGCGGGCGTTGCTGCTCGTCCGAACGCCAGAGAGCTGTGGCCCGGTCCACGAACCCGTTCAGCGGTGAGCCGTGCGGCTCGGCCGCGACCCCCGGCACGCCGAGGCCGATGTCGTCGAGGGTCACGGTGCGGTGCAACCGCGCCGCGAGCACCTCGCAGATGAGGTCCGGTACCTGGCCGCGGGGTCGCTGGCCCTTGATCCAGCGGGCGACGGCCGTGTGCTCGTAGCGCAGCGCGAGTCCCCTCGCCCTGCCCGCCTGGTTCACATGGGCAGCGAGGCCGGCCCGCGAGACGCCGGCCTCGTCGAGCAGGGCGTCGAGCAGGGTGTTGGGCTGCATGGGCCCCTCCGGTGGCTCGGTGGCCACAGCGTAGTGGAGTGTGATTCGCACGGGGTGTGAACTCAATGCCCGCATAAGTGCGCCGTGCGCTCTCCCGCGCCGGGGCGTGGATCGGTTGACTGAAACGCCTCGAAAGAGGTGGCCGGGCCGCCGGCTCCCCCTCGTACAGTGCGGCGGCCCGCTTCTGCGTCGTCTGTCCTGCTGTCTGCCCGACACTCCGCGGCAGGACAGGCGGCGCCCGTCAGGCCGTCGCTGTTCAGGCTCCATGGGGAGTCGGTGCCCGGCGCACTGCAAGCCCACCCGGCTGCGCGGGCACCAGGCGGCGGTCGTTGCGCAGGACCAGCAGGGCGACATCGTCGGCGAGCCGCCCTCCGGTGTGACGCAACAGCGCGGCGTGCATGTCTGCGACCAGGCCCGCGGGCGATACCGGGCCGAGAGCGGCCTCGGCCAGCGCGCCGCGCAACGGGAAGTACTCCCCCGCGCGGTTGCGGGCATCCTCGGCGCCGTCGGTGTGCAGGAACAGCACCTCGCCGGGCAGCAGCCGCGTGCGCAGCTGTACGGGAACCTCGTCCGGCAGCGGGAAAGCGCCCAGTGGCGGCAACGGGTCGGCACCGATCAGCACTTCGGCACTCCCCCGCAGCCGGTACGGCCATGGGTGTCCGCAGTTCAGGGCCAGGACCCCGCCGTCCGGACCGACCTCCAGCAGTAGTACGGTCACGAACTCCTCGGACACCGGACTGTCCGGCTCCGCACCGCCGGCCGAGGGATGCTCTGCCCGGGCCCGCTCCCGCAGATGCCGGTGCAGGCCCCGTTCCATCCGGCGCAGCACCCCCGGCAGTTCCGGCTCGTCGTACGCGGCTTCGCGGAAACTGCCGAGCACGGCGGCGACCGCACTCAGCGCGCCGAGCCCGTGCCCGCGGACGTCTCCGATGACGATCCGGACGCCGTGCGGAGTGGCTACGGCCTCGTACAGGTCCCCGCCGACCGCCGCGCCACGGCTCGCGGAGAGCTGGCCCGCGGCGACGGCCAGCCCTTCGAGCCGGGCCGGCGGCGGACGCAGCAGGACCCGCTGTACCGCGCCGGCAATCTCCTGGGTGCGCCGCAACTCCCCCAGCAGACAGTGCCGTGTGCACAGCGCGACCGCAGTGGCGACCAGCAAGAAGGCCACGCAGGTAACGACCCTGGGCAGCAGCCGTTCGTGCAGGGCCGGGGGGCAGGTCAGCTCCCAGGTGACGACTGCGGCGGCCCAGGCGAGGATGAACGTCCGGCGCAGCCACGGCGCACCCGCGCGAGGAGCGCGCCACGCCCTGATACGGATCATGCCGTCGGCCCCCTCGGTCCTCTTCGGCGGATCCCCCCCGGCCCCCGCGGCCGGACCGATTCTGTCGATCGTTCGTACCCGCTCAGGTGAATCGTCTGTATTTCTCACTCAAACGAGTGAGGTGGGGGGTTCTCCCACGCCAGAGGGGCGCATCCGGTCTCCCGAATGCGCCCCTCAACAGGCATTTCGCGCCGCCGGGCGCGCCTGCTCAAGCGCCGCGCAGTGCCGCCCCGGTGCGCTCGGCGGCCAACGCCACCGCCGCGTCGCGGGCGGCCGAGGCCTCCTCGACGGTCAGCGTGCGGTCCGCCGCGCGGAAGCGCAGCGCGTACGCCAGTGACTTCCGTCCCGCACCGATCTGCTCACCCGCGAACACGTCGAACAGCCGCAGCGATTCGAGCAGTTCACCGGCGCCCTCGCGCAGCGCGGCTTCCACGTCGGCGGCCGGCACGTCGCCGGACACGACGAGAGCGACGTCCTGCGTGGCCACCGGGAACGTGGAGATCCGCGGCGCCTGGACCACGCCTGCACCGGCCCGCTCCAGGCGGTCCAGGTCCAGCTCCATCGCGCTGGTGCGCGCGGGCAGGCTCAGCGCCTTGACAACGCGCGGGTGCAGCTCGCCGGCGAAGCCGACGCGCTGCTCCTCCCCGTCGATGACGACGGCCAGCTCGGCACAGCGGCCCGGGTGCCACGGTCCGTACTGCCCCTGCCGGACGATCAGTTCGGCACTCGCCTCGCGTGCGAGCGTACGGGCGGCTTCGACGGCGTCGGCCCACTCGGCCGGACGGCCGTTGCCCCACCAGCCGGCCTGCTCACGCGCACCGGCCAGCACGACCGCGGCGTGCCGCGGCTGCTCCGGCAGAGCGGCGTCGAGCGTAGCGATCTCCTCGTCGGTCGGACGGCGGTCGACCGGCAGCCGCACCGCGACGCCCGCCTCCTCACCCGCCCGGAAGACCAGGCCGGTCTCGAAGAGGGCGAGGTCGTGGCTGCCGCGGCTGTCGTTGCGGCGCAGGGCGCCGAGGAGGCCCGGCAGCAGCGCGGTGCGCAGTGCGGGCTCCTCGTCGGAGAGCGGGTTGACCAGCTTGACCACGCGGCGGCAGGTGTCGTCCGCACGGATGTTCAGCTGGTCGAAGACCTGCTCGCCGATGAACGGGTAGTTCAGCGCCTCGACGTAGCCGGCGCCGGCCAGCGCGCGGCCGATCCGCCGGTGCAGCCGCTGCCGCTCGGTGAGCCCGCGGCCGGAGGGCGGCGTCGGGAGGGTGGACGGCAGGTTGGAGTAGCCCTCAAGCCGGATGACCTCCTCGGCGAGGTCGTTCGGCTCGTTGAGGTCGGGACGCCAGGACGGCACGGTGACGACGAGCTCGTCCTGACCGTAGACGTCGCAGCCCACTTCCTGGAGGCGGCGTACGACGGTCTCGCGGCCGTAGTCGACACCGGCCACGCGGTCCGGGTGGTCCGCGCGCATGGCGATCGTGCGTGGCGCGGACGGCGCCACGACCGCGGTGACGCCGGCCTCGGCGGTGCCGCCCGCGAGCAGCACCAGCAGGTCGACGGTCCGCTGAGCGGCGGCAGCCGCGGCCTGCGGGTCCACTCCGCGCTCGAAGCGCTTGGACGCCTCGGAGGACAGCTTGTGGCGTCGGGCGGTGCGCGAGATCGACAGCGCGTCGAAGTGCGCGGCTTCGATGACGACCTCGGTGGTGCCGTAGATCTGGCCGGTCTCAGGGTCCGTGACGGAGTCGGCGATCTCGGTGTTGGCGCCGCCCATGACACCCGCGAGACCGATCGGCCCGCGGTCGTCGGTGATCACCAGGTCGCCGGCGTCCAGCACACGCTTGGTGCCGTCCAGGGTGGTGAACTTCTCCCCCTGCTCGGCTCTGCGCACACCGATCGCCCCGGCGATCCGGGTCCGGTCGTAGGCGTGCAGCGGCTGGCCGAGTTCAAGCATCACGTAGTTGGTGACGTCGACGGCGAGCGAGATCGGGCGCATCCCGGCCTTCTGCAGACGCCGCCGCAGCCACATAGGGGAGCGTGCCTCGGGCTCGAGGCCCGTGACCGTACGCGCGGTGAAGAGGTCGCAGCCCTGCGGGTCGGAGATCTTCACCGGGTAGCCGTACGAGTTGGGCGCGGGAACGTCCAGCAGCGCCGGGTCGCGCAACGGCAGCCCGTACGCGGTGGCGGTCTCGCGGGCCACCCCTCGCATGGAGAGGCAGTAGCCGCGGTCCGGGGTGACGGCGATGTCGAGCACCTCGTCGACCAGCTCCAGGACCTCGATCGCGTCGGTGCCCGGCTCGTACTCCCGCGGCAGCACGATGATGCCGCCCGAACCTCCCCCGGACTCCGTCAGGGGGGACCCCCAGTCGCCCATGCCCAGCTCGTCACCGGAGCAGATCATGCCGTGCGAGGTCCTGCCGTACGTCTGGCGCGCGGCGATGGCGAAGTCGCCGGGCAGCACCGCCCCGGGCAGCACCACGACGACCTTGTCGCCGACGGAGAAGTTGCGGGCACCGCAGACGATCTCCTGCGGCTCGCCGGTGCCGTTTGCGGCGCCGACGTCGACGGTGCAGAAGCGGATCGGCTTCTTGAAGCCCTCCAGCTCCTCGATGGTCAGCACCTGGCCGACGACCAGGGGGCCCTTGAGGCCGGCGCCGAGCTGCTCGACGCGCTCGACCTCCAGACCGGCGTCGACAAGTTTGGCCTGTACGTCGCGACCGGTCTCACCGGCCGGCAGGTCGACGTACTCCCGCAGCCAGGAAAGCGGGACCCGCATCAGATCTCCATCCCGAACGGCCGGGTGAACCGGACGTCACCCTCGACCATGTCTCGCATGTCTTCGACATTGTGGCGGAACATCAGCATCCGCTCGATGCCGAACCCGAAGGCGAATCCGCTGTACTTCTCGGGGTCCACACCGCAGGCGATGAGGACCTTCGGATTGACCATGCCGCAGCCGCCGAGCTCGATCCAGCCTTCGCTGGAGCAGGTGCGGCACGGGCGGTCGGGGTTGCCCACCGACTCACCACGGCACACGTAGCACTGCATGTCCATCTCGGCGGAAGGCTCGGTGAACGGGAAGAAGTTCGGGCGCAGCCGTGTGGTCATGTCCTTGCCGAAGAGCGCCTGGACCATGTGGTCGAGGGTGCCCTTGAGGTCGGCCATGGTCAGGCCCTCGTCCACGGCGAGCAGCTCGATCTGGTGGAAGACCGGGGTGTGCGTCGCGTCCAGCTCATCGGTGCGGTAGACCCGCCCCGGGCAGACGACGTAGACGGGCGGCTCCCGGTCGAGCAGGGACCGGGCCTGGACCGGAGAGGTGTGCGTACGCAGCACGACGCCGGACTCGTCGCCCTCGGTCCCCTTGGGGCCCTGGACGAAGAAGGTGTCCTGCATCTGGCGTGCCGGGTGGTCGGGCGTGAAGTTGAGGGCGTCGAAGTTGAACCACTCCGCCTCGACCTCGGGGCCTTCCGCGACCTCGTACCCCATGGCGACGAAGATGTCCGCGATGCGGTCCATCAGTGTCGTCAGCGGGTGGCGGGCGCCGGCGGGCGTGCGGTCGTACGGCAGCGTGACGTCCACCGCCTCCTCGACCAGCACACGCTCGTCGCGCTCGGCCTCGAGCTCCGCCTGCCGGGCCGCGAACGCCTTGTTCACGGCGCCGCGGGCCTGGCCGACACGCTTGCCCGCGTCCGCCTTGGCGTGCGGCGGCAGGGCGCCGATCTCGCGGTTGGCGAGCGCGAGCGGCGAGCGGTCGCCCATGTGGGCGGGCTTGGCCTCGCGGAGCGCGTCGAGGTCGCCCGCGGCGGTGAAGGCGGCGAGCGCCTCGTCCCGCATGCGCTCGATCTCTTCCGGTTTCAGTGCCTCGACCTCAACAGGGTCGTACGACTTGTTCGGTGCCGACATCTCTTCCCGTACTTCCGATTGGCTGGCTGGCGGTCCAAGCTCGACGACAAGGACGCAAAGGTGCCAAAGGTCGAGTCTAAGGCCGCAGGGGGTCGAAGAAGCCCGCGGGCCGCTCCGGCGAGGCTCAAGTGAGATATGCCGGTGCGCTCACGGGCAGAGTAAATCGGAATTCGGCGCCGCCGACGGGGGCCCGGCCGACCGTGATCGTGCCGCCGTGCGCTTCGACGATGCCCTTGACGATGTACAGGCCGAGTCCTGTGCCGCCGCGTTTGCTGCCCCGCCAGAAGCGGGTGAAGACACGGCCCATCGACTCCTCGGGGATGCCGGGGCCTTCGTCGCTCACGGTGACGGCCGTTCCCTTCGCTGGATTCTCGGCGACCCTGACGTGGGCAGGTGCCACCTCGATGGTGACCGTTCCCTCGCCGTGCCGCACGGCATTTTCCAGCAGGTTCCCCAGCACCTGGTCGACTTTGTCAGGGTCGGCCCAGAGATCGGGCAGCGGCTGGAGGATCCGGACCAGGAAGCGGTCCGGCGACTGGCCGTTCGCGGTCAGCGCCTGGATATGGCGGCCGACGGCCGAGGCGATGTCCACGGGCTGGCGGCGCAGCTCCAGCCGGCCGGAGTCGATCCGGGAGATGTCGAGCAGCTCGGCGATCAGCCGGGTGACGCGGTTGGCGTCGGCGTCGACGGTCTCCAGCATCAGCCGCTTCTGGTCGTCGGTGAACCGCTCCCACTTGGCAAGCAGAGTCGCCGTGAAACCCTTGACCGAGGTCAGCGGGGAGCGCAGTTCATGGGCGACGGTGGCGATGAGCTCGGCATGGCTGCGCTCGGTGCGGCGCCGTGCCTCGGTGCCGCGCAGCGAGACCACGAGCCGGCGGACCGGCCCGGTGGGGCGTTCCCGGACGTACCGGGCGGCGACCAGGACCTCACGGCCGCCCGGCAGCAGCAGATTGCGCTCCGGCTGCCCCGCCCGGATGGCGAGACCGCCGTACGGATCGGTCAGCGTCCACCAGCGGCGTCCCTCGAGGTCCTCCAGGGGCAGTGCCCGCTCGATCGGCGCCCCGAGCGCGTCGCCCCGGCGGACCGCGGTGATCCGGGCCGCGGCGGCGTTGAAGCAGATGACGCGGCCGGCCTCGTCCGCGACGACCAGGCCGTCGGGCAGATCGTCGGGGTCGATGCCAGAGCTCGCGAGGGGATCGGGCGTGCACGGCAAGGAGCCGTGCACCTCTGACGAACTGTTGGTCCCGACCGTCATGTCCCCGTACCCCACCTCTCCGAATAGCGCAGTGGGCCCCCCGAGCCCGTCACATTACTAGCTGGGGGTGACGGAGCGGCACCCTCCGGCAGCACGCTGCGCACGGGCGGACGCGTAGAGGCACACGGCGGCGGCCGTCGCGAGGTTGAGACTCTCCGCCCTGCCGTGGATCGGCACGCGTACCACCGCGTCGGCGAGTGCGCGGGTCTCCTCCGGCAGTCCCCAGGCCTCGTTGCCGAAAATCCAGGCGGTGGGGCCGCCCATGGTGCCCGCGTCCAGCTCGGTGTCCAGGTCGTCCAGGCCCGCGCCGTCGGCGGCGAGGATCCGCACCCCGGCGGCCTGCAGTCCCTGTACGGCCTGCTCCACCGGTACGCCGACGGCCACCGGCAGGTGGAAGAGCGAACCGACCGACGCCCGTACGGACTTGGGGTTGTAGAGGTCGACCGAGGCGTCGGTCAGCACGACCGCGTCGGCGCCCGCGGCGTCCGCGCAGCGCAGTACGGTGCCGGCGTTCCCGGGGTCCCGCACGTTCGCCAGGACGGCGACCAGCTTCGGACGCGCCTGCAGGATCGCCTCGAACGGCGAGTCCAGGAAGCGGCAGACCCCGACCAGGCCCTGCGGGGTCACGGTCTGCGAGACCTCGGCCAGGACGTCGTCGTGGGCCAGGTGCACCCGGACCCCGGCGGCGCGGGCCGCGTCGATGATCTCCGCGTACCGCTCGGCGGCCTCGGGCGTGGCGAACAGCTCGATCAGGGTCGGCTCGCCGTCGGCGCGGTGGGCGACGGCCTCGCGCACGGCCTGCGGTCCCTCGGCGATGAACCGGCGCTCCTTGGTGCGGAAATTGCGCCGCGCGAGCCGTCTGGCAGCGGCCACACGCGGGGAACGCGGGGAGATCAGCTCGGCGGGGGTGCCCATGGTCGGCGGCTCACTTCCGTACGTGCGAGACGGGTCGTGCGAAAAAGGGTCGTTCAACGCACCGGACCCGCAGGCGCAGGGCCTGCGGGTCCGGGCAGATGCCTCGTTGAAGAGCGGCCTGGATCAGGCGGCGGTCTTCGGGGCGTTGACGTCGCTCGGGAGCGCCTTCTGGGCGACCTCGACGAGCGCGGCGAACGCGTTGGCGTCGTTGACCGCGAGCTCGGCGAGGATCTTGCGGTCCACCTCGACGTTGGCGGCCTTCAGACCCTGGATGAGGCGGTTGTACGTCATACCGTTCTGGCGGGCAGCGGCGTTGATCCGCTGGATCCACAGCTGACGGAAGTCGCCCTTGCGCTTCTTGCGGTCGTTGTAGTTGTAGACCAGGGAGTGGGTGACCTGCTCCTTGGCCTTGCGGTACAGGCGCGAACGCTGGCCGCGGTAACCGCTGGCGGCCTCGAGAATTGCCCGGCGCTTCTTGTGGGCGTTGACTGCCCGCTTGACGCGTGCCACTTGTTAACTCCTTGTAGCGGGGCCGTGGTTGGACTCACACGACCCGGAAACGAATTGGTCCCGGTCCCGGCGCGTGCCTCCGGTCACCGGAGGCACGACGTCACTTGCCGAGAAGCTTCTTGATGGTCTTCGAGTCACCCGGGGCCATCTCGGCGTTGCCGGTGAGGCGACGCGTCAGCTTGGACGGCTTGTGCTCGAGCAGGTGGCGCTTGCCGGCGCGCTCGCGGAGCACCTTGCCGGAGCCGGTGATCTTGAAGCGCTTCTTGGCACCGCTGTGCGTCTTGTTCTTCGGCATCGCGCCGTTCTCTCCTCGTCAGTGGCGCTCCCGCCGGTCCGTGGACCGGCACGCGGAAGCGTCAGATGTGTCGGTTGATGTCCGGGGCAGGCTTGCTCCGGAATCAGGCCTCGGCCGATTCCTCGGAGGGGGCCTCCGGAGCGGAGTCCTCCACCTGGGCGGGCTGGCCCTGGCGCTCGGCCTTGCGGGCGGCCTGCGCCTCGCGGGCCTCGGCCATCGCCTCGGTCTTCTTCTTGTGCGGACCGAGAACCATGATCATGTTTCGGCCGTCCTGCTTCGGGTTCGACTCGATGAACCCGAGGTCCTGGACGTCCTCGGCCAGACGCTGCAGCAGTCGGTAGCCGAGTTCCGGCCGGGACTGCTCGCGACCACGGAACATGATCGTGATCTTGACCTTGTCGCCCTGCTTGAGGAACCGAACGACGTGACCCTTCTTGGTGTCATAGTCGTGCGGGTCGATCTTCGGCCGGAGCTTCATCTCCTTGATGACCGTGTGCGCCTGGTTCTTGCGCGCCTCACGGGCCTTCATGGCCGACTCGTACTTGAACTTCCCGTAGTCCATGAGCTTGCACACGGGCGGACGGGCGGTCGCCGCGACCTCGACCAGGTCGAGGTCGTACTCCTGCGCAAGCTCCAGGGCCTTGGCAAGCGGAACAATCCCGACCTGCTCGCCGCTGGGACCGACAAGTCGCACCTCGGGAACGCGAATCCGGTCGTTGATGCGGGGCTCGGCGCTGATGGATCCTCCTCGGTAGCACCACACGACTGCCTGGCAGACAGCCGCGTAACGTCTGTTTTGTGAGACCAACCGAGCCGGAACGTCAAAAATGCCCCGGACGGGACACAGGCGGGAGCTCCTCGAATACCGGAACACCGCCGCGTACCATCGCGGGGCGCGCATCGGGCGGCTCCATCGTCCGTACGGAACGATGGGCGCCGCCTGACCGGTGACCCGCCGCCCTGAGGACGGCCAGGTGGGAGATCGGAGCCTCCACTTGTGGGCCGGACACATGCGTGTCCAGCCGGTCGTTACACCAGCATACCAGTGACCGGGGGCGCGTCCCACTCGGGCGAGTGCGGGCCATAGGCTGGAGCGCACCGTCCACAGCAAGAAGAAGCGAGCACGATGACTACCGCAGGCGACGCCACCCCGTCCGAGCCGACTGCCCCGGCCGAGGGAGCCGGGGCCCCCGACTACGAAGAGATGACACGCGACATCGCGGACGTCCCCGCGGTCGAGGTGATCACCACGGTCGCGGTGCATCTGCTGAGCGCGGCGGCGGTCAATCTGGGGCTGGACAAGCCCGACTCCGAGCACAAGGACCTCGACGAGGCGCGGAAGCTGATCACGGCGCTGGCCGGTCTTGTCACGGCGAGCGCGACCGAGATCAGCTCCTTCCACGCCGCGCCGCTGCGCGACGGCCTGAAGTCGCTGCAGCTCGCGTTCCGCGAGGCCTCCCTTGTTCCGGACGAGCCGGGCCAGGGTCCGGGCGAGAAGTTCACGGGCCCCGTATTCGGCTGAGCGGACCGGCACGAGCGCCCCGCCGGTCTATGGTCACGCGCGGTCACGTGTGGGCGGGGGTCGCCCCCCGGGCGACGGCAGACACGGTCCCCTCTTCGTTCCGAGCCTTCGGCGGGAAGCTACCGCTCATCCCGTACGTACAGGGGCTCGCCCGGCGGGGCAGCCTCCGTCGGCAACAGGGCCAGGTCGAGGCCGCGGACCAGGCGGGCGCGCAGGACCTCGTCCGCGGCGAGCACTCCGGCCACCCGCCGGGCCGCCTCGGCCGCGTCCGTGCCCGGGGCGAGGACCAGCGCCAGGATCCCGTCCGCCCGGCCGGGGCCGAGGTGGGCGCGGAGTACCCCCGGTTCGGACGCGACCGCGGACCGTACCGCCGACGTGACGGCGGGGTCGTCGAGCGGGTCGGCGCTGGTGCGGCCCTCCGCCAGGGCCCGCAGCGCGGAACCGGTGAGCTGGAACGGGACCGGGCCCGCCAGATCGAGCACCACGGTGTCCGCCCCTTCGTGCGCGGCGGCCTGGAGAGCCTGGTGCAGCGGTACGGCGACGGGGCGGGCCTGCGGGTCCCAGCGGGCAAGCGACTCGGTCGAGGTGAAGGCGGGCAGTGCCCGGCGGTCCCCGGCCGTAAGGGTGGGGACCGCCATGTCGCTGGTCTTCTCCCGGCGCAGCCCGTCGGAACCCTCCTCGACCTCGCCGAGCACAGCCACGACGGGCACCAGGAGGCGCGCACCGGCCAGCGCCCTGAGCACTTCGGGCTCGGCCGTTCTGTCCTCGCCCCAGGCGGCGAGAGCCGCGCTCAGCCGCGGGTCGGCGGAGCCGTCGTCGTCGGAGAAACCGGGGTCGGGAATGTTCTTCTGCGCCACAATGACCCGACCTTATAGGTCCGGCGGGTACACACGTCCCGGCGGGCCCCGAGACCCGGTGCTGGAGGAGGCCGCGGTGGATCACGACCGGATGCCGGGCGTGCGTATCGGCGCGCTTTCCGTGCCGGACGGCGTCCGGGTGTCGGTGGCGGTCCGCGACGTCGGATCGGCGATCGCCGCGACCTACGGGGAGGGCTCGTTCGACACCGCGAGCATCGTGAAGGTGGACATCCTCGCCGCGTTGCTGGTGCAGGCCGAGGACGCCGGGCGGGGCCTCACACCGCAGGAGAGGGCCGCCGCAGACGCCATGATCCGGCTCAGCGACAACGCCGCTGCCACGGAGCTCTGGAGGGTGATCGGGGGCGCGGACGGGCTGACGGCCGCTCATGCGAGGCTCGGTCTTGTCGCGACCGATCCCGCTCCGAGCGGCGCATGGGGGCTCACCCGGACCACGGCCGGGGACCGGCTCACACTGCTGGAGGCAGTGTTCGGCGCCGGACCGGCGCTGAACGCGCCCTCCCGTACGTACATCCAGGACCTCATGGCACGCTCCGCGGCCGGTCAGGACTGGGGGGTGTCCGCCGCCGGGCCGTCGTACGCGCTGAAGAACGGCTGGCTGCCGCGGACCGCCACCGGGCTCTGGGTCGTGAACAGCACCGGCCGGGTCACGACGGAAGACGGCCGGACCTGTCTGGTCGCCGTGCTCTCCGACGGCAACGCGGACCTGGCGGCCGGCGTCTCGCTGGTGGAAGCCGCCGCCCGGGCCTCGGTCGGCGCGGTCAGCGCGGCCGGCCGGACGTCCTGACGCCGCCTCGCCACAACAGCACGGCGCCGGCGAGCAGCACCGCGCCGAGGCCGCCCGCCACGGGGGCGAGCCAGCCGGCCGGCTCGTCGGCCTCACGGCCCTGCTCCGGGCCCGGCCCGAAGAACTGCCGGCCGTAGGCGGCGGAGGCGGGCTTCAGCCCGGTCGGCTTCAGCTTCGCGCCGGCCCGGATCGCGGCCGCGGGGTCGACGAGGCCGTGGCCGCGCGCGTCGTCGCGGCCGCCCTGCGGAGAGTTGCGCGCGGTGTCCGCGAGGAGCTCCTTGACCTGCGCTGGGGTCAGGTCCGGGTGCGCGGAGCGGACGAGTGCGACGGCGCCGGAGACGAACGCGGCGGCGGCGCTGGTGCCCCAGCCCTCGTAGTAACGGCGGTCGGGGTCGGCGATGACCACGTCGACGCCCGGGGCGCTGACGGTGGCGTACCACCGCCGGGTGGAGAAGGAGGCCTTGGTGCCGTAGCGGTCGACGGCGGTCACCGCGATCACACCGGGGTAGGCGGCCGGGTAGGAGATGTGGTCGCCGTCCTCGCCGCCGTTGCCTGCCGACGCGACGACGACCGCGCCCTTGCTCAGGGCGTACTGGACGGCCGCGTCCTCCGCGGCCTCGGGGTGGGCGGACTTGCTGTCGTCACCGAGGGACAGGTTGATCACGTCGGCGCCGTTGTCGGCCGCCCAGCGGATGCCGTCGGCGAGGGCGCTGCCCTTGGAGTTGCGGGCCTTCGTACGTGCCGGGTCGCCCTCCTCGAGGATCACCCGCACCGGAAGGATCTTCGCCTCGGGCGCGATGCCGACGACACCGTCGGTCCGGCCGGGGCCGTGTCCGTGGGCCGCGATGATGCCTGCCATCGCGGTGCCGTGCCGGGCCCACGGGCGGTCGCCGCGCCGGGCGCCGAAACCGATGAGGTCCTTGCCGGGGAGCACCTGCCCGGCAAGGTCCGGGTGGAGGTCGTCCACACCGGTGTCCAGCACCGCGACGGTGATGCCCTCGCCCTCGGTCGTGCGCCAGGCCTGCTCGGTGTGCATGGCGTCGAGCGCCCACTGCCGGGAGCGGATGCCGTCCGCGTGGGCGGGGGTGCCGGCCAGCAGCACCAGCCCTGCGGCAAGGGCCGCGACGAGGCGGCGGGCGGTCATCTGGGCTCCTCCGAAGGCGTGCTGACGGTCTTGCGCAGGGCCCGTTCGACCCGGTCCGCGATGCCCTTCGCCTCGTGGCCCAGGCCGGCCTGGGCGGGTGCCGCGGTCGCGCCGGGGGTCATGGCCCGCCCGGCCGGCTGCGGATCGGTGACGGCACGGCCGTCCGCGAATCCGGCGACCGCGAAGACCACCACCGGGGCGTCGGTCAGAACGCTCATCGTCCAGCTCGCGCGCTGCTGATCGCCGAAGCCGGCGGCGACGGTGCCCTTCACCGCGTACGGGCGGGGCATGAGGTCCGGACGGTCGGCGAGCTTCTCCTTGGCGAACCGGCTGCGCAGGGCTGCCATGGCCGTCGCGTCGGCCTGGGTGAAGACCATGCCGACGGTGGTCACGCTGCTGCTGGACGCGTCGGTGTACGTCGCGCGCAGCAGGCGGGTGCAGCCGACGGGTTCGAGGGCGGTGAGAAGGAGCGGGTCCAGGGCGGTGGCACAGCCGCCGTCCGGGGCGACGGCCACCCGGGTCCAGGTCCGGTCGGCGCCGCCGGGGCCCGCACCGTCGCCGGTGAGGGTGCGTGGGAAGAGCGCGTCGACGGGGGCGCTGTGCCAGAGGGCGGCGGCGCGTTCGTACCCGGCGACGGCGGCAGGCTCCGCCGCGGAGTCGCCGGTCAGCCAGCTGCCGGTGACGGCGCCGCCGATGAGCCCGAGCCCCATCACGACGCATGCGGCGGCGGCAGCGGCCCTGGCGGGATGCCGGGTGCGGACGGGACGCAGCCGGGTGGTGGTCTCGACGGGTGTCTCGGGGCGCGGTTGAGGAGCGCCCAGGTAGGGACCCCGGGCCGCGGGAACACCCGGCCGGGGGGTGAGGTCGACGGTACCGACGGGCCGCCGGTGGCCCGAGGGAACGCCGGGTACCGGTCGCAACCGGGCGGTGGTCTCGACGGGACCGGGGTCCGGCGGCGGGCCCGCGGGACGGGCACCGGTCTGCGGGGTCGCGCCCACGGCCCGGTCGCCTGACGATCCCCCGGAGTCGGAGCCGTACGGCATCGGAGCGCCGGTGTCCGTCGCGACGGGGCCGCGAGAGGCCGTGGAACCGTGCGGCAGGGTCGGCGGGCGTCCCGCGCCCGCGACGACGGGCCCGCGGGGCGGGGGCGGCGGCAGCGGCGGGGTGTGCGGGGCACCGGCCGGGGCGGGCAGGTGGCCGGGCGGGCGGCTGCCGGGCACCGCGCTGTTTGCGGGCCCGGCGGCACGGGCGGGCGGCCGGTGGTCCGAACCGGCGGCGCCGGCGGTGGCGGCACGGGGCGCGGGCGGGTCGATGGGCCGCGGGGGCCCCGTGGTGGTCCATTCCGGCGGGAGGGCGGGGCCCGGGCGTCGTGCTTCGGTGCTCATCCGCCCCCCGTTTCGTCGCATGCCGTACTGCCCGATCCCCTTGCGGGGCAGGTTGGTTCGCGCGTCACTCTACGGGTTCGGGCAGGCCGCACGGGAACTCCCCGGCACCGCCGGGTGATCTGCCCCGATCGTCCCCCTACCCTGCGGTAATCAGGTCTGGCAAGCTGCGGCCATGACACCCCGCGCTGCCGACCGGGACCGGTACGACCGGGCCACCGTCCATCTCGACGCGCCCATCGCCGTCGTCGATCTGGAGGCCTTCGACGCCAACGCGGCCGACCTCGTGCGGCGGGCGGGCGGGAAGCCGGTCCGGCTGGCGAGCAAGTCCGTACGCTGCCGGGCGCTGCTGGAGCGCGTACTGGGGCAGGACGGGTTCGCCGGGATCATGTCGTTCACGCTGGCCGAGTCGCTGTGGCTGGCCCGGTCCGGCTTCGACGACGTACTGCTGGCCTATCCGTCCGCGGACCGCGCCGGTTACGCCGAGCTGGCCGCCGATCCGAAACTCGCCGCCGCCGTGACCGTGATGATCGACGATCCGGCGCAGCTGGAGCTGATCGACCGGGCCCGCGACGGCGGCAAGGAGGAGGTACGGGTCTGCCTGGAGCTGGACACGTCGCTGCGGCTGCTCGGCGGGCGTGTGCGGATAGGAGCGCTCCGGTCGCCGCTCCACGCCCCCGCCCAGCTGGCGGAGCTGGCTCGCTCGATCGCCCGGCGCCCCGGCTTCCGGCTGGTGGGGATCATGGCGTACGAAGGCCATGTGGCCGGCGTCGGCGATCACGTGGCGGGCAGGCCGCTGCGTTCGCGCGTCATCCGGCTGATGCAGGCCGCGGCCCGCAAAGAGCTGGCGGCGCGCAGGGCCGAGGCCGTGCGGGCTGTCCGGACCGTGGCGCCGGACCTGGAGTTCGTCAACGGCGGCGGGACGGGCAGTGTCCAGCACACCGCCACCGAGGACGCGGTGACCGAGATCGCGGCGGGGTCGGGGCTCTACGTGCCGCGGCTGTTCGACAACTACACGTCGTTCACCGGCCGTCCCGCGGCACTGTTCGCGCAGCCGGTCGTGCGCCGGCCGGGTGTGGGCGTGGTGACGGTGCTGGGCGGGGGCTATCCGGCCTCCGGCGCGGCGGGCGCCGACCGGCTGCCGGTGCCCTGGCTGCCGGAAGGGCTGCGGTACGACGCGAAGGAGGCTGCCGGTGAAGTGCAGACTCCGCTTCTGGGGTCCGCCGCCGACGACCTGCTCATTGGCGACAGGGTCTGGTTCCGGCACGCCAAGGCCGGCGAGATGTGCGAGCGCTTCGACGAACTGCACCTGGTCGAGGGCGACCGGGTGACAGCAACCGTACCGACGTACCGTGGCGAGGGGCGCGCCTTCCTCTGACGCCTCGGACCTTGTGAGGGGTCAGGCCTTGGCAGGTGCCAAGCCTTGGGAGAGGCCAGGCCTTTCGAGGCTCAGACCTTGCTGCCCACGCCCCCGCTGCCGCTGTCCCCCGCCTGCCGGATCCCCTGGGTGATGCGGTCCATGAGGGACGGTTCGGGCCCGTCCGGTCCGGCGTCGAACGCGAAGCGGACGAGGACCATGGCCTCGGTCCCGGCGGCCGAGGGGAAGACGAGCGACTGGACGTAGCCGCCCGGTCCGGCGCCGGTGCTGACCCGCCAGCGAACCACGTGGCCCGTTCGTCCGGCGACGACCACCGGAGCCGAGGTGAGCTGCCGGTGCGAGGTGATGCCGCCGTGGACCTGCCGGTCGAGTACGTCGCGGCCGTATGCCGCCTCGGCATGGTCGGAGATGTCCTTCTCGGCGATGGCCTTCGCAGTCGTCTCGTCACCGGTCGGCGCGGTACGGGAGGTCACCTTGCCGTGCCAGCAGAACGCCGAGGAGTGGCCGGGGCATTCGTACTGGCCGACGGCCATGACGGTGGAGTCCTCGGCGATGCTGTCGGGCTTCTCCCAGCCGTCCGGGACGGGCAGGGTGATCTTGTTGAGCTGGTCGACGAGCACGGCCGCGTCGTCGGGCGGCTCAGCTCCGCCCGAAGCGCCCGGCTCACCCGGGCCGGCGCTGTTCTTTCCGTCCGGCGAGGACGCGGAAGTGCTCGGGCCGGTCGCGGTCTTCACACCGTCACCGTCGTCGTTGCCGAGCATCACCACGCCCAGCACGACCGCGGTGACCAGTACGGATCCCGCCGCGGTGAGCGCCACCAGCTTCCCGCCGCCACCGTTGCGACCGGGCGCCGGCTGCGGCTGCGGCTGCGGCGCGGGACTGTCCGGGACCCGGCTGTGGGCGGTCCAGCCGGAGCCGTCCCACCAGCGTTCGGTGCCCGGCACGCCGGGATCGGGGTACCAGCCGGGCGGGGTCGTCATGCTCATCCCGACACCCTAGGGCGTCGTATTCCGGTTGGTGGTACGTCTGCCTTCCGCGATTCCGTAGGCACCACGGCTCCCGCACGCCCGACAGCCGGGCGTATCGCGACGCCCGGCTGTGCGAGGGGAACGGCTTACACAGGAGTGACGTACGCCCCTGAGATCCCGCCGTCGACAAGGAAGTCGGTGGCGTTGATGAAGGAGGAGTCGTCGCTGGCCAAAAAGGCGACCGCGGCGGCGATCTCCTCCGCCTCGGCGAACCTGCCGACCGGGATGTGGACCAGTCGGCGCGCGGCCCGCTCGGGATCCTTCGCGAACAGTTCCTGGAGGAGCGGGGTGTTGACCGGCCCCGGGCACAGTGCGTTGACCCGGATGCCTTCGCGGGCGAACTGGACGCCAAGTTCGCGGGACATGGCCAGTACACCGCCCTTGGACGCGGTGTACGAGATCTGGCTGGTCGCCGCGCCCATGACGGCCACGAAGGAGGCGGTGTTGATGATGGATCCCCGGCCCTGCCGCTGCATGTAGGGGAGGGCTGCCTTGCAGCAGAGGTAGACGGAGGTGAGGTTGACGTCCTGGACCCGCTTCCAGGCGTCGAGCCCGGTGGTGAGGATCGAGTCGTCGTCGGGCGGCGAGATGCCGGCGTTGTTGAAGGCGATGTCCACCGAGCCGTAGGTGTCGAACGCGGTCTTGAACAGCGCCTCGACCTGCTCGGGGTCGGTGACGTCGACCCGTACGAAGGTGCCGCCGACCTCGTCGGCCGCTGCCTTGCCCGCGATTTCGTCGATGTCTCCGCAGACGACGTTCGCTCCCTCGGACGCGAGGCGGCGGGCGGTGGCCAGGCCGATGCCGCTGCCGGCGCCGGTGATGACGGCGGTACGGCCGACCAGGCGGCGGCAGACGGGAGTCTCTACGGTCATGGGTCAGGCCTCCGTGCTGATGAAGACGTTCTTGGTTTCGGTGAAAGCGGCGAGGGCGTCGGGCCCCAGCTCCCGGCCGAGTCCGGACTGCTTGTAGCCGCCGAACGGGGTCCAGTAGCGGACGCTGCTGTGGGAGTTGACCGACAGGTTCCCGGCGGCGACGGCCCGCGAGACGCGGATCGCGCGCCCCACGTCACGGGTCCAGATCGAGCCGGACAGGCCGTACTCGGTGGCGTTGGCGAGCCGGATCGCGTCGGCCTCGTCGTCGAACGGCAGGACGACGGCAACCGGTCCGAAAACCTCGTCGGTGGCGGCCGGGGCGTCCGGGGCGATGTCGGTGAGGACGGTCGGCGGGAACCAGAAGCCGGGGCCCTCGGGGGCGCTGCCCCGGATGCCCTTCAGCCCGTCGGGCACATACGACCGGACGCGCTCCAGCTGGGCCGCCGAGATCAGCGGACCCATCTGGGTCCTCTCGTCCGACGGGTCGCCGACGACCACGGACTCGATACCGGGTGCGAGGAGTTCGAGAAAGCGGTCGTACACGCCGCGTTCGACCAGGACACGGGTCCGGGCGCAGCAGTCCTGCCCGGAGTTGTCCAGGAACGACATGGGGGTGGCCGCCGCGGCGGCTTCCAGGTCGGAGTCGCCGAAGACGATGTTCGGGCTCTTGCCGCCTAGTTCAAGGGTCACGCGCTTCACGCGGTCGGCACACCTGGCCATGATCTGCTTACCCACTCCGGTGGAGCCGGTGAACACGATCTTGGCGACGCCCGGGTGCTCGACCAGCGCGTTCCCGGCGACCGCACCCGCACCCGGGAGAACCTGGAAGAGGTGCTCGGGAAGGCCTGCTTCCAGGGCCAGTCCGGCCAGGCGCAGGGCGGTCAGCGGAGTGGTCTCGGCCGGCTTGAGGAGGACCGCGTTGCCGGCCGCGAGTGCGGGAGCCGCGCCCCAGGCGGCGATTGGCATGGGGAAGTTCCAGGGCGCGATGACACCGATGACACCCAGCGGTTCCAGAAGGGTGATGTCGAGGCCGCCGGCGACCGGGATCTGGCGGCCGCTGAGCCGCTCCACTCCCCCGGCGGCGAAGTCCAGGAGATCGCGGACGTTGCCGGCCTCCCAGCGGGCGTTGCCGAGGGTATGGCCCGCCTCGCGGACTTCCAGCCGGGCGAGTTCCTCGCGGTGGTCGTCGACGACGACGGCGAAGCGGCGCAGCAGCCGCGCCCGGTCCGCGGGGGCGGCGGCCGCCCATGCGCGCTGGGCGCCGGCGGCCCGTACGACCGCGGCATCGACCTCGGTCGCGGTGGTCGCCGGGACGGTCGCGATGACCTCTTCGGTGGCCGGATTGAGGACGTGGTGCTCAGAAGCCTGGTGCTCGGAGACCCGATGCTCGGAGACCCGATGCTCGGAGACCCGATGCTCAGAAGCGTGGTGCTGGTGCGACGACAAGGCGTTCCTCACATGCGTTCGAAGGAGCGGCGCAGCTCCCAGTCGGTCACCGCGGCGTCGAAGGCGGCAAGCTCGACGCGCGCCATGTTGCTGTAGTGCGCGACGACTTCGTCGCCGAAGGCCGCCTTGGCGATGGGGCTGTTCTCCCACAGTTCGGCGGCCTCCCGGAGCGTGGCCGGTACGTGCTCGTAATCCGCGGCGTAGGCGTTGCCCGCGCATGGCTCAGGGAGTTCGAGCTGCTGCTCGATGCCGTACAGGCCGGCCGCGACGAGTCCGGCGACGGCGAGGTGCGGGTTGACGTCGCCGCCGGGGAGGCGGTTCTCGAAGCGCATCGAGCGGCCGTGGCCGACCACGCGCAACGAACAGGTGCGGTTGTCGTAGCCCCAGGCGACGGCGGTCGGGGCGAAGGAGCCGGGCTGGAAGCGCTTGTACGAGTTGATGTTCGGCGCATACAGGAGGGAGAAGTCGCGCAGGGCCGCGAGCTGCCCGGCGAGGAAGTGGCGCATCACCGGCGACATACCGCCGGGGCCGTCGCCCGCCATGACGTTGTTCCCGGCCTCCTCCAGGGACTGGAGCGAGAGGTGGATGTGGCAGGAGTTGCCCTCGCGCTCGTTGTACTTGGCCATGAAGGTGAGCGAGACGCCCTCCTGGGCAGCGATCTCCTTCGCGCCGGTCTTGTAGACGGCGTGCTGGTCGCAGGTCACCAGCGCCTCGTCGTACTTGAAGGCGATCTCGTGCTGGCCGGGGTTGCACTCGCCCTTCGCCGACTCGACCGTGAGGCCGGCGGCCGCCATGTCGTTGCGGATGCGGCGTAGCAGGGGCTCGATACGGCCGGTGCCGAGCACCGAGTAGTCGATGTTGTACTGGTTGGCCGGCGTGAGGTCGCGGTAGTTGCTGTCCCAGGCCTGTTCGTAGGTGTCCTTGAAGACGATGAACTCGAGTTCGGTGCCGACATGGGCGCTGTATCCGTGCTCGGCCAGCCGCTCCAGCTGGCGCCGCAGGATCTGCCGGGGCGCGGCCACGACGGGCGACCGGTCGTTCCAGGCGAGGTCGGCGATGAGCATGGCCGTGCCCGCGTTCCAGGGGACGCGGCGCAGGGTGGACAGGTCCGGGTGCATGGCGAAGTCGCCGTAACCGCGGTCCCAGGACGACATCTCGTAGCCGTCGACGGTGTTCATCTCGGTGTCGACGGCAAGGAGGTAGTTGCAGCCCTCGGTGCCGTGGTCGAGCACGTCGTCGAGGAAGAACGGTGCGGCGAACCGCTTGCCCTGCAGTCTCCCTTGCATATCGGGGAAGGCCAGGACGACAGTGTCGATCTCACCGCGCGCGACGAGGGCACGCAGCTCCTCGATCCCGAGCGGGGGTGTGCGGTCTGCCACGGGATTTTCCTCCTTCGGTCAGCCGGGAGCCATAAGGTATTGCCGAAGACCATTGCTTGGGAAGGGGAAAGCGCGACGTGGCGAATGACAGTGACACCTCCGACCGGCTCACGCCCGTGTTGCGGCCGGTCCGGGCGGGCAACGGCTTCGAGGAAGCGCTGGAGCAGATTCTCCAGGTCGTACGGCTGGGTTTGGTGGCCGGCGGCGAGCGGCTGCCCGCGGAGCGCGAGCTGGCGGACCGGCTGCGGATCAGCCGGGTCACCCTGCGCGAGGTGCTGAAAGTGCTGCAGGACCAGGGACTGGTGGAGAGCCGCCGCGGCCGGTACGGAGGAACCTTCGTGCGGGCGCGCCCCGACACCCCTGCCGGGGGCGCCGAGGAAGAGCTGCGCCGCCGGGTCGCGGGCGTCGACATCGAGGACATCCTGCGCTTCCGGGAGGTGCTCGAAGTCGGCGCCGCCGGGCTGTGCGCGGCGCACGGGCTCTCCGGCGAGCAGGCGGAACGGCTGCGCGCCGCTCTCGCGGCGACCCAGGACGCGCCGCTGGCGGACTACCGCAGGCTCGACACACTGCTGCATCTGACGTTGGCGGAACTGTCCGGCTCGGCCACGCTGACCGCGCAGTACGCCGCCGTCCGGGCGACCGTGAACGACCTGCTCGACTGCATCCCCCTGCTCGTGCGCAATCTGGAGCACTCCCAGCACCAGCACACCGCGCTCGTCGAGGCGGTGCTCGAAGGGGACGCGGACGCGGCTCGGGAGGTGATGCGCGAGCACTGCGGAGGAACGGCGGCCCTGCTGCGGGGCTTCCTGGCCTAGAAGTGCCGTACGACCCGGTCGTGCCGCCCGTCCTGGGAACCGCCCGCCTCGGGTGCCGTCCCCGTGAGTGCCGTCCCTCTGGATGCCGTACGGAGATCCGTAACATCCGTTTAACGCAGAGGTCTTGCGCCCGCGCCGCCCGGAGGGCAAAGGTGTGGCCCCACACCATTACCCCGCAGCACCCGAGGGCAGGAGCGGCTCATGGCCGACGGCACCGAATCGCGCACCGCACCACCACCCCTGGCCGGCTCCTCGGCCGACTCCGACAGCTCCTACCTCCAGCGGCGCACGCTGCGCCGCGGCAGTGCGGGCTGGCTGCTGCTCACCGGACTCGGCGTCGCCTATGTCGTCTCCGGCGACTTCTCCGGCTGGAACATTGGCCTGGCCGAGGGCGGCTTCGGCGGTCTGGCGATCGCCACACTGCTGATGGGCGTCATGTACGCCTGTCTGGTGTTCGCCCTCGCGGAGCTGTCCGCCATCCTCCCCACGGCGGGCGGCGGCTACGGCTTCGCACGGCGGGCCCTTGGCACCTGGGGCGGGTTCCTGACCGGCACCGCCATCCTCATCGAGTACATCCTGGCGCCCGCGGCCATCTCCATATTCATCGGCGACTACGTCGAATCGCTGGGGCTCTTCGGCCTGACCTCGGGCTGGCCGGTCTATCTGGCGTGCTTCGCCGTCTTCATCGGGATCCATCTGTGGGGAGTCGGCGAGGCGCTGCGCTTCAGTCTCGTCGTGACCGCCATCGCGGTGGCGGCCCTGCTGATCTTCGCGGTCGGGGCGTTCACGGAGTTCGACGCGAACGGCCTCGACGACATCCCGGTGAACGAGGAGGCCTTCGGCTCGGGCTCATGGCTGCCGTTCGGGCTGCTGGGCATCTGGGCCGCCTTCCCGTTCGGCATGTGGTTCTTCCTCGGTGTGGAGGGCGTGCCACTGGCCGCGGAGGAGGCCAAGGACCCGGTGCGCTCGATGCCGCGGGCCCTGGCGATCTCGATGGGCATTCTTGCGCTGCTGGCTCTGATCACCTTCTTCGCCGCGACCGGGGCGCAGGGCTCGGACGCCATCAAGGCGGCGGGCAACCCGCTGGTCGTCGCTCTGGAGGGCGACGGCGGTCCGACCGCGCTCAGCCGCTTCGTGAACTACGCGGGCCTGGCCGGGCTCGTCGCCTCGTTCTTCTCCCTGATCTACGCCGGCTCCCGCCAGCTCTTCGCGCTCTCGCGGGCCGGCTACCTGCCCCGTTTCCTCTCCCTCACCAGCCGCCGCAAGGCTCCGTATCTGGGGCTCCTGATCCCGGGCGCCATCGGCTTCGCTCTCGCGGCCGGCAGCGGCAACGGCGGACGCATGCTCAATGTCGCCGTCTTCGGCGCCACCATCAGTTACGCCCTGATGGCGCTCTCCCACATCGTGCTGCGCCGCCGTGAGCCGGGGCTGGAGCGTCCGTACCGTACGCCCGGCGGCATCGTGACCTCCTCGGTGGCCTTCGCGCTGGCGCTCTCCGCCCTGGTGGCGACCTTCCTGGTGGACAGGGACGCCGCGTTCATCGCGCTCGGCGTCTATGCCGTCGCCCTCGCCTACTTCGCCTTCTACAGTCGGCACCGACTGGTGGCCGCCGCTCCCGAGGAGGAGTTCGCGGCACTGGCGGCGGCAGAGGCCGAGCTCGAACGCAACTGAGCACCAGCAGGCAACTGAGCACCAGCAGTACCGTGACCGCGTACGACCGGAGGAACCACCCGTGACAGAGCCGCTGATCGGTGTCAGCACCTATCTGGAGTCCTCCGCCCGGTGGGGCGTGTGGGATCTGCCGGCCGCCCTGCTGCCCGCCGGCTATCCCCGGCTGGTCCAGGCGGGCGGCGGGCTCGCCGCGATGCTGCCACCGGACGAACCGGACGCCGCGGCGCGGGTGGTGGCCCGGCTCGACGGACTGGTCATCGCGGGCGGTCCGGACGTGGAACCGGGCCGGTACGGGGCCGAGCGCGAGCCCCGGACCGGCCCGCCCGCAGAGGAACGGGACACCTGGGAACTGGCCCTGATCGCCGCCGCCCTGGAGTCCGGGAAACCGCTGCTCGGCATCTGCCGCGGTATGCAGCTGCTCAATGTGGCACTGGGCGGCACGCTCGTACAGCACCTCGAAGGGCACACGGAGGCGGCCGGGGCGTTCGGCGCTCACCCGGTGAAGCCCGTTCCCGGTACGCGCTACGCGGCGATCGTGGCCGAGGAGACCGACGTGCCCACGTACCACCACCAGGCGGTGGACCGGCTCGGCCGCGGTCTGGTGGTCGCCGCGCACGCCGCCGACGGGACGGTGGAGGCCGTCGAGCTGCCCGGCGAGCCGTGGGTGCTGGGCGTCCAGTGGCATCCGGAGATGGGGCAGGACTCCAGGGTGATGGCGGCGCTGGTGGCGGCCGCGGCGCGATCCGCGTCCTGACGGCCACACAGGTTCGCCACCCTGGGCCTGCTGTCCTGCCACATGCGAGCTCACCGGTCTCAAGCCCCGTGAACCGCCGGACCGTGTGGCCCGTCCGACCGGCTCACGGCGTCCGGCGGGTCAGGGACAGGAGATCTCTGGCGGGGCCCGCCGGGCGGCTGCCCGCCGGCCACACCGCCCGCAGGTCGCGGCGCAGACTCACGCCCTCCACCGGGACCTCGGCCAGCCGGTGGGCCGACAGCTCCTCCCCGACGGCGAGTTCGCTCAGTACGCAGGGGCCGTGCCCGCTCACCGCGGCGGCCTTGACCGCTGTGGTGGAGGCGAGCTCGAGGAGGGGCTCGGCCAGGCCGCCGTACGCGGCGAGCGCGGCGTCCAGGACCTGGCGCGTTCCGGAGCCCTTCTCGCGCAGGATCAGCGGGGTCGCCGCGAGTTCCCCGGGCCCCAGCGGCTTGCGTCGGCGGCCCCAGGGGTGGGAGGGGGCCGCGACGACGAGCAGGCGGTCGTGGCCGATGACGGCGGAATCGAGGCCCTCGGGCGTGGCCAGCCCCTCGACGAAGCCGAGGTCCGCCTCGTGCGCGAGGAGCCGTCCGGCGACGGCGGCCGAGTTTCCGGCCAGCAGGGACACTGCCGTGCCCGGACGCTCGCCGCGCAGCGCGATCAGCCAGCCGGGCAGCAGGTACTCCGCGATCGTCATGCTGGCCGCGACACGCAGCCGCGAGTCGCGGCGCACGCGCAGCGCCTGCGCGCCCGCGTCGAACGCTTCAGCGGCCTCGACGACGCGTCCCGCCCAGTCCGTGACGAGCGCCCCGGATTCGGTGAGCTGGGAGCCCCTCGGTGAACGGTCGACCAGGGCCACGCCGAGCATCCGCTCCATGGAGCGGATGCGGCTGCTGGCCGCGGGCTGGGTGATGCCCAGTTCACGGGCCGCCCGGCCGAGGCTGCCCAGCCGGGCGACGGCGAGCAACAGCTCCAGCGCGCCGAGGTCGGGCACGCGGTGGGAGAGGGGGACGGCGGGTTCCGCAACACTGCTCATAAGTTCAGATTATGCCTTCATAGCTATGTCGTCCCTGGTGGGAGGGGGCGAGCGCCGCGAGGGTGGATCCATGGCCACCGCCGTTCAGCCCCGTACCCGCCCGCTCCCCCTCCCCGCACATGTGCGACTGCCGGCCCTGCGGCACTTCGGTCCGAACTGGTACGCCCCCGTCATGGGCACCGCGATCGTCGCCGGCGCGGGTGCCGCTCTGCCCTACCGCGTTCCGGGGCTGCGCGGCACCTGCGTCGCCTTCTGGGCGGTGTCGGCGGTCCTGCTGGCCGTCGTACTCATCGCCCGCGCCGGACACTGGCTGCACCATCCCGACCAGGCGCGGGCTCATCTGCTGGACCCGGCGGTGGCCCCGTTCCACGGCTGCCTCTCGATGGCCCTGCTGGCGGTCGGCGGCGGCACGCTCGTGGTGGGGCGGGACGTGGTGGGACAGAGTGCGGCGGTCGCCGTGGACGCGGCGCTGTTCACCGTGGGCACGGGCGTCGGACTGGCGGCCGCGGTGGCCATTCCGTATCTGATGGCCGTCCGCCACCGGGCGAGGCCGGCCGACGCCTCTCCCGTCTGGCTGCTCCCGGTGGTGGCGCCCATGGTCTCGGCCGCTCTCGGGCCGCTGCTGGTCCCGTATCTGCCCGAGGGCGCGGCGAGGGAGGCCTTGCTGCTCGCCTGTTACGCCATGTTCGGGCTCAGCCTGCTGGCCACCCTGCTGATCCTGCCCATGATCTGCGCCCGGCTCGTCCGCCGCGGGCCGCTGCCGCTCGCGCTGACGCCCGCACTCTTCCTCGTCCTGGGACCCCTCGGCCAGTCCACCACCGCGGTCGGCCAGCTCGCGGACGTGGCTCCGGGAGCGATCGGCGAGCCGTACGCCGCGGCGCTTGGCACGTTCGCCGTCGTCCACGGCGTGCCGGTGATGGGCTTCGCGCTGCTGTGGATGGCGCTCGCGGGGACAACGGTGGTGCGGGCGGCACGCAGGGGGATGCCGTTCGCAATGACCTGGTGGGCGTTCACCTTCCCCGTCGGTACGTGCGTCACGGGCGCCGCCGGGCTGGCCCGGCGCACCGGACTCCCCGCCTTCGAGTGGCTGGCGGCCGGTCTGTTCGTGTTCCTGGTGGCAGCGTGGGCAGTGACCGGATTCCGCACGCTGCTGGGGCTGCGCGGCGGCGTGCTGCTCGCAGCGCCCGAGCCGGCCCTCAACGGCGGTGACGGCCGCCCCGGAGCGAGGCCATAGGATCCTGCCGCTACCTATGATCATGGATTTGGACTGGGGGGTCAGTCATGTCTCATCACCGTCTCAGCCGCCGGGGGCTCCTGGCGGGCACGGCCGGAGCGGCGCTCGTCACCGCCACGGCCGTCACGGGCCGCGCCGCCGCTGCGGAGGTCCCGCCGCCGAACCCGCAATGGGCCAGGCCGCCGCACCAGGTCGAGGCCGAAATGCTGGTGGACTACCTGCGGACGCTTCCGTGGAGCGAGCAGGCGAAGGTGAACCGCTACAAGACGGCGGGGGACTTCGAGGGTGAGAACTCCTCGGCCAACTGGGGGGCGCCCGGCCACCCCGAGCAGTTCTCCGTACTCGCGCAGTGCTCGTCGTTCCTCACGATGGTCCTCCAGCGCACCTACGGCTCGGGCTCGGCATACGGATGGGCGACACGGGAGTACTTCAGCCAGTACTTCCACACCGAGCCCGGCAAGCTCTTCCCCACCGCCGAGAACTTCCGTGCCGGCTTCGCGAACGCGGTGGACATCCCGCACTTCACCGGGGTCACCAAGCCGGTCAACCTGCGCCCGGGGGATCTGGTGGCCTTTGACTACGACCCCGAGAACACCACGGAGCCGTACACCGGTCACATCGTGATGGTGAAGGAGCGCAAGGGAACGTGGGCGTCCTCGGTGGACAGCCAGGTGGGCGCCAATGTCGTCCCGTACGTGTTCGAGATCACCGACTGCACGAGCAATCCGCACGGCAACCCGGCCGCCTCCGACTCCGCCGAGGCGGTCTACCGCGCCTTCCCGGACACCCGGATCGAGGAGCACGTCGGCGCCACTCCTGAGTGGACCGAGCACAACGGCGCCGGCTACGGCCACATCGTGTTCTACGCGGACGCGACCACCAAGCTCTTCGCCGGCTACCGGTGGGGCGTCAACTCCTCCACCGCCCACACCGCCGCCGAACGTCCCATCGCCGCCGCCCGCGTCTACCCCGGCTGATCAGCGGCCCTCGCTACCGGCACGCTGGTCGCAGCGCCGCGCCGATCACCGCCGGCGCTTCGGCGAGCGAGGGCCCGTACCAGGTGAGATGGCGGCCGCTGACGAGTGCGGTGGGCAGCCCGGGAACGCTTCCGGGCCGTCCTCCGCGGTGAACCGGTAGGGCTCGTCCGGCAGTACGACGAGATCGCTCTCCACGGCGTTGAGCTCGTCCACGGGAATGCGCGGATAGCGCTCGGCTTGGTGGGCGTACACGTTCTCCACGCCGAGCCGGGCCAGCAGGTCCCCGGCGAAGGTGTCCCGGCCCAGCACCATCCAGGGCCGCCGCCAGACCGGCACGACAGCCCGCCGCCTCCCGACGGGGACGACGTCCGCCCAGGCAGCCTCGGCCTCGTCGAGCCAGCGGGGTCTGCTCAGTCCGCAGCCCGTCACCAGGACGCGTTCGAGCTCCCGGAAGGCCCCGGGAAGGTCGCGGATCTCGGTGACCAGGACGTCGAGCCCGGCGGCGCGCAGGTCGGCCAGGTCGGGTGCGCGGTTCTCCTCCTCGTTGGCGATCACCAGATCGGGGCGCAGCCTGACGACCGCGTCGACATCCGGGTTCTTGGTGCCGCCCACACGGGCGGCACCGAGGTCCGCCGGATGGGTGCACCAGTCGGTGGCCCCGGCAAGCAGACCGGGGGCGGTCACGGCCACTGCCTCGGTGAGGGAGGGAACCAGCGAGACGACGCGCACGGCCCCCCTCAGCGGCGGGGGTGATCGGTCGCGTCGACGTGGCCGGCGACCGCGACGACCAGGATCCGGGTGCCGGGGGCGGTGGCGCGCCAGCGGTGCCGTACGCCGCCGGAGAGGAAGAGTGTGTCGCCCCGCTCCAGGCGGTACGCCCGTCCCTCGGCCTCGACCTCGGCCGCGCCGTCGGCGACGTACATCAGCTCGTCGTTCCGGTGCTGGAATTCCCGCCCGGCGTCCTGCTCACCGGTGAACTCCTGCGCGCGCAGCTGATGCTGACCGCGTACGAGCGAGCGGACCCGGGCCTCGAGCCCGGGGTCGGTGCCGGCCCGTACGACGTCGACCGTGCGCGCGGAGTCCGAGGCGGCGAGCAGCTGACCGGCCGTCGTCTCCAGGGCGTCCGCGACGCGCTGCAGGGACCGCATGCTGGGGCGGGCCCGCTCGTTCTCTATCTGGCTCAGGAACGGCACGGACAGCCCGCTGCGCGCGGCGACCGCGGCAAGGGTGAGGTCAAGGGCCCGGCGCCGCCTGCGTACGGCGGACCCGACCCGGAGGGGTTCCTTGTCCTTGTCCTTGTGGTCCCTGTCCTTCACGTCCATTCGCCCGGTCTCCCCTCCTCGTCCAGTCGGCGCCGCAGTGTACTGACAGCACGATACGCAGCTTCGGCCCACGGCCGTACTGGAGGAGAACGGTTCAGAGGCGGCCGGCGAAGGACTCCGGGGTGAGGAACACCAGCCTGGCCCGCTTTTCGGGGAGGTAGACCTCGGGCAGGTCGATTTCGGGAAGGACGGTCTCGGGCCCGAGTACGAAGCCCGTCCGCCGCAGGCGCGCGATCGCCTTCTCGTTGCGGGCATCCGGTTCGGCCACGATCCGCCGCGTTCCGGGTACCGACAGCGCATGGCTGAGAAAGACCGAAAGGAGGGTGCCGGTATAGCCCCGCCGGGGCCCGCCGGCGGCCGGGCCGAGCATGAGGTGGATGCCGGTGTCGCCCGGTTCGACGTCGTAGCACTCGCTGACGCGGTCGGCCGTCGGTTCGTATGTCTGGAAGAGCGCGGCAGGCTCGTCGTCCAGCTCGGCCAGGTAGGCGTGGTGCGTGGTGAGGGAGTCGAGGTGGGTGTAGATCTCCTGGACCTGCTCGCGGCTCGCGTCTCCCATACCCCAGAACCGGGCGCGCTCCTCGGTGACCCAGCGGTGGATCACAGCGGCGTCGGCCACCGGGTCGACAGGGACGATCCGAACCGTTCCAAAGCCCTCGACCGCCTGCTCGTGGACGGCCTCGCGGCCCGCGGGCACAGCTGTGCGGGTCGCCGAAGTCCGGGTCTCAGAAGTCACGGTCGCGGAAGTCGCCGTCTCGGAAGTCATGGTTCTCCTCGGTGCGGGTCAGGTGGTTCCAGTCGGTGACCACGGGGAGGAGTTCTCCCCGTGCCCACATGGGCAGCTGGTCGCGGTGGTGGGCGTCACCGGGGACGCCCGAGGCGCCCAGCGGCACCACCCAGAGGCTGTCCTCACGCCGGGCGAGGTCCCACACGTAGCGCGCCGCGGGGCCGCGAGCGCTGAGGTCGGTGACGCCGGGCACGCTCGACGTGGACAGCACGCAGTCGTGGTCGCCGGAGAGGCCCGGCCACTCCTCCTGGGGGACGCCGGGCAGGGCCTGCCACGGTGCGAGCCGGTGCGTCTTCCCCCACGGCGTGGGTGCCGCACCTTGGGCGGCGACGTCCTCGGCGGCCGCCCCGACGACCTCGGCCCGGGCGGTGCCGGGCAGCAGCCCGGTCGTGAGCAGGCCCTCCAGGGCATACGCGACCTTGGTGACGAGGTCGAGCCAGGGCCGGAATATGCCGGGACAGGCCGGGGGCTCGGCCAGCGGCGCCAGCTCGGGACGGGCGGCCAGCCGGCGCACCACCGCGGAGCGCAGTGCGGCGAACTCGGCGGCGGCGGTGCTTCCGGCGTCCATCCGGCGGTCCCAGCGCAGGAGCCGGTCGCGCAGCCGTACGGCGTCCGGGCTCAGGTCGTCGAGGCCGGCCAGCAGTTCCAGCAGGGGCCGGGCGGAGGCGAGGTGGGTGTCGGTGTGGACCGCCGCCATGCCCTTGGCCGACCAGGTCGCCGATTCCTCCAGCAGCTGCCGGATCCGGTCGGCCCGGTGCGGGGCCGCGAACTCGACGCCGAGCGGGCCGGCCAGGCCTCGCTGGTTGGCCATGACGGCGACGTCGTCCACGTGCTCGCGGGGCAGCTTTTCATGCCAGCCGCGCCATTCGTGTCCGGCCTCCCAGGCGGGCACGACGCGCAGTCCGTTGTCCCGGTGGCGCAGCGGCACGACGCCGGCGACCCGGTGCAGCAGACCGCCCTCGGTGTCCGCCGCCTGCACGACGTTGACGGGCTCGGCCCATCCGTCGAAGGCACGGTCGACATCGGCGACCGTCCGCGCCCTGAGGAGCGCGGGCAGTGTGCCGAAGCCGAGGTCCTCCCGGACGCGCGGCGGGCAGCGCAGGCTGATGGCGTGGGCCTCGTCGGGTCCTCCGATGATGACGGGTCCCCGGTCGGTCTCGATCACCTCGACGTCGACCGGATCGGCGCCCGCCACCTCGATGGTCTCGATGTGGACGGCGGCCGGCCGCCAGCCGTCCGGGCCGAGAGCCTCGACCCCGGCCGGCCCGGAGGTTCCTGCCGGCCCGGCGTGCCCCGCCCCGGTACGGCGGAGCCTTTCCCGGTAGAGGTCCTGGTAGTCGGCCATGGCGTTGGTGATCGCCCACGCCACCGCGCCGGTGTGGCCGAAGTGGCCGATCCCGGGCACTCCCGGCACGGCCAGCCCCACCACGTCGAACTCCGGGCAGGCCAGGCGGATCTGCTGGTAGACGCCCGGGTCCTCGATGAACCGGTGGGGGTCACCCGCGATGAGGGCCGCCCCGGTGACGGTACGCCCGCCGGTGACCAGCCAGCCGTTGCTGCCCGAGGTGCCCGGGCCGTCGGTGGCGAACAGCTCGAGCGCCGCGTCGCCGAGGGTACGGGCGACCTCCTCGCGCCACAGCTTGGTCGGGAAGCCGGCGAAGAGAATGTGCGTGGACAGCCAGATCCCCAGCGGAGTCCATGGCTGCCACTGCCCGGGGACGACTCCCGCGGCGGCGAACTCCGGTGACCGCGACCTCCCTTCGGCGAGACCCGCGTTGACCCCGTCGACGTAGCTCCTGACCCAAGCGGCGGTGTCCGCGTCCAGCCGGGCGAAGCAGCGCCGGGCGGTGTCCTCCAGTCGCGCCTGCCGGACGAACCGGTCCCAGCCGACGGCTCCGGTGCCCAGGAAGGCCGCTGTGGTGCCCTGCGACCGGTGCCGCTCGACCTCGATCTGCCAGGCCCGGTCGGTGGCGGCGTTACGGCCCTGGGCGTAACTGAGTTCCCGCGCACTGCCGGCCCGGAGATGGGGAATCCCCCAGGCGTCCCGGTAGACCTCGAATGTCACGACGTTCCCCATCTGTTTTAGGTTAGGCTTCCCTAACTTAAACGACGGATGCGCGGAAGGGCAATCGCCCGGGAACGCTGGGGCCCGGGAGAGGCCGAAGGGGTGGGAGCCGCCGTGGCGGCTCCCACCCCTTCTCCGTTCACGGGTGCGGTCAGCTGCCCACGGGCGCCAGCTTGTCGGCGAGACCGGGGGTGGCCTTCAGCCAGTCCTTGACCGCCTGCTGCTCATTGCCCTTGCCGGCCTGCTGGATCTTCGCCTCGAGACCGGTGAGCTGCTTCTCCGTCATCTTGAAGTCCCGCAGCCACGCGCCGACTTCGGGGTTCTCCTCGGCGAAGCCCTTGCGGGCGAGGGTGTGCACACCGTCACCCTTGCCCCAGCTGCCCCTGGGATCCTCGAGCTTCTTCAGGTCGTACGTGCTGTAGGCCCAGTGCGGCGACCACAGTGTGGTGACCACCGGCTCCTTCTTCGCGTACGCACGCTTCAGTTCGGCCAGCATGCCGGGGGTGGAGCCGTCGACGATTTTGTACTCGCCCTCCAGGCCGTACTCCTTCAGGACCTTGTCCTTGAGCAGGCCCATCATCCCGGCACTCGGCTCGATGCCGATGATCCTGCCCTTGAACTCGCCGGACCTGCCCTTGAGGTCGTCGAGCGAGTCGACGCCCTTGACGTACGAGGGGACGCTGAGCTCCAGCGAGGTCGGCCCGTACCAGGAGCCCATGTCCTGCAGCTTGTCCTGGTACTTCGCCCAGTACTTCTCGTGCGTGACGGGCAGCCACGCGTCGGTCTGGAAGTCGATCTGCCCGTTGGCCATACCGGTGTAGAGGGCGCCCGCCTCGTACTGCTTGGCGGTCACCTCGAAGCCGCGCCGCTCCAGGAGTTCCTTCCAGAGGAAGGTGGAGGCGACGCCCTCGTCCCACGGGATGTAGCCGAGCTCGATCTGCTTGCCGCTGCCGACGTTCTCCGCGCCGGGCACGGCCCCGGACCTGCCCGCGCCGCCGAACATGCCCATGCCGCCCGCGAGAAGCGCGAGGACGGCCACACCGACGACCGCGACGGCCGGCTGCGGGCGGTAGTTCCAGATCTTCAGCCCGTGCAGTGCGTTCGCCTTGGCGGCTGCGCGGCGGCCGAGCGGCGAGACCTGGCGGCCCAGTGCGCCGGTGATCCGGTCCAGGTACATGGCCAGAACGACGATGGAGACGCCCGCCTCGAAGCCGAGGCCGATGTCGACATTGCCGATGGCCCGGTAGACCGCGCCACCGAGGCCGCCGCCGCCGACCATGCCGGCGATGACCACCATGGACAGGCCCAGCATGATCACCTGGTTGACGCCGGCCATGATGGTCGGCAGGGCGAGCGGCAGCTGCACGCGGAGCAGGGTGTTGCGCGGGGTGGTGCCGAACGCCTCGGCCGCTTCGACGAGTTCACCGTCGACCTGACGGATGCCGAGCTCGGTCATCCGTACGCCCGGAGGCATCGCGAAGATGATCGTCGCGATGATGCCGGGGACGACTCCCACGCCGAAGAAGATGATGCCGGGGATGAGGTAGACCATGGCCGGCATGGTCTGCATGAAGTCGAGGACGGGCCGCAGCACCGCGCTGACCGTGCGGGACCGGGCCGCCCAGATGCCGAGCGGCACCGCGAGGGCGAGGGTCACGAGCGTGGCGACGAGGACGAGCGACAGCGTCGCCATGGCGTCGTCCCACAGTTCGATCGAGTCGATCAGCGCGAAGCCGGCGAAGGCGAGCCCGCCGGCCAGCAGACCGCGCAGCCGCCAGGCGAGCACGGCGAGGATGCCGGCGAACAGCAGCGGCTCGGGGGCGGACAGCGCGGCGTCGATGCCGTCGTACATTCCGGTGACCACCGAGCTGATCGCGTCGAACAGCCAGGAGAGATGGCGCTGGAGGAGGTCGACGCCGCTGTCGACCCAGTCGCCCATGGGGATCCTAGGCACCGGCGGTCATCTCCTTCCGGGTCTGGGCCGGCACGGGCACCACATCGGTCTCCGGGGTCATCGGCTCACCGAGCACGGCGAGCAGCCGCTCGCGCGGAACGACTCCGATGAGCCCGCCCTCGGCGTCGGTCACCGCTACACCCGCACCGCTGGTGGAACACGGCGTGAAGAGCTCGATGACCGGGGCGTCCGCGGACACCGTGGCGGGCGCGGCGTCGAGGACGTCCTGTGCGGTACGCAGGACCGTGCCCTCGGCGGTCTCCGTGCCGAGGACCGTGCCGGGGTCTGCCATGACGGCCCCCGCGGTGAGCACCCGGGAGCGGTCGACGTCCTGGGTGAAGGAGGCCACGTAGTCGTTCGCCGGAGTGACGAGGATGTCCTCGGCGCTGCCGATCTGGACGATCTTGCCGTCGCGCATCACGGCGATCCGGTCACCGAGGCGCATGGCCTCGTTGAGGTCGTGGGTGATGAAGACGATCGTCTTCTTGAGCCGGCTCTGCAGCTCCAGCAGCTGGTCCTGCATATCGCGGCGGATCAGCGGATCGAGCGCGCTGAACGACTCGTCCATGAGGAGCAGATCGGCGTCGGTCGCCAGCGCGCGGGCCAGGCCCACGCGCTGCTGCATGCCGCCGGACAGCTCGTCCGGCCAGGAGTCCTCCCAGCCGGCCAGTCCGGCGAGTTCGAGCGCCTCGGTGGCCCGCTTCTCCCGCTCGGCGCGGGCGATGCCCTGCACCTCCAGACCGTAGGCGGCGTTCTCCAGGACACTGCGGTGCGGGAAGAGCGCGAAGTGCTGGAAGACCATGCTGATCTTCTTCGAGCGGACCTCGCGCAGCGCGCGCGGGCTCAGAGCCGTCAGATCCTGGCCGTCGAAGAGGACTCGTCCCGACGTGGGCTCAAGCAGTCCGTTCAGCATGCGCAGCAGGGTGGACTTACCGGATCCGGAGAGACCCATGACGACAAAGATCTGGCCCGGTTCGACGCTGAAGGACGCGTCGATCACCGCGGCGGTCGTCCCTTCGGCGCGGAGCTCGTCACGGTCTGCGCCGCCTTCGAGCTTGCGCACCGCATCTTCGGGTCGTCTGCCGAATACCTTGTACAGGTGGTCGGCCTGCAGCCTGGACACATATACCTCACGCGTTGAACGGAAAACGACCTGCCACCCCCGTCGGCAGGTCGTGGAGCGGCGTGGGAATCGGCCCGTGCACCGGACAACTGGATGAGACTGTTCCGGTTCCGCTCCGGGACCGCGCCTTCCCACGCCCACCCCGTGCAAACGCAGGAGTGAGCCACCTCACGCGCGGTGGCCGGCGGTGGCCGTAAGGAGGTTTGCGGCATCATCGGGGATGTGACGCGACGCCTGATGCTCCTCGACACCGCTTCCCTCTATTTCCGGGCCTACTTCGGCGTTCCGGACTCCGTCCGGGCTCCGGACGGCACACCGGTCAACGCCGTCCGCGGCCTGCTCGACTTCATCGGCAGGCTGGTGCAGGACCACCGCCCGGACGAACTGGTGGCGTGCATGGACGCCGACTGGCGACCGCACTGGCGGGTGGAGCTGATCCCTTCGTACAAGGCGCACCGCGTGGCCGTCGAGACGGAGACGGGTCCGGACGAGGAGGAGATCCCCGACACTCTCTCTCCGCAGGTCCCGATCATCGAGGACGTCCTGGACGCGGTCGGCATCGCCCGGGTCGGTGTCGCCGGCTACGAGGCGGACGACGTGATCGGCACCCTCGCGACCCACGCGAAGGGGCCGGTCGACATCGTCACCGGAGACCGTGATCTCTATCAGCTGGTGAGTGATGCCCGGCAGGCGCGGGTGCTCTATCCGCTCAAGGGCGTCGGCACGCTGGCGATCACCGACGAGGCGGTGCTGCGCGAGAAGTACGGCGTGGACGGGTTGGGGTATGTCGATCTTGCGATCCTTCGCGGCGACCCGAGCGACGGGCTGCCCGGCGTTCCCGGAATCGGCGAGAAGACCGCCGCGAAGCTCCTCGACGCGTACGGCGACCTGGCCGGCATCATGGCGGCGGTCGACGACCCGCGGTCGAAACTGACCCCTTCGCAGCGCAAGCGGCTGGACGAGTCCCGCGCCTATGTCGCCGTCGCGCCGAAGGTGGTCCGGGTCGCCACGGACGTACCGCTTCCGGACTTCGACCCGGCGCTGCCCGTCGAGCCGCGCGATCCGGCGGCTCTCGACGAACTCGCGGCACAGTGGGGACTGGGTGGAGCGCTGCAGCGGCTGCTCTCCACTCTGCGGACCTGAGGTGTTAACTTAGGCAAGCCTAAGCACACATGACCAGGGAGACTCACCGTGGCAGAAGGACCCGCCCGCAAGCAGCCCAAGGTGACCGAGGCGAAGGTGGTTCGCACCGAGCGCCTGACGCCGCACATGGTGCGCGTGGTCCTGGGCGGTGAGCGGCTGGCCGGCCTCGGCGCGGACGAGTTCACCGACCACTACGTCAAGCTGCTGTTCCCGGCCGAGGGTGCCACCTACCCGGAGCCGTTCGACCTCGACCGCATCCGTGCGGAGTTCCCCCGCGACCAGTGGCCCCGCACCCGCGCGTACACCGTGCGCGGCTGGGACCCGGTCCACCTCGAGATGACCGTGGACTTCGTGGTCCACGGCGACGAGGGCGTGGCCGGCCCCTGGGCGGCCCGCGTCCAGCCCGGCGAGACGGCGTGGTTCCTCGGGCCCGGCGGCGGCTACAGCCCCGACCCGGCCGCCGACTGGCACCTGCTCGTCGGCGACGAGAGCGCGCTGCCCGCGATCGCCGCTTCGCTGGAGCGGATGCCTGCGGGCGCTCTCGTGCACGCCTTCGTGGAAGTCGCGGACGCGCGGGACGAGCAGAAGATCGTCTCGCCGGACGGCGTCGAGATCACCTGGCTGCACCGGGGTGACCGGCCGGTGGGCGAGGCTCTGGTGGCCGCCGTGCGCGGGCTGGACTTCCCCTCGGGCGACGTGCACGCCTTCGTCCACGGGGAGGCCGGCTTCGTCAAGGAGCTCCGCCGCCATCTGCGCCTGGACCGGGCGGTCCCGCGCGAGCGTCTGTCGATCTCGGGCTACTGGCGCCTGGGCCAGACGGACGAGGCATGGCGGGCCGTTAAGCGGGAGTGGAACGAGCAGGTCGAGGCCGAGCAGGAAGCCCCTGCCGCGTAGGGGGCGTTCCGGACCCGCGGGGGATATCGGCAGGAGGGCGGCGCCTCTCCGCGGCCGAACCGGGGACGCGCCGGACCAATCCATCGGCACTCCTGCTACGAATACCGGATGACGCCTGTTCCTCGGGCATGTCCGCATCGTGGAGGAAAGCCGCGTGAACGAACCCGTGCACCTCGGGAGAACCGCCTCGACGGGGCCCGATCTGCAGGAGCTGCTGGGCCTGGTCGCCCGTGGCGATCAGGAGGCCTTTGCCCGGGTCTACGACGCGGTGTGCGGGCCCGTACTGGGCCTGGTCCGCGCCGTACTGCGTGACCCGGCCCAGTCGGAGGAAGTGACCCAGGAGGTCCTGATCGAGGTCTGGCGCAGCGCCGCCCGCTTCCAGCCTGCCCGCGGCAGCGCCATGACCTGGGTGCTCACACTCGCCCACCGACGGGCCGTGGACCGGGTGCGTTCCGCCCAGGCTGCAACCGACCGGGAGCACCGGGCCGCGCTGCTCGAACGGACGCCCGCCTTCGACCAGGTCACGGAACAGGTGGAGGCCCGCCTCGAACGCGAGCAGGTGCGGCGCTGTCTGCGCAGCCTCACCGAACTGCAGCGGCAGTCGGTGACACTCGCGTACTACCGCGGGCTCGCCTACCGGGAAGTGGCCGAGCTGCTGTCCGTGCCCCTGGGCACCGTCAAGACTCGACTGCGCGACGGGCTGATCCGGCTGCGCGACTGCCTGGGGGTCAGTGCATGAACTCTGCCGATCTGCACACCCTGACCGGTGCGTACGCGCTGCACGCACTCGCTCCCGACGAGCGTGAGGAGTTCGAACGCCACCTCGAGGACTGCCCGCCGTGTGCTCAGGAGGTACGGGAGCTGGCAGCCACCGCCGGCCGGCTCGGGATGGCCATGACCGTCACCCCCCCACCCGCGCTCAAGGACCAGGTGATGCGGCGCGTTTCGGCCGAGCGCCAGGATCCGCCCTGGGTCGCGCAGCATGCCCGCAGGCACGGCGCCGCCCGCCGGGGCCGTACGCTGTCCCGCTTCGTGCTCGCGGCCTGCGTGGCCGCGGCCGCCGCCTTCGGCGGGATCGCGGTCTGGCAGCACCAGGAAGCCGAGGAGGCCCGGCACGAGGCACATGAGGCACGGCAGCAGGCCTCGGCGGTGGCCACTGTGATCGCCGCACCGGATGCCCGTGCGTCCACGGGGAAACTGGCGGACGGGGCTACCGGCACTGTCGTCGTCTCGCGCAGCCAGAACAAGGCCGCCTTCCTGACCTCCGGGATGCCGAAGCCGCCGGAGGGCAAGGTGTACCAGCTGTGGTTCGACGACGGCGGCGCCATGCGGTCCGCCGGGCTGATGGAGCCCTATGAGGACTCCACCGCGGTGCTGATGGACGGCCCGGTCGGCTCCGCCACGGGCATGGGCATCACGGTCGAACCGGCCGGCGGTTCCCCGCAGCCGACCTCCGACCCGCTCGGCCTGCTGAGCTTCCCGAGTATCTGACGAGGCGGCGCCTGCGGGCGCAGGCACCCGGCCGTCCGCCGAGGCGGGCGGCCGGACCGGGCGCGTGCGAATCGGGGCCGGGGTCCCGGACCGGGCGCGCGCGGGTGCGGTCCGACCGGCTCGCGGCTCAGGTCCGCTTCGGCGGCCGCGGGAAGAAGCCGCTGGTGCGGGCCGCGTAGTCGGCGAAACCGGGGCGCGCGGCCATATGCCGTTCCAGCAAGGCCTTCCGCTGCCGCGGATGAGAAGTGCGGTCATCATCAGCAGGCCGACAACAGTGGCCGCGGCCACTGACAGATCGGCACAGGCCACAAGGACCGGCCGCCCCCTGGTACCAGGTCCGCGGGGTGGCGGGTATCCCGCTGTGCCCGTGCTGCGTCGGGCGTACGGCGAGGACCTGGTCGACGCCCATCCGCCGCGCTCCTCGAAGGCCGGCCGGCCGGCGTACGGCCCTCATCGGGGCGTCCCCTCTTTCGCCAGCAGCAGCTGCTGGACATCGAGACGGCCGCAGCGGAAGCCCGCCTCGGAATACGCCAGGTAGAACGTCCACATCCGGCGGAACGTCTCGTCGAATCCGAGGGCGCCGACGTCCGCGGCCCGCTCGGTGAAGCGTTCGCGCCACAGCCGCAGCGTCTCGGCGTAGTGCGCCCCGAAGGCGTCGCGCCGGAGCACGCGGAGGCCGGTGCGTTCGGCGGTGACCTGCTCGATCGCCTCCACCGAGGGCAGCATCCCGCCCGGGCAGATGTACTTGTGGATCCACGTGAACGTGGTGCGGGAGGCGAGCATCCGGTCGTGCGGTGTGGTGATCCCCTGGAGGGCGATCCGGCCGCCGGGCGCCAGCAGCCGGTCCAGAGTCATGAAGTAGTCCGGCCAGAACTCCTCACCGACAGCCTCCATCGTCTCGACGCTCACGATGGCGTCGTACTGGCCGAGCACCCGCCGGTAGTCGCGCAGCAGCACGGTGACCCGGTTCTCGAGACCGGCCGCGCGGATGCGTTCCTGGGCCAGCTCCTGCTGTTGCCGCGAGAGCGTGACGGTCAGGACGCGCGCCCCGCGCCCGGCCGCGCGGATGGCCAGTTCGCCCCGGCCGGTGCCCATTTCGAGCAGCTGGGTGCCGGGGCCGACCTGCGCCAGGTCGAGCAGGCGGTCGATATTCCGGTGCTGGGCGGCGGGCAGCAGCGACCGGTCGGCGGGGAAGCCGCGGAAGAGTGCCGAGGAGTACGACAGGGTCTCGTCGAGGAAGAGCGAGCAGAGGTCGTTCGACAGGTCGCAATGGTGACTGAAGTTGCCGCGCGCGCCCTCGGGGATGTTGCGCTGCGCGGCTGGTTTCTTCATCTCCCAGAGTGTGCGCAGTCGTTGCAGCGGTGCGGGAACCAGGCTCGCGGCGCTGCCGGCCAGCGCGGTCAGCACACCGACCGGGTCACGGGCATCCCATTCGCCGGCCATGTAGGACTCGCCGAAGCCGATCAGGCCGCCGGCGCCGATCCGGCGGAAGAACGCGTGCGGGTCGTACACCTCCATCAGCGGTCCGCCCAGGCCGAGCGTCTCGCGCCCCGCGAGGCGGACCCGGAGCGGGAGTCCGCCCAGCGCGCGCCGGACGAGCAGCTCGGCGATCGCGGTTCTGGTCCGCGAGGTGCTGGGCAGGGAGGCCACATCGGGCCAGCGTCGCGGATCGACCGCGGAGGCTCCGGGCGCGGCGGTACGGCGCCGGGTCACACGGGATTCGAGGCTGACTGACACGCTCACTTGACACCCTTCGGGGGCCGGGGACGGGGGCGGTACGGGCGGGGCACTCGGCCGCGGCAGGACGGCATCAGGTAGTTCCAGGATGCGCGGGCGCCCCGGGTGCGCGGCAGCACACTCGCGTCCGTGTGCAGCAGGGTGGGGTTGCGGGAATGGGTGAACGCGCCGAGCAGCCGGCGCTCCTCTTCCCTCTGACAGGCGGCGCACCGCCCGCACGGGCAGCACGCAGGCGGCCGTCAGTCCCGCGACTCCGCCGCCCACCACCGCTGTCCGCCGGCGTTCCCCACTCATACCGCTCCCCTCCGGTGCGTTTTCGGGCACCGCCCATCGACGGCTATTCGGAGCTGCGCCGGGAGTGGATTGGTCGGCGGGACGATCATTCTGGCGGCGGTGAGGGTTGCGGGGAGGGATGCGGTGAGGGGTCCGGGAGCGAGTGAGGACTTCGGCGCCGGGCGGACACGGATGCGTCACGCCGCCGAAACAGGCCGTCCCTAATTTCTGTCACCCGACAGGAATCAGCGACAGGGGCTGCCATGACCGCCACCGCACCCACGGACGTACGACCTGATCCGCCTGAGGCCGGCCCGAGCGACTCGGCCGCGCTGGCCGGCTTCGGCTACCGCCAGGAACTGCGCCGCAGCATGGGGCGGTACGCCAGCTTCGCCGCCGGTTTCTCCTTCATCTCCGTCCTCACCACCGTCTTCCAGTTCTTCGCGTTCGGCTTCTCCTTCGGCGGCGCGGCGTTCTTCTGGACCTGGCCGGCCGTACTCGCCGGTCAACTGCTCGTCGCCGCCTGCTTCGCCGAACTGGCCGCCCGCTACCCGCTGTCGGGCGCCATCTACCAGTGGTCGACCCGGCTCAGTACCCCGGCCTTCGGCTGGTTCGCAGGCTGGATCATGGTGATCGGCCAGGTGGTGGTCGTCGCCGCGGCAGCCCTCGCCCTCCAGGTCGTCCTGCCCGCGATCTGGTCCGGCTTCCAGCTCGTCGGTGGCGACCCCGCACCCACCTCACCGACCGGCGCCGCCAACGCGGCGCTGCTCGCGGTCGGCCTGCTCGCCCTCACCACCGCTGTCAACCTGCTCGACAACCGCGTCATGTCGGCCGTCAACCGGGTCGGCGTGACCGCCGAGATCGTCGGCGCCGTCCTGATCGTGGTGCTGCTGCTGACCCACACCGAGCGCGGCGCGGGCGTCACCCTGCACACCGGTGGCCAGGGCGGGGCGATCGGAGCGCTGCTCGTCGGCTCGTTCACCGCGGCGTACGTCCTCATCGGCTTCGACAGCGCGGGCGAACTGAGTGAGGAGACCCGCAGCCCCCGCCGCACGGCCCCGCGCACGATCCTGCTCGCCCTTGCCGCGGCCGGTCTCCTCGGCGGACTGCTCCTGTTGGGCGGAGTGCTGGCCGCACCGAGCCTCACCGACGGCCGGCTCGCGACCGAGGGCCTGTCCTACGTGCTGACCAGCAGCCTGGGCGACGGGGTCGGCAAGGCCCTGCTCGCCGATGTGGTGGTGGCGATCGCGGTGGCCACTCTCGCCATCCAGACGGCCGGGGCCCGGATGCTCTTCTCCATGGCACGCGACGGTGTGCTGCCGTTCTCCACCCGGCTCGCGAAGGTCTCCCCGCGCACCGGAATGCCGGCCGGCCCCGCTCTGGTCGTCGGGGCGGCCGCCGCCGCTCTGGGCCTGCTGAACCTCGCCTCCCCCGAGGCCTTTCTCGCGATCGGCACGACGTGCATCGCGATGCTCTACCTCGCGTACGCGATGGTGACCGGTCCGATGCTGGTCCGCAGACTCCGCGGTGGGTTCACCCCGGACGCAGGCGCGGACGAGGCGGGCAAACCCCTGTTCTCGCTCGGCCGCTGGGGCCTGCCGGTGAACGCGCTGGCTTTCGCGTACGGCGTGGGGATGACGGTCAACCTGGCCTGGCCCCGCGCCGCGGTGTACGACCCCGAGGGCGGCCACTGGTACTTCCAGTGGTTCACGACGCTGTTCCTGCTCGTCAGCGTGGGGCTCGGAGCGGTGTGGCGGGCGTGGCGCGCACATCGAGGGCCCTCGGCCGAGGCCGAGGGCGGTTTCCGCCCCGCACGTCAGCCGCGCTCGTAGGACTCCTGGGCCTCGATGACATGGTCCAGCACTGCCTCTTGGGCGCGGATTCCGCTGCCCTCGGGGGAGTCGCACCTCAGGGCGGGAAGCACGTCGGCCTTGGTGCGGAGGTCGTCGTAGTCCATGCGGGCGATGGACTCGGCGGCGCGATCGATGTCGAGTGTCATGATCATCACAGGCCTTCGGAGTACGTACACCAAGTGTAGGGACGGGGTCCGGACCCATGTCGAGGGCTTGGGTCTCTCGCTTGGAGCAGGCGGATCAGAGACCCTGGGCGCGACGGCAGCGCCCGGACTGCCTCCCGAGTGGCCCGGGCCCGTCGCAGGGCCTCGTACGCTGGGCGGTGATGAGACGCAGACCCAGGGTGCCCCCGCCACCCCTCCCCCAGCGGGACGGAGTCGACCCGGTCCGGCTGAGGCTTCCCCTCGCCGGACCGTGGGCGACCGTGCGCGATCACCTCGTCGAACGGCTGCCGAAGGGCGCCGCGGTGATCGACGCCATGATGCGCGACGGCGCCGTCGTCGGGGTGGACGGGCCCATCCCGCCCGGGGCGCCGTTCGCGCCCGGGGCCTACGTGTGGTTCCACCGGGAGCTGCCGGACGAGGTACCGGTGCCGTTCGGCATCGAGGTCCTCTACCGCGACGAGCACCTGGTGGTCGCCGACAAGCCGCATTTTCTGGCTACCATCCCCCGCGGCAGCCATGTGGCCGAGACAGCCCTGTCGCGGCTGCGCAGGGATCTCGCACTGCCCGCGCTCAGCCCCGCGCACCGGCTTGACCGGCTCACCGCCGGGCTGGTGATGTTCACGGTACGGCCCGAGGACCGTGGCGCGTACCAGTCGCTCTTCCAGGAGCAGCGAGTACGCAAGGAGTACGAGGCGGTCGCCCCGTACGATCCGGAGCTCACCCTCCCCAGGACCGTACGCAGCCGGATCGAGAAGGTCCGCGGAGTCGTCGCCGCGCGGGAGATTCCCGGCGACCCCAACAGCGAGAGCCTGATCGAACCGGCGGAGCGCCGCGGCGGGCTGGGCCGGTACCGGCTCACGCCCACGACCGGCCGTACGCATCAGCTGCGGGTGCACATGAACGCGCTGGGCATTCCCATTCTCGGCGACCCGGTCTATCCGGTGGTCACCGACCCCGCCCGGGACGACTTCCGACGGCCTCTGCAACTCCTCTCCCGGGCGATGGAGTTCAGCGACCCGATCACCGGACGCGCCCACCGGTTCGAGAGCTCCCGCTCGCTGGGGGCGTGGACCTCGTACGAGGAGTGGTCAGCCGGCTGACGGCGGCCGGGCATCCCGGGGGCTGTCCGGTCACTCCCAGGGGACACCCGCGATGCGCAGCGCCGCGTCCGCGGTCGCCTCGGCGAAGGCGGCAACGGGACGGTCGGGGTCGGAGCGGTGAATGAGGATGACGCTCTCGATGAGCCCGAAGACCAGGTCGGTACGGAGCGCGAGCCCATCCTTGTCCAGCGCGGCGCCCGGCGAAGTGGCGGCCAGCAACTGCCCGTAGGCCTCCTTGAGTTCGGTCCGGACGCGATGGAATCCGGCGAACCGTTCCGCGCGTACTTCGGGGAGGAGGTAGAGGCCGCCCAGATTGTGCCGGCCCCCGCAGAGCAGCTCGACGTCCGAACGGCACAGCTCCCACAGGCGGGACTCCGCGGAGGCTTCGTGGTCGGCGAGCAGGCGGCGGGCGAGGGCGAGCGAAGGAGCGACCGTGGATTCGAGGAGCTCGGCGAGGAGTTCCTCCTTGCCGGTGAAGTAGTGGTACATCGTGGCCTGCCGCATACCGGCGCGTTCGGCGACGGCGCGGGTCGTGGTGGCGGCGTACCCGCTCGTCGTGAACAACTCGGCCGCCGCGGCGAGCAGTTCTTCACGGGCCGGCAGCCCGCTGTCCGCCCGCTGATCGGCGCGAGGCCGTCCGACGCGTCTTCCTGTGGTGCCCATGGTTCCGATCGTCGCACAGCGGCGACCGTACGGATCTTGCCTCCGCCCGGCCCGTCCCGTCCCGCCGGTACCGGCCAGGCCCGGCCGGCCCCGGACACGACACCGGTCGCCACGCCGTCCCCGCACCGTACCGGCATCCGTCGCGACGTCCCCGCCGACCGGCCCCCCGCGTGAGCGCCCGGTAACCCACGCGCAACGGCCGGGCAACGGGCCCGACTCGGCCGCCTCCTAATTTCTGTCGTGCGACAGAAATTACCGCCGAGCCGGAGGTCGAGCCATGGCGACAGCCACGACGTACGGGGCACGGGACCACGCCCGCGCCCAGGAGGCCCAGGAGCGCGCCCGCACCGGGCCCCAGCCCGTGGTACCGGCCCGTGAGTGGCCCGCGCCGCCCGCCGGGACCGCCGCGCAGCAGCTCGTCTGGGCGGAGACCGTGGCGGGCGGCAACTACACCCACCGGGTACTGGCCAGGGGCACCGAGCTGCGCCTGACCGACCTGGCGGGGGATGCCTGCGCCCACCTGCTGCTCTTCGTCGCCGACCGGCCCTGGGAGCGGCTCAACACCGCTGACACGGTCAAGGTGCAGTGGAACGCCTACCTGGGCGAGGGCCGGCTGATCCTCTCGGACCAGGGGCGCGTGCTCGCCTCGGTGGTCGTGGACACGTCCGGCCGCCACGACGCCCTCTGCGGCACCTCGACGCTGGTGAGGAACACCGAGCGGTACGGAGACGGCACTCCGCAGTCCGCCTCCCCCGCCGGCCGGGAGCTGCTGAAGGTCGCCGCGCTCAAGAACGGTCTGGCGCCGCGCGATCTGCCGCCCTCCGTGTCCTTCTTCCAGGGCGTGGAGGTGCGGCAGGACGGCTCGCTGGACTTCACCGGTACGGCCGGCCCGGGCGCCTCGGTGGTCCTGCGTGCCGAGCAGGACCTGACCGTACTGATCGCGAACGTCCCGCACCCGCTTGACCCCCGGCCCGCCTACACCTCGACGCCGCTGGAGGTGCTGGCCTGGCAGGCACGGCCGACCGCCCCGGGCGACCCGCTGTGGGAGGCGACCCCGGAGGGACGCCGTGCCTACGCCAACACCGCCGACTTCCTCGCCTCCAGGGGGCTCTCATGACCGTGGCGACCGACGTGCCCGCCCGCGCCGCCTGGTCGGCATACGTCCGCGAAGGCGAACAGCTCACCCTCACCGACCTGCACGGCAACCAGGCCGTGGACTTCCTGGTGTACGACGCCCACGACACGGGCGTCCGCTACAGCGTCCCCGACACCGTCCAGGCACAGGGGAACATCTTCCTGACCACCGGCAGCGTGCTGCTCTCCAACGAACACACCCCGCTGATGACGGTCACCGAGGACACGTGCGGCCGGCACGACACGGTGGGCGGCGCGTGCTCCAAGGAGTCCAACACCCTGCGCTACGGCCACCACACCTGGTCGCAGCACGCGTGTGTCGACAACTTCCTCGCCGAGGGGGCGCGTTACGGCCTCGACAAGCGCGATCTGGTCTCCAACATCAACTGGTACATGAACGTACCGGTCGAGAAGGACGGCACGCTCGGCATCGTCGACGGGATCTCCGCTCCCGGCCTGCGGGTCACCCTGCGGGCGGAGACGGACGTCCTGGTCCTCGTCTCCAACTGCCCGCAGATCAACAACCCGTGCAACGGCTTCGAGCCGACCGCGGTCCGGATGACGGTCGGCCCGGCCGGGGCGGGTGCCGCATGACCTTCGACACGCTGCTGGTCGCCAACCGGGGTGAGATCGCCGTCCGCATCATCCGTACGGCCCGCCGGCTCGGCCTGCGTACCGTGGCCGTCTTCTCCGACCCCGACCGGCCGTCGCCCCATGTGCGGCTCGCCGACGAGGCGGTACGGCTGGGTCCGGCGCCCGCCAAGGAGTCCTACCTCGACGCCGATCTCGTTCTGAAGGCGGCGAAGGACACCGGCGCCGGTGCCATCCACCCCGGCTACGGCTTCCTCTCCGAGGACGCTGAGTTCGCCCGGCGCTGCGAGGACGCCGGAATCGTCTTCGTCGGCCCGTCGCCGGCCCAACTCGAGCTGTTCGGTGCCAAGCACACCGCCCGCGCCGCAGCCGAGGCCGCCGGTGTCCCGATGGCGCCGGGTACCGGGCTGCTGCCCGACCTCGCCGCCGCGCTGGCGGGCGCCGAGGCCGTCGGCTACCCGGTGATGCTCAAGGCCACCGGTGGCGGGGGCGGCATCGGCATGCAGGCCTGCCACGACGCGGCCGGCCTGGCCGATGCGTGGGAGCGGGTGCAGCGCGTGGCCGCGGCGTCGTTCTCCTCGGCCGGAGTGTTCCTGGAACGGCTGGTCGAGCGCGCCCGCCATGTCGAGGTGCAGGTCTTCGGCGACGGCCTGGGAAAGGTCGTCACCCTCGGAGACCGCGACTGCTCCCTCCAGCGCCGCAACCAGAAGGTGCTGGAGGAGGCACCGGCGCCCCGTCTGCCCGCATCCGTACGTACCCGACTGGCCGCGAGCGCCCGTGAACTGTGCGCGTCGGTGGGCTACCGGTCGGCCGGGACGGTCGAGTTCGTGTACGACGCCGTCCGCGAGGACGCGTACTTCCTCGAGGTCAACACCCGCCTCCAGGTGGAACACCCGGTCACCGAGGAGATCTACGGCGTAGACCTCGTCGAATGGATGCTGCGGCTCGCGCAGGGCGACACGGGCGTGGTCGCCGATCCCGGGCCTCCGCGCGGCCACGCCGTGGAGGCCCGCCTCTACGCCGAGGATCCGTCCCGGGACCACCGGCCCGGCGCAGGACTCCTCACACGAGCCGCCTTCCCGCCCGGCGTCCGGGTGGACACCTGGGTGGAGACCGGAACCGAGGTCACCACCGCATACGACCCGATGCTCGCCAAGGTCGTCGCCTACGGCGACGACCGGGCGCAGGCGCTGAACCGACTGGACGCGGCCCTCGCCGAGACCCGGCTGGACGGCATCGAGACGAATCTCGGGCTGGTACGGGCGGCCCTGGGCCACGCCGCCGTCCGGGCGGCCACCCACACCACCGCCACCCTCGCCACGGTCGCCGATCCCACGCCCCGTATCGAGGTGACGGCCGCCGGCACCCTCACCACCGTCCAGGACTGGCCCGGCCGCACCGGCTACTGGCACGTCGGGGTCCCGCCCTGCGGCCCGATGGACGATCTCTCCTTCCGCCTCGGCAACACCGCGCTCGGCAACAACGAGGGCGCGCCCGGCCTCGAATGCACCCTCCAGGGGCCGGCACTCCGCTTCACCCGGGCCACGACCGTCTGCGTCACGGGAGCGCCCGCCCCGGTCACGGTCGACGGGGCGGCCGCCCCGCAGTGGGAGCCGTTCACCGTGCCCGCCGGGGCCACACTCGTGGTCGGCTCCCCCACACACGCGGGCCTGCGCACCTATGTCCTCTTCGCGGGCGGCGGCCTGGACGTCCCGGGCTTCCTGGGCAGCGCGTCCACCTTCACGCTCGGCGGGTTCGGCGGTCACGGCGGCAGGGCCCTGCGTACGGGCGACGTGCTGCACGGCGGCGCGCGGCGTCCCGGCCGCACCCCGGTTCCGCACACCGCGCGGCCGTCCTTCGCCACCGTCTGGAACATCGGCGCGGTCGAAGGCCCGCACGCGGCGCCGGAGTTCTTCACCGAGGACGACATCCACGAGTTCTACGCGGCCGAGTGGAAGGTGCACTTCAACTCGGCGCGTACCGGCGTCCGCCTGGTCGGGCCGAAGCCGCGCTGGGCCCGCCCGGACGGCGGCGAGGCGGGCCTGCACCCCTCCAACATCCACGACACGCCCTACTCGGTCGGCGCGGTCGACTACACCGGCGACATGCCGGTCCTGCTCGGCCCCGACGGCCCCTCGCTCGGCGGCTTCGTCTGCCCGGCCACGGTCGTCTCCGGACAGCGGTGGAAGCTCGGCCAGCTCCGCCCCGGCGACACCGTACGCTTCGTCCCCGTCACCGCGGCCGCCGCGCTGTCCCTCCGCCGCGCCCCCGCCGCCGAACCGGTCGCCGACCGGCCGGCGATCGTGGACGGCGGCATTCTCGGACGGGGCCCGGACGTCACGTACCGCCGCAGCGGCGACGACAACATACTGGTCGAGTACGGTCCGATGCAGCTCGACCTGGCCCTCCGGATGAGGATCCACGCGCTGGCGGAGGCGCTGGCCGCACAGGACGTGCCGGGCATCACCGATCTGACCCCGGGCATCCGCTCCCTCCAGATCAAGACAGACCCGGACGTCCTCCCGCAGGACGAGGTCCTCGCCCTGCTCCGCGGCGTGGAGGCCGGACTCCCGCCCACCGACGCCCTGGTGGTCTCGTCCCGGACCGTCCACCTGCCGCTCTCCTGGGACGATCCGGCGACCCGGGAGGCCATAACCCGCTACATGACCGGTGTGCGGGACGATGCGCCGTGGTGTCCGTGGAACATCGAGTTCATCCGCCGTGTCAACGGCCTCCACTCGCCGGACGACGTCTACCGCACGGTCTTCGAAGCCGAGTACCTCGTACTGGGTCTCGGCGACGTCTATCTCGGGGCACCGGTCGCCACCCCGCTCGACCCCCGCCACCGGCTGGTCACCACGAAGTACAACCCCGCTCGCACCTGGACCGCGGAAAACTCGGTGGGCATCGGCGGCGCGTATCTGTGCGTCTACGGAATGGAGGGGCCGGGCGGCTACCAGTTCGTCGGCCGCACCACGCAGGTCTGGTCGGGGTGGCAGCAGCGCGGAGCGTTCGAGCCGGGCTCTCCGTGGCTTCTGCGCTTCTTCGACCGGATCAGGTGGTACCCGGTCGGCGTGGACGAACTCCTCGAACTGCGCGCCGACATGGCCGCGGGCCGCTTCGAACCCCGCATCGAGGAGGGTACTTTCGCCCTGGCCGAGCACCAGCGCTTCCTGGCGGACAACGCCGCTTCGATCGCGGCCTTCCGTGCCGGCCAGGCCACGGCGTTCGGCGCGGAACGCGACGCGTGGGAAGCGGCGGGAGAGTTCGCCCGCGCGGACGCGGCCGCCGCCCCGCCCGCTCCCACGCCCGACTTCACGGTCCCGCCGGGAGCCACCCTGATCGAGGCGGAGTTCGCGGCCTCGGTCTGGCAGGTGAATGTGAGCCCTGGAGACACGGTTCGGTCCGGCCAGCCGCTGCTGGCCCTGGAGGCCATGAAGATGGAGTCGCGCGTCCACGCACCGGTGAACGGTGTGGTGACCGAGGTCCTGGCCGCCCCGGGCACTCAAGTGGAGGCGGGGACACCGCTCCTGATCCTGACCACCGAGGAGGACCGATGACCGGCCCCACGCTCGCCCGCGTCCGCGCCGCCTACGACCGTCTCGCGGCCGTCGACCGCCCCGAGGTGTGGATCACGCTCCGTCCGCAGGCCGAAGCGGAGGCGGAGGCCCGCGCGCTGGACGAGCGGCGCGCAGCCGGAGAGCACCTGCCCCTCGCCGGGCGCACGCTCGCCGTCAAGGGCAATATCGACGTGGCCGGACTGCCCACCACCGCCGGGTGCCCGTCCTACGCCTACGAACCGGAGGCCGACGCACCTGTCGTGGGCCGGCTCAGAGCGGCGGGCGCGCTCGTACTGGGCAGCACCAACCTGGACCAGTTCGCCACCGGCCTGGTCGGCACCCGCTCCCCGTACGGCGCGGTACGCAACGCCATCGACCCGCAGCGCGTCGCGGGCGGATCCAGCTCCGGCTCGGCGGTCGCTGTGGCGCTCGGCATCGCTGACCTCGCGCTGGGCACCGACACGGCCGGCTCAGGCCGGGTCCCGGCCGCCTTCAACGGCATCGTCGGACTCAAGCCGACCCGGGGCCTCGTGCCCGCCGCCGGCGTCGTCCCGGCCTGCGCGAGCCTGGACTGCGTCAGCGTCTTCGCCCGCACACTGCCCGAGGCCGAACGGGCTCTCGCTGTGATGTCCGCGCCACCGGTCCGGGTACCGGGCCCGCAGCCGCCGCGAGTCCCCGGCCCCTGGCGCGTCGCCGTACCGGACACCGCACAGCTCGGCGAGCTGGACGAGGGCTGGGCCGCGGCCCATGAAGCCGCCGCGGCCCGACTCCGGGCGGGCGGCGCCGACCTGGTGCCCGTCGACCTCTCCCCCTTCACCGCCGCGGCGGCGATGCTGTACGAGGGCGCCTTCGTCGCCGAGCGCTACGCGGCGGTCGGAGACTTCGTCGACAAGCACGCGGGCGCCGCCGACCTGGACCCCACCGTGGCCCGGATCATCGGCAACGCCCGGGACATCCCGGCACACCGCCTCTTCGCGGACCGGGAGCGACTCGCCGGACTCCGCGCCGCGGCGATGGCGGCACTCGGCCAGGCGGACGCCCTGCTGCTGCCCACCACGCCCGGGCACCCCACCCTCGCCGAGGTCGCGGCGGATCCCGTCGGCGCCAACGCCCGCCTCGGCCGCTTCACCAACTCGGCCAATCTGTTCGACCTCTGCGCGGTCGCCGCCCCGGCGGGCGAAGTCGCCGGACTGCCCTTCGGGGTGATGCTGGTCGGCCCCGCCTTCACGGACGAGCGGCTCGCCCGGATCGCCGCCCTGCTCACCCCGGCCGTCCGCGTCGCGGTGGTCGGCGCCCACCTGACCGGCGGCCCTCTCAACCCCCAACTGCTGGCGCACGGCGCGACCTTGGTCGCCACCACCACAACCGCCTCCGCCTACCGGCTGTACGCCCTGCGCACCGACCCGCCCAAGCCGGGCCTCGTCCACGTCTGCGAGGGCCGGCCCGGCGGAGCCGCCATCGAAGCCGAGATCTGGGAGCTGCCCCGGGAGGGGCTCGGCGCGCTGACGGCCGCCCTCCCCCGCCCCATGGCGATCGGCCGTGTCGAGCTGGCCGACGGAACTACCGTGCCCGGCTTCCTCTGCGAACCGGCCGCCGTCGACGGTGCCGTCGACATCACTGAGTACGGCGGCTGGCGGGCGTACACCGCGCGCGCGTAACAACGGCCGGGGCGGCCGTACGCGATGCCGGCCGCCCCGGAAAGCCGCCGGCCGGCACCCTCGGGGTGCCGGCCGATGCGCAAACCGCCCCGTCGAGGGGCCGCCCGGTCAGCCGACCGAGCTGTACGCCACGACGCCGCGCAGCAGTGCGTCGACCGCCTTGCGTGCGTTCCTGGCTACCGTGCTGCCATCACTGGTGGACGGCGCCGCCGCCGCGATCTGCCCCAGCACATCGATGACCTGCTTGCTCCAGCGCACGAAGTCACCGGCCGGCATCTCCGCCTCGCGCAGGACCTCGTCGAGCCCCTTGCCGGAGGCCCACTGGTACGCCGCCCAGGCGAAGCCGAGGTCGGGCTCGCGCTGGCCGACGCCCTCCGCCTGGTTGATCTTGTGGTCCTCCTCCAGCGCGTCGAGGCGGCCCCAGATCCGGACCATCTCGCCGAGCGCGACCTGCGCCTTGCCCGTGGGCGTCTTGGGCACCACCGCGTCGTCGGACTGCCGCGACTCGTACACCAGCGCCGAGACGCAGGCGGCGAGTTCTGGAGGGTTCAGGCCCTCCCACACCCCGGCCCGCAGGCATTCGCTGGCCAGCAGGTCCAGCTCGCCGTACAGCCGGGCCAACCGCCTGCCGTGCTCGGTGACCTCGTTGCCACGGAGATAGTCCAGCTCGGTCAGGAGCGCGTGAATCCGGTCGAAGGTGCGGGCGATGGTGTTCGTCCGCCCCTCGATGCGCCGCTCCAGCTGCTTGGTGTCACGCTGCAGCCGGTGGTACCGCTCGGCCCAACGGGCGTGGTCCTCGCGCTCGTCGCAGCCGTGGCACGGGTGTGCGCGGATCTCCGTACGCAGCCGGGCGATGTCCCGGTCGTCGGCGGCCGCGGCCCGCTGCTTGCGGTGCCGCTCCGGTTCGATGTGGCCGGCCTTGCTCCGCAGGGCGGACGCCAGGTCCCGGCGGGACTGCGGGCTGCGCGCGTTGAAGGACTTGGGGATCCGCATCCGCTCCATCGCTTCCACCGGCACCGGGAAGTCCATCGAGGCGAGTCGCTTGACCTGCCGCTCGGCGGTGAGCACCAACGGGCGCGGACCGTCGTAATGTTCGAGGCCCCGATGGCCGTTGGTACGCCCGGCGGGCAGTCCGGGGTCCAGCACCAGTGCCAGCCCGGCGAACTTGCCCGCGGGTACATGGATGACGTCACCGGGCTTGAGCTTCTCCAGCGAGGTCGCGGCGGCGGCCCTCCGCTGCGCCACGCCCTGCTTGGCCAGTTCGGTCTCCCGGTCCTTCAGTTCGCGACGCAGCCGCGCGTACTCCTCGAAGTTCCCCAGATGGCAGGTCATGCCCTCGCGGTAGCCCTCGAGGCCCTCTTCGTTCTTCTGGACCTGCCGGGAGATGCCGACGACCGACTTGTCGGCCTGGAACTGCGCGAACGACGTCTCCAGCAGCTCGCGCGAGCGGTGCCGGCCGAACTGCTGCACCAAGTTCACGGCCATGTTGTACGAGGGCTTGAAGCTGGACCGAAGCGGATACGTACGGGTACCGGCGAGGCCCGCGAGCGCGCCCGGGTCCATGCCGCGCTGCCAGAGCACCACGGCGTACCCCTCGACGTCGATGCCGCGCCGGCCGGCCCGTCCGGTGAGCTGGGTGTACTCGCCGGGGGTGATGTCGGCGTGCTGCTCGCCGTTCCACTTGACGAGCTTCTCCAACACCACTGACCGCGCGGGCATGTTGATGCCCAGCGCGAGGGTCTCGGTCGCGAAGACGGCCTTGACCAGGCCGCGCACGAACAGCTCTTCGACGACCTCCTTGAACGTGGGCAGCATGCCGGCGTGGTGCGCGGCGATACCCCGCTCCAGGCCCTCCAGCCACTCGTAGTACCCGAGGACGTTCAGGTCCTCGCCGGGGATGGAGGCCGTCCGCTCCTCGACGATCTCGCGCACCCGCCGGCGCGCGTCCTCGTCGTTGAGCCGGAGTCCGGCGTGCATGCACTGCTGGACGGCGGCCTCGCAGCCGGCCCGGCTGAAGATGAAGGTGATCGCGGGCAGCAGGCCCGCGGCGTCCAGCCGCTCGATGACCTCGGGCCTGGCCGGGGTCCAGATCCTGTTGCGCTGCCGGCGCTCCCGCTCGCGGTCCGCTTCGCGCACCATCTTGCCGCGGCGCCGCTCGCGTGGGTTGTACGTGCGCTGGCTCTCCATCCGGGCCATGCGTACGAGGTCGGGGTTGACCTCGCGGCGCCCGGCACCGCGGCCGCCGTGGTCGGTCTCCTCCTCGAAGAGGTCGTACATCCGGCGGCCGGCGAGCACGTGCTGCCATAGCGGTACGGGCCGGTCCTCGGAGACGATCACTTCGGTGTCGCCACGGACCGTGTCCAGCCAGTCGCCGAACTCCTCGGCGTTGGACACGGTCGCCGACAGTGACACCAGGGTCACGGATTCGGGAAGGTGGATGATCACCTCTTCCCACACGGCCCCGCGGAAGCGGTCGGACAGGTAGTGCACCTCGTCCATCACGACGTACCCGAGGCCTCGCAGCGACTGGGAGCCCGCGTACAGCATGTTGCGGAGCACCTCGGTGGTCATCACGACCACCGGCGCGTCGGAGTTGACGCTGTTGTCCCCGGTGAGCAGGCCGACCTTCTCCGCGCCGTAGCGCTTCACGAGGTCGGTGTACTTCTGGTTGGAGAGAGCCTTGATGGGCGTGGTGTAGAAGCACTTGCGGCCCTGGGCCAGGGCGAGGTGGACGGCGAACTCGCCGACGATGGTCTTGCCCGAGCCGGTCGGGGCGGCGACGAGCACGCCCTTGCCCGACTCCAGCGCTTGGCAGGCCTCGATCTGGAAGGGGTCCAGCTCGAATTCGTACAGCTCGCGGAAGGGGGCCAGGGCGGTGGCCTCCTCGGCGGCGCGGATCCGGGCGGCGGCGTAGCGCTCAGCAGGTGAGAGGTCCTCGGTCATCTTGCTCACGAGCCTACCCGTCACCACTGACAGTCAGCGCGATCTTTATATGACCGGGGGTATCACCCGGACGGCGTCCCAGGTCACGCGACGGGACCGGGAAGGTCAGGTGACGTCGTCGTAACCGTTCAGCCGCTGTGCGCGACCGCCGTCGGCCTGTTCCGGCAGCGCCGGCGCCGTGACAACGGGCTCGATGGCACCGATCGTCTCGGGCGTGAGGTCGAGCGCGGAGGCCTCGTCGTCGGCGGGACCCGCCGCGTCGCGGGCCGCCCGGCGCCGGTCGTTGATCAGCGAGATGGCCGTGGCGGCGAAGTACAGCACCCAGATGGGGACAGCCAGCGCGAGCATGGTCAGCGGGTCCGTGCTGGGGGTGGCGATCGCGGCGAAGAGGGTGATGCCCATGATCATGGCGCGCCACCAGCCGAGCATCCGCCTGCCCGTGATCACGCCGCCGAAGTTCAGCAGCACCAGCAGGAGCGGCAACTCGAAGGAGAGGCCGAAGACGATGACCATGCGCGTCACGAGGTCGAGCAGATCGTCGAGGGGCAGCAGGTTGTCGACGCCGAACGGCGTGAACTCGATCAGGACCTTCGCGGTGGTCGGCAGTACCGAGTACGCGAAGTAACCGCCGAGCAGGAAGAGGGGGAAACCCGCGCCGACGAACGCCAGCGCGTACTTCTTCTCACTGTTGTGCAGGCCGGGGGCGAGGAAGGCCCACAGCTGGTAGAGCCAGATCGGCGAGGCGAGGACGACACCCGCCATGAGCGAGACCTTGAGCGCCAGGGTGAAGGGCGTGAGCAGACCGTTGATGGTGATCTGCGCGCAGGTGGTGTCCTTCGGCTGCTGGGCCAGCTCCGTGAACGACGAGGGACAGCCCACCGAGTCCAGGACCGGCTTGGTGAACAGGTTGATGATGTCGTTGTAGAAGAAGGCGGCCACGACCGTGATCGCGACAATCGCCAGCAGCCCCTTGGCGAGCCGGTTGCGAAGCTCACGCAGATGCTCCGCGAGCGGCATCCGCCCTTCGGGATCCTTCTCCTGCTTGCGGGCAGACTTGAGCAACCCACGTCCTCATCTCGTGCGGCAGGCCACCACCGGTCTCGGCGCCTGCATCGGCCCAGGTGTCAGCGCTTGGTCGAGTCGGTCGGCTCGCTGACCGGACGCGAGCTGGTCACGTCACCGGGCGCGGCCTGGATCGTGCGCGGTACCGCCTGGTCCTGGGAAGCGCCGGGTGCCGGGGGGTCGGCCGGAGCCGGCTGCTGGCCACCCTCGGACTTCATCGCCTTGGCTTCGCTCTTGAGGATGCGCGCGGACTTGCCCAGCGAACGAGCCATGTCCGGAAGCTTCTTCGCGCCGAACAGCAGGATGATGACGACGAGGATAAGAATGATCTCGGGAGCGCCGAGCCTTCCGAACATAAGCGTGTACCTTCTCACCGAGGGCGGCTGGGTGGGCTGTCGTGCCGCTAGGACAGTTGTCCTACCGTCGTTCTGGCAGCGATCGTAACCCGCGGGCGCGAACACGGGGCAATCCCCGTGTGTACTCCCGGCTACGGCCTGCGCCTCGCTTGCAGGTCGCGATCTTCAGCGTACCGCCCGTCGTCCCGCCGCAGGAGACCCCGGACGGCTATCGCAGGGCTTCGCCGGTGCGAGCCATGTCCGACGCGGCGCGTTCCAGGTCCTCCGCCGCGCGGTTGATCCTCCCCGCCGTCTCGGAGACCTGGCGGCCGAGCCGCCGCACCTCGACGAAGACCCTGATGGCCAGGGTGCCGAGTACGGCGATTCCGAGGAATCCCAGAGCGATTGCGAGCATCGGCCACAGCATGCGCAGAGCCTAGACGGTCAGACGGTGGAGTGGAGGCGCAGCGTCCGCACGCCGCCCCCGGTGAGCAGCTCGACGATCCGCTCGCCGGCAGGCTTGCGCACCGCCGATCCGCACTCGGGGCAGGTGAAGGAGTAGAAGGTGGTGCGGCGGCTGGCTCCGATCGCCAGCCGCAGGGCGCCCGCGGAGAGTTCGAAGCGCGCACTGCAGTCCGGGCAGGCGGCCTTGAAGAGGACCGGCCCCACCTGGGCCGACAATCCTGAAATGCCAGGCATCATGCGCACACCCCTCACTCCCGACCGTCGTACGCCGCGAGCCCCTCGCGGGCCGCTTGCTGTGCGCTGTCCGCGAGGTCCCGCGGGGACACGATCCGGCCGTCCCTGCCGAGCCGCAGCGCCAGCCGGCGCAGCGAAGCCGGGTCGGGGGTGCGCAGCGCGATCCGCAGCCCCCCGTCGGGCAGTTCCTCCGCGCTGTCGTGCGGGTAGTACTCGGCGACCCAGCGGCCCCCGGGGCCCACCTCGACGACCACCTCGGGGTCCTCGGCCGCGGGCTGCACCAGGCCCTCCGACAGATCACGCGGCTCGATGGCCGGCGGCTCGGAGGGCTCGTCGAGCAGCCGGATCTCCGCCACCCGGTCCAGCCGGAAGGTACGCCGCGCCTCGGAGAGCCGGCACCACGCCTCCATGTAGGTGTGGCCGACCGCGAACAGGCGGATCGGGTCGACCTCCCGCTCGGTGAGTTCGTCCCGGGCGGGCGAGTAGTAGCGCAGCCAGAGCCGGCGCCGCTCGGAGATCGCCCGGTCGACGTCGGCGAATACGCCGCCCTCGGACTCGAAGGTCACCGAGAGCCGGGAACTGGCTCCCGCGGCCTCACCCGCCGCGGCCTCCAGCTTGGCGGTGGCGCGCAGCAGCGCGTCCCGGTCGCTCGCGCGCAGCCCGGGAAGGGTGGCGACCGCGCGGGCGGCCACCAGCAGGGCGGTGGACTCGTCGGCGGCGAGCCGCAGCGGCTCCGCTACATCGTCGGGGTTGTGCCACCAGATGCGTTCGCCGTCGGTGTCGATGTCGAGGAGGTCTCCGCCTCGGAAACTCGTCCCGCACATCGGCAGGACGTCGAGGTCGGAGATCAGTTCGTCCTCGGTGATCCCGAAGGCGCGGGCGACATCGCCCACGCGCGCGCCGGGGCGCTCGCGGAGGTACGTCACCAGCGACAGCATCCGGCGGGTCTGGTCGATCGCGTTCGCAGCCATGCTTGTGCGGCCCCCTCAGCCCTTGGCCACGGCGCGCAGCCGGTCCACGACATCGGCCCGCAGATCCGCGGGCTCCAGTACGACCACGTCCGGCCCGAACTCGACGAGCCAGGCGTCCAGCCCGTGTCCGTACGGAATCTCCAACTCGTCCCAGCCGTCGCCCAGTTCCCGGGTGGCGGTCGCCCTCGCGCGCAGCGGGTACCCGGCGCCCGAGCGCAGCCGGATCACGGCGCTGCGGGTGGCGGTCTCGCCTGCCCAGCTCTCGACGGTCTCGCGAACGGTGGAGACGTCCGGCACGGGCGCGGTGAAGGCCCCGGCCCGGGAGCGGACCCGGCCGCTGATCCGGGAGAGCCGGAACACCCGCTCGGCACCTCGTTCGCGGTCCCAGCCCGCCAGGTACCAGTGGCCGCGCCAGCACTCCAGCGTCCAGGGCTCGACATGCCGGGGCTCGGGGCGTGCGGCGTTCGCCTTGCGGTAGTCGAAGACAACCGGCCTGCGGTCGCGGCATGCCAGCATCAGCGGCTCGAAGGCGGCCTCGTGCACCGGGATCCGCGGCTCGATCGCGCTGTGCTGCCCCTCATAGGGGTCCACGGCCTCGGGCATCCCCGCCGCGCGCAGCTTCTGCAGCGCGCCGGTTGCCGCTCCGGCGAGCCTGGCCTGCTGCCACACCTTGGCGGCGAGGCCGAGGGCCGCGGCCTCCTCGGCGTCCAGGGCGACGGGCGGAAGCCGGTTGCTGTCACGGCGTGCGAGGTAGCCGATATCGCCGTCGAGGTTCTCCACCGTCTCGATGACCAGGCCGAGTTCGCGGAGATCATCCTTGTCCCGCTCGAACATCCGGTTGAAGGAGTCGTCGGAACCGGCCTCCAGGTAGGCCTCGATGGACCCCCTCAGCTCGCGCTTGCTGAGCGGGCGCCGCGTCCCGAGCAGGCACAGCGCCAGATTCATCAGCCGCTCGGCCTTGGCAATGGCCATCGACGCCCTACACCTCTTCTGTTCGTATCATTTCCGCCCGTTGACCGTACCGCCCCGCGGTGTCGCGGCAAAGCGGTGCCCGGCGGCCCGAGGGCCCATGCCTTCAAGGCATGGGCCCTCGGTGTGCTGCGCCACGCTGCCGCGAACCGGTCAGACGCCGACCAGGTCGCACACGAAGATCAGCGTCTCGCCCGGCTTGATCCGGCCGCCCGCGCCACGGTCTCCGTACGCGAGGTGCGCGGGGATGGTCAGCTGGCGGCGGCCGCCGACCTTCATGCCCTGTACGCCCTTGTCCCAGCCCTGGATGACCTGGCCGACACCGAGCTGGAACTTCAGCGGGGTGCCGCGGTTCCAGCTGGAGTCGAACTCCTCGCCGGTGGAGAAGGCCACGCCCACGTAGTGGACGGAGACGGTGTCGCCGGCCTTGGCCTCAGGGCCGTCACCCTCCCAGATGTCCTTGATCTCCAGGTCGGCCGGCGGCTCTCCGCCCGGGAAGTCGATCTCGGGCTTCTCGATGCTCACGGAAATTGCTCCTTGTTCACTTACGTACGGGCAACCCGGACAGTCTTACAGAACAGCCAGGATGTCGAGCGAGAAGACCAGAGTGGAATTGGCGGGAATTTCGCCCGATGCCTTGTCGCCGTAGCCCAGCTCCGGCGGCACCACGAGCATCACGCGGCTGCCGACCTTCTTGCCCGCGAGCCCCTGCTGCCAGCCCTTGATCAGCTGCTGCAGCGGGAACTCGGCCAGCTCCCCGCGCTTGTAGGTGGAGTCGAACTCCTTGCCGCCGGCCCAGAGGACGCCCTTGTACTGCAGGAGCAGCGTGTCCGTGGCCTTGACCGGGGCGCCGTCGCCCTCGAGGACGTAGCCGGAGACCAGCTTCTTGGGCGCGTCCTTCTTCGGGACGTCGATCGAGGGCGCCTTGCCGTCCTTGTTGCTGCCGACCTTGGGGAGGTCGATGTTGTCCTGCGCGACCTCCTTGCCGTCGGCCGAGCTCTTGGCGTTGAAGGTGCCCGCGATGTCGACCACGAAGACGAGCGTGTCGGTGCCCTTGATCCCGCCCTGCGGGTTGCCCTGGCCGCCGTACCCGAGGGCCGGCGGAACCGCGAGCTCCACGCGGCTGCCGACCTTCTTGCCCACCAGCGCCTGGTCCCAGCCGGGGATCAGCTGGCCGACGCCGATGGGGTACAGGGCCGGCTTCCCGCGGTCGTACGAGTTGTCGAACACCTTCGCGGTGTCCCAGATCTGGCCGAGGTAGTTGAACTGGAGCTTGTCGCCCTTGGCGACCGTGGCGCCCGTGCCCTCGATCAGCGTCTTGACCGCGAGGTCCGTGGACGGCTTCCCGGGCCCCTTGGCGATGGTCGGCTTGTCGCCGAACTTCGTACCGGCCGTGACCGCAGGCAGCGGACCGTCGACGATCTTCGCCGTGGCAGGCGCCGAGGACGTCGGGGTGGAGTCGGTCTTTGCCTTGTCGGACTTGTCGTCGCCACAGCCCGCGAGCGTGAGCAGCCCGGCGGGCACGGCGAGGAGGAGGGAGCGACGGCGCACGGAAAGCCTCTATCTGGTCGGGGGGTAGATCTTGCGTGTGGGCGTGCGCGCCACTCTACGACGTGCCCGAGGCGCCGCACGTGAAACGTACGGCGCCTTGCGTCCGGTGCTGCTGCCGTCACATTCCGGCGATGAGCTTCTCCACCCGGTCGTCGACCGACCGGAAGGGGTCCTTGCACAGCACGGTGCGCTGCGCCTGGTCGTTGAGCTTGAGATGCACCCAGTCGACGGTGAAGTCCCGGCGCTGCTCCTGTGCCCGCCGGATGAAGTCACCGCGCAGCCGGGCCCGAGTGGTCTGCGGCGGCACCGATTTGCCCTCGAAGATCTTCAAGTCGTTGCAGATCCGGGCGGCTTGCCCCTTCTTCTCGAGCAGGTAGTAGAGCCCACGGCGGCGGTGGATGTCGTGGTACGCGAGGTCTATCTGAGCGACCCGGGGATGTGACATGGTCATGTTGTGCTTGGCCCGGTACCGCTCGATGAGCTTGTACTTGATCACCCAGTCGATCTCGGTGCCGATCCGGTCGAGATCCTCCGCCTCGATGGCGTCGAGGGTGCGTCCCCAGAGTTCGAGGACCTGTTCGACCGTACCGGTACGGATGCCCCGGCGGTCGACGAAGTCCACGGCCTTCTCGTAGTACTCCCGCTGGACCTCGAGGGCGGACGCCTCGCGCCCGCTGGCCAGGCGCACCTTGCGCTGCCCGGTGAGGTCGTGGCTGACCTCGCGGATCGCCCGGATCGGGTTCTCCAGGGTCAGGTCACGCATCACCGTGCCCGCCTCGATCATGCGCAGCACCAGGTCGGTGGCGCCGACCTTGAGCAGCATGGTGGTCTCGGACATGTTGGAGTCGCCCACGATGACGTGGAGCCGGCGGTAGCGCTCGGCGTCCGCGTGCGGCTCGTCCCGGGTGTTGATGATCGGCCGGGAGCGGGTAGTGGCGGAGCTGACCCCCTCCCAGATGTGCTCGGCGCGCTGACTGACGCAGTAGACCGCGCCCCGGGGGGTCTGCAGTACCTTGCCCGCCCCGCACAGCAGCTGCCGTGTGACCAGGAAAGGGATGAGGATGTCCGCGAGCCGGGAGAATTCTCCGTGCCGGGCGACCAGGTAGTTCTCGTGGCAGCCGTAGGAGTTTCCCGCCGAGTCGGTGTTGTTCTTGAAGAGATAGACGTCGCCCGCGATTCCCTCCTCGTGCAGGCGGCGTTCGGCGTCGACGAGCAGGCCTTCGAGGATGCGCTCGCCGGCCTTGTCGTGGGTGACCAGTTCGGTCACGTTGTCGCATTCGGGAGTTGCGTATTCCGGATGCGATCCCACGTCGAGGTACAGGCGGGCGCCGTTCCGCAGGAAGACGTTGCTGCTGCGGCCCCATGACACAACACGGCGGAAGAGGTAGCGCGCCACTTCGTCAGGAGACAGTCGGCGCTGTCCCCTGAACGTGCACGTGACGCCGTACTCGTTCTCCAGCCCGAAAATGCGGCGGTCCATGACTGAACATTACGCCTGATGCCCTGCTCTGAAACCGGGTTCGACGGCACCGTTTCGATCATTTTCCGATGAGTTCTTTTCATCGCGGCGATGCCCAGGAGCTGCGAGGACCTGCTGAGTGGCCATCAGAACCAGCAGTGCGGCAACTCCTCCGGCGCCCGCCACGGCGAAGCCCGCGGCGGTCCCGCCGAGTTCCACGGCCGGGCCCGCGGCCGCCGTACCGAGGGCGGCGCCGACCCCGAAGGTGGTCACCAGCCAGGAGAACGCCTCGGTCACCGTGCCCCTGGGAGCGTGCCGGTCGACCACGATGAACGCGCACGCGATGGCCGGCGCCAGGAAGACTCCGGCGACGGCCGCGAGCAGGGTCATCGCAGGCACACCAGGGGTGAGCGCCAGCGGGAGGTAGCCCAGCGCGAGGAGCGCCACGATCAACGTCAGCCGCCGCTCGGGGGCGCCTGCCCACTGTCTGGCCCCGTACACCACACCGCCGACCAGCGCACCGAGGCCGAGGGCCGCCATCAGCCAGCCGTACACCGACTGGTTGCCGTGGTCGTCGGCGTACGCGACGCCGGCGACGGTGATGGACCCCAGGGCGACGCCCACGAAGAAGAACGAGCCCAGCAGGGCGACGAGGCCGGGCGAGCGCAGGGCACCCAGCCAGTGGGCCTCACGGGGCGCGGAGCGCCATGCGCGGGAGGGCTCGGAGACGACCACGGAGAGTGCGCCGAGCACCCCGATGGCGTTGATGACCAGCAGCGCGGCGGCGGGCGACCACAGCGAGACGAGGAGCGTGACCAGCAGCGGGCCCACCGTGAACATGATCTCCTGGGCGACCGCGTCCATCGCGTAGGCGGCGTGCACCCGGTCCTCGTGCCTGAGCACGCTCGGCCACAGGGCCCGCAGGCCGCCCTCCAGGGGCGGTGTGAAGAGTCCCGCGACGGTGACGGCCCCGTAGGCCACCACGAGGGGATCCGTGCCCACAACGGCGAGCAGGGCCATTCCCAGAGCCGACACAACAGCCGACGGCAGCTGGACGCGCGGCTGGCCGTAGAGGTCCACAGCCCGGCCGAGCAGCGGCTGACCGACCGCGGTGGCCAGGCCGTACACGGCGGCGAGGGCTCCGGCGAGCGTGTAGCTGCCGCCCTCGGCCCGGGTGAACAGCACGATCGCGATATGGGCGGTGGCGTTCGGCAGCCGGCCCACGAGAGTGCCGGCGAGCAGCCGTGCCGCATGCCGGGTCCTGAGGAGCTCCGCGTATCCCGCGGCCATGTGCTGTCCCTTCCGCCCGGCGGTCCGCCGAGGTTTTACGTATAACGTCCGCAGTCATACGTACCATGTCCGCTGTCCGCAGGTCTACCCCGGAGGCACCAGTGACGAGGCCCACCAGCCGTGATGTGGCGCAGGCCGCCGGGGTCTCACAGGCGACCGTCTCGCTGGTCCTCGGCGAGAAGTGGCGGGGGCGTGTCTCTGAGCGCACGGCGGGCCTGGTGCGGGACGCGGCCCAGGAGCTGGGCTACCTGCCCAATCTGGCGGCCCGCAATCTCCGGCTGGGCCGCACCCGCACCGCACTGCTCGTCGTCCCCGCACTGACGAACGAGTTCTTCGCCCGCGTCTACACCGGCGCGGCCCGCGTCGCCGCCGAACACGACTTCGGCGTGGTGCTCTACCCCTCCCCCGAGGGCGTGGGCCCGGCCCGCGACCCCTTCGCCTCGGCACGGGCCGCCCTGGACGGCGTCATCGCCTCATCGATGGCGGCCGGCGCCCTCGGCGCGATCGGGGGCGCCGATCTGCCCCTGGTGATGCTCGACAGCGACCCGGCGGACACCGAGGCAGCCGCACTCGTCAACCTCGACATGGCCGACGGGATGCGGCAGGTGACGGCCCATCTGCTCGGCCTCGGTCACCGGCGCTTCGTCCATCTCGCCTCGGCCGTGGAGTCGTGGACCTTCGAGGTACGGGCCCGCGCGCTCGCCGGGGCACTCGGCGGGGTGCCGGGCGCGGTCGTGCGGTCCGCCCCCTCGCCGCTCACCGTGGACGGGGCCCGGGGGGCGGCCGAGGCGGCCCTCACCGGGCCCGGCCCGCGGCCCACGGCGGTCATCTGCGACGACGACATCCTGGCCGCGGGGGCCTGCAAGGCTGCCCGGCGACTCGGCCTGCGGGTTCCGGACGATGTCTCGGTGACCGGATTCGACGATCTGGCGCTTGCCACGGCGGTGGAACCGGAGCTGACCACGGTGCGGCTGCCCGCGGAAGAGGTCGGCGCGCGCGGTATGCGCGCCCTGCTCGCGGTCCTCGACGGCCGGCCACCGCAGACCGGCGACCTCCCGGTCGAACTGATCACCCGCACGTCGACGGCGCCACCACCGCCGGACTGAGACCGCACTGAGAAACAGCAGGACCGACAACGGCCGGCCCGAGAACAGCCGGGGAGGGAACCGCAGCGCGCCACCGCCGGGCCGACGGGCGCGCGGCAGCCCGACGCCTGCAGGCGGCCATGGCCTGAGCCTGCCCAAGGGGCACATCCGGACACAGCCGTGCCCCGGAGCCGCGACGCGGCGTCCGGGGCGCGGTATCGGCCGGGGGCTACTCCTCGGTGTCGGAGGGAGCCTCGGTCGGTTCGGTCGTCGCGCCTTCCGTCTCCAGCAGACGCGTGAGCTGACGGCCCACGATGCGCTTGAACTTCCGCTGCTGCGGGCGCGTCCGGTCCAGGACCGCGACCTCCAGCCGCTCCGCGGGGATCTCCCGCTCGCTGCCGTTGGTCTGGTTGGACAGGGCCTGGACGGCCAGCCTGAGCGCCTCGGCCAGCGTCATCCCGTCGCGGTGGCGCTGGTCGAGGAAGGTGCTGATCTGTTCGGAGTTCCCGCCGACCGCGACCGAGCCGTGCTCGTCAACGATCGATCCGTCGTGCGGCAGCCGGTAGATCTGGTCGCCCTCGGGAGCGCTGCCCACCTCTGCGACGACCAGCTCCACCTCGTAGGGCTTCTCGGCGGCGCTGGAGAAGATGGTGCCCAGCGTCTGCGCGTACACGTTGGCGAGTCCGCGGGCCGTCACGTCGTCACGGTCGTACGTGTAGCCGCGCAGATCCGCGTACCGGACGCCGCCGATGCGCAGGTTCTCGTACTCGTTGTACTTGCCGGCGGCGGCGAAGCCGATCCGGTCGTAGATCTCGCTGAACTTGTGCAGCGCACGGGACGGATTCTCGCCGACGAACACGATGCCGTCGGCGTACTGCATCACGACAAGGCTGCGCCCGCGGGCGATGCCCTTCCGGGCGTACTCCGCCCGGTCGGCCATGGCCTGCTGGGGTGAGACATAGAACGGCGTCGACACAGGCTATCCGTCCCTTTCTGTCAGTGGCGAGTGCATTGACGGCCTCCGCGTCCGCTTCCGCTCGCTCGTCAGAGCAGCGGGGCGCGGGGGCCGTCGGGCTGTTCGAGGCGCCGCTCGGTGATCGTGCGGGCGAGTTCGGAGGATTCCGCCTCGGTCAGCTTCCGGTAGCCCTCGTCGGTGATGACGGTGACGATCGGGAAGATACGGCGGGCCAGGTCGGGGCCGCCGGTCGCCGAGTCGTCGTCGGCGGCGTCGTACAGCGCCTGTACGACCAGCGTGGTGGCCTGCTGCTCCGTCAGGTCCTCGCGGTACAGCTTCTTCATCGAGCCGCGCGCGAAGATCGAGCCGGAGCCGGTGGCCGCGTAACCCTGCTCCTCGGACCGGCCGCCCGTGACGTCGTACGAGAAGATCCGGCCCTTCTCCCGGTCCACGTCCCAGCCCGCGAAGAGAGGGACGACGGCCAGGCCCTGCATCGCCATGGCGAGGTTGCCGCGGATCATCGTGGAGAGCCGGTTGGCCTTGCCCTCCAGGGAGAGCGTGGCGCCCTCCACCTTCTCGAAGTGCTCCAGCTCCAGCTGGAAGAGCTTGACCATCTCGACGGCGAGGCCGGCCGTCCCCGCGATGCCCACCGCGGAGTACTCGTCGGCCGGGAACACCTTCTCGATGTCGCGCTGCGCGATCATGTTGCCCATGGTGGCCCGGCGGTCACCGGCGAGCACCACTCCGCCGGGGAACGTCGACGCGACAATGGTCGTACCGTGCGGCGCCTCGATCACGCCCTTGGTGGGCGGCAGTACCCGCTTGCCAGGAAGCATCTCGGGCGAGTGGTCGGACAGGAAGTCCATGAACGAGGACGAGCCCGGCGTCAGGAAGGCAGCTGGTAGACGCCCGGTGCTACGAGTGTTGGCTTCCACGCGTTTCCTTCCGGATAGGCAGCGGCCCGCCCCCATGGGCCGAGCCGATTGATCATTCGAACTGTGCACGGACCTTACCCGTGTCCGTGTCCGTCATCCGCCCCGGTGCGACCGGCTTTCGCCGACGGCCCCGGGACGGACAACTGGCGGCCCCCCCAACAAAGTCCGGGGGGCTACTCCCCACCCTTCTGAACGAAGCTCCGAACGAAGTCCTCGGCGTTCTCCTCGAGGACGTCATCGATTTCGTCCAGTACGGAGTCGACGTCGTCCGACAGCTTCTCCTGGCGCTCCTTGAGGTCTTCCGCGGCCTGCGCTTCCGCAGCCTGCTCCTCGACCTCCTCGGTGGAGCGTGTCGCCTTCTGCTGTCCGCCGCCGGTGTCCTTGGTCGCCATCTCTACCTCACCCCGCTCGGTTCGCCCGCTCGATTCGAGATCGATCTCTCCAAGATCAGACCCTACATACAGGGTCTGACATCGGCCCCGCACTTGTCCTAACGTCCGGGAGCCATCTCCATGATTCCCGTCCACGCGTCATTTCAGCCGCCGGACAGCACGCGGACCAGGTCCTCTGCCGTGCGGCACCGGTCCAGCAGTTCTTTCACGTGGTTACGCGTACCGCGCAGCGGCTCCAGCGTGGGCACCCGCTGCAGCGAGTCCCGGCCCGGCAGGTCGAAGATGACCGAGTCCCAGGAGGCCGCCGCGACGTCGTCCGCGTACTGCTCGAGACAGCGGCCGCGGAAGTACGCCCGTGTGTCCTCAGGAGGCTTCGTCTCCGCCCGTTCCACGGCCGGCTCGTCCAGCAGCCGCTTCATCTTGCCGCGGGCCGCCAGCCGGTTGTACAGGCCCTTGTCGGGCCGTACGTCGGCGTACTGGAGGTCGACCAGGTGGAGGCGGGCCGCGTCCCAGCCCAGGCTGTCGCGGCGCCGGTAGCCTTCGAGGAGCTCCCGCTTGGCGACCCAGTCCAGCTCGCCCGACAGGCTCATCGGATCGCTCTCCAGCCGGCCCAGCACGTCCTCCCAGCGGATCAGGACGTCCTTGGTCTGCTCGTCGGCGTCCGCCCCGAACCGCTCCTCGACATACTTGCGGGCCAGCTCGAAGTACTCCATCTGCAGTTGTACAGCGGTGAGTGTCCGACCGCTGCGCAGTGTGACCAGGTGCTTCAGCGTCGGGTCGTGCGAGACCTGGTGCAGGGTGCGCACCGGCTGGTCGACCGCGAGGTCCACGGCGATGAAGCCGTCCTCGATCATCGACAGCACCAGGGCCGTGGTGCCCAGCTTCAGGTAGGTCGAGATCTCGGAGAGGTTCGCGTCCCCGATGATCACGTGGAGCCTGCGGTACTTCTCGGCGTCGGAGTGCGGCTCGTCCCGGGTGTTGATGATGGGCCGCTTCAGCGTGGTCTCCAGCCCCACCTCGACCTCGAAGTAGTCGGCCCGCTGGCTGATCTGGAAGCCGTGCTCGTGGCCGTCCTGGCCGATGCCGACCCGGCCCGCACCGGTGACGACCTGCCGGGAGACGAAGAACGGCGTCAGATGCCGCACGATGTCCGAGAACGGGGTCTCCCGCTTCATCAGGTAGTTCTCGTGCGTGCCGTACGAGGCGCCCTTGTTATCCGTGTTGTTCTTGTACAGGTGGATCGGCTGGGCGCCCGGCAGCTGCGCCGCCCGCTCGGCGGCCTCCGCCATGATCCGCTCGCCGGCCTTGTCCCAGAGGACGGCGTCGCGCGGATTGGTCACCTCCGGCGAGCTGTACTCGGGGTGCGCGTGGTCCACGTAGAGCCGCGCACCGTTGGTGAGGATGACATTGGCCAGGCCGATGTCCTCATCGGTGAGCTGGCTGGAGTCGGCGGCCTCGCGGGCGAGGTCGAAGCCGCGGGCATCCCGCAGCGGGTTCTCCTCCTCGAAGTCCCAGCGGGCGCGGCGCGCCCGGTGCATCGCCGCCGCGTAGGCGTTGACGATCTGGGACGAGGTGAGCATGGCATTGGCGTTCGGGTGGCCGGGGACGGAGATCCCGTACTCCGTCTCGATACCCATTACTCGCCGTACGGTCATGCGGCCCTCCTTGCCCGGCGGCGCTCCCACCTGGGAGCGGCGCTCAAGTACCGCTGTTTCTCCGGTGCGTGTGCGGTGCCCGTCCCCGCACCGCGCGACTCGACGGTACCGATGAGCCTAGAACGCCTTTGCGCTGGTGGGGAGATCATTTCAGTCATTGCCCTAGCTCCTGCGGCCTCCTGAAAAGCAGTTGGCTGCGGATGCCCTGAGAGGGCACCCGCAGCCGCCCTGACATTTACAGGTACTGACCGGTGTTTGCCACCGTGTCGATGGAGCGTCCGGTGTCCGCGCCCTGCTTTCCGGTGACGAGCGTGCGGATGAATACAATCCGCTCGCCCTTCTTTCCGGAGATCCTGGCCCAGTCGTCCGGGTTTGTCGTGTTGGGCAGGTCCTCGTTCTCCTTGAACTCGTCCACGCAAGCCTGGAGGAGGTGGGAGACGCGCAGACCCTTCTGGTTGTGGTCGAGGAAGGCCTTGATGGCCATCTTCTTGGCCCGGTCCACGATGTTCTGGATCATCGCTCCCGAGTTGAAGTCCTTGAAGTACAGGACTTCCTTGTCGCCATTGGCGTACGTGACCTCGAGGAAGCGGTTCTCCTCGGACTCGGCGTACATCTGCTCCACGACGGACTGGATCATGCCGTGCACCGTGGCGGCGGAGTCTCCACTGTGCTCGGTCAGGTCGTCGCCGTGCAGGGGCAGCGAGGCCTTGAGGTACTTGGCGAAGATGTCCTTCGCCGCCTCGGCGTCCGGGCGCTCGATCTTGATCTTGACGTCGAGCCGGCCCGGCCGCAGGATCGCGGGGTCGATCATGTCCTCGCGGTTCGAGGCACCGATGACGATGACGTTCTCCAGGCCCTCCACACCGTCGATCTCGGCGAGCAGCTGCGGGACGATGGTGTTCTCCACGTCCGAGCTGACACCGGACCCGCGGGTGCGGAAGAGCGACTCCATCTCGTCGAAGAAGACGATGACGGGGGTGCCCTCGCTCGCCTTCTCCCGGGCACGCTGGAAGACGAGGCGGATGTGCCGCTCGGTCTCACCGACGTACTTGTTGAGGAGCTCGGGGCCCTTGATGTTGAGGAAGTAGCTCTTCCCCGCAGGCTGCCCGGTCACCTCGGCGACCTTCTTGGCAAGGGAGTTGGCCACGGCCTTGGCGATCAGCGTCTTGCCGCAGCCGGGAGGCCCGTAGAGCAGCACACCCTTGGGCGGCCGCAGTTCGTGCTCCTTGAACAGGTCGGGGTAGAGGTACGGAAGCTCGACCGCGTCGCGGATCATCTCGATCTGGTTGCCCAGACCGCCGATCTTGTCGTAGTCGATGTCCGGGACCTCTTCGAGGACGAGCTCCTCGACCTCGCTCTTGGGTACGACCTCGTAGACGTAGCCGGAGCGGGGCTCGAGCAGCAGGGCGTCGCCGGGGCGGATGATGACGTCCAGCAAGGGCTCGGCGAGCCTCACCACCCTCTCCTCGTCGGTGTGCCCGACCACCAGGGCGCGCTCGCCGTCCTCGAGGATCTCCTTGAGGGTGACGATGTCCCCGGCGCGCTCGAACTCCATGGCCTCGACCACATTGAGCGCCTCGTTGAGCATGACCTCCTGGCCGCGCCTGAGCTCGTCGGGCTCGACGCTGGGGCTGACATTCACCCGGAGCTTGCGGCCCCCGGTGAAGATGTCGACGGTGCCGTCCTCGTTCGCGTGCAGGAAGACACCGAAGCCGGCCGGCGGCTGTGCGAGCCGGTCGACCTCCTCCTTGAGGGCCACGATCTGGTCCCGGGCCTCACGGAGCGTATTGGCGAGTCGCTCGTTCTGAGCGGACACGCCGGCCAGGTTCGTCTGCAATTCGACGATGCGCTCTTCGAGAATCCTCGTGTGCCGCGGAGAGTCGGCGAGCTTTCGTCGCAGGACGGCGATTTCCTGCTCGAGATAGGCAACCTGGCCGGCTGGGTCCTCAGACCCCCGCCCGGGCCGGATGCCGCGGTTGATGTCGTCGTCGTGGGCTGCCACGGTCCTCACCTCCTCCAAGGGGAGCTGGACGCTTCCTGACCCTACCTGGGCAGGTGGCGATTGAAACCCCTAGATCACAAAGACGGTAGGGGTGTGTCCGATCTTCACCCTTGCGTACTCCCTCACGCCAGGGGAATACCCACCGTTCAACATCGGAAAGCGGCCGGTTGTATCGTCGAAGCGTTCAACACCCGTCAGGGCTGGCGCGACTTGCGTCAGGTTGGATCACGTAGCGCAGGGAACGGCAGGAGATATGACCGTGCAGCACGAGGCGCCCGGCGGCAGCGCGGGCGAAGGCCGGGATCTGCTCGAGGTCTGGATCGACCAGGATCTGTGCACCGGGGACGGCATCTGCGCCCAGTACGCGCCCGAGGTCTTCGAGCTCGACATCGACGGCCTGGCGTACGTGAAGGGCGCCGGGGACGAGCTCCTGCAGGCGGCGGGGGCCACAACACCCGTGCCGCTCCCGCTTCTCCAGGACGTGGTGGACTCCGCCAAGGAGTGCCCCGGCGACTGCATCCATGTGCGGCGCGTTTCGGACAGGGTCGAGGTCTACGGCCCTGACGCCGGGTGACCGATCACACACTCACGGCTTGGGTGCGGCCTCGTCGGCCCGGAGGAACTTGCCGTCGGTCCACCGCCACTTGATCTGCCGGCGCTCGTCCGGGCAGCAGCGCGGCACCGCCTCCGAGGAATAGCCGAGAAGAGTCGCGGTGACCAGGCCGTCACGGACCGCGAATGAGCCCACACTCAACCGCTCCGCCGGATCGAGCAAGGTGGCCACGACCCTGGCGTCCGAGCCCTGGGCGGCCTGCCGCGTCAGTACGTAAACGCCGCTCGGCGGGGTGCCCGAACCCGCCTCGCAACGGACCACGACGACGCTCTCCGGCCGTCCGTCACCGTCGAGGTCGCCCGACCCCTTCTTGGTCACCAGCTCTTTCGCGCCACCGCAGTCCAGTGGGAAATCCACCCCGGCCGGATCGGGTGCGGCCGGGGCCGGCCCGGCCGCCGTGACCGTGCCCGGGCCGGCCTGGGACGCGGTGGCATGGTCGGGCTGGAGCAGGCCGGCGGCCGCGACGACCGCGGCCATCGCCGTGGCGGTGGCGAGCCAGTGCGCCGGGCGGGTGCGGGTGTGCGCCAGGTCCGGGACTTCCGAGGTCTGCACGCGGAGTCTCCTGTGGTGCGGCGGTGCTGGGGTGGCCAGCATCGTGCCACACGTCACACCGGGGCGGAACGAGGGGGTCCGTACTTCCTGCGAACTCGCGGCGCCGACGAACTCGGCCGGCCAACGAAAAGGCGCCGCCGCTCAGTTCCCGCGCAGTGCGCGGGAACTGAGCGGCGGCGCTTGTACGTTGAAGTCGGCCGTGGTCAGCCGCGGGAGGCTGAGCCGCTCTCGCTGCCGGGCCCGGTGTAGTCCTCGCCGTACGCGCCCTTGGCCGGCCGGCGGCGGCGCAGCGGGGGCTCCACGCCGTCCGCGAGGCGCCTGGCGGTGACCAGGAAGCCGGTGTGGCCGATCATCCGGTGGTCGGGGCGGACAGCCAGGCCCTCGACGTGCCAGTTGCGGATCATCGACTCCCACGGCTGCGGCTCGGCGAAGCAGCCGATTTCGCGGATCGCCTCCACGGTGCGGGCGAGCTGGGTGGTGGTCGCGACGTACGCGCAGAGGATGCCCCCGGGGACGAGCGCCTTGGAAACGGCTTCCAGGCACTCCCAAGGGGCGAGCATGTCCAGAATCACGCGGTCGACATCGGTGTCCGACAGGTTGTCCTGGAGGTCGCCGACCGTGAGCTGCCACGCGGGGTGGGGGCCGCCGAAGTAGCGCTCCACATTCTGCGTGGCGATCTCGGCGAAGTCCTCCCGGCGCTCGTAACTGTGCAGCATGCCCTGGTCGCCGATGGCCCGCAGCAGGAAGCTGCTGAGCGATCCCGAGCCGACACCCGCCTCCACGACGCGGGCGCCGGGGAAGATGTCGGCGAAGGCCAGGATCTGCCCCGCGTCCTTGGGGTAGACCACGGCGGCGCCGCGGGGCATGGAGAGGACGTAGTCGGGGAGCAGGGGGCGCAGCGCGAGGTAGGCGACGTTTCCCGTGGTTCGGACAACACTGCCCTCGGGAGCACCGATCAGCTCGTCGTGCGGGAAGGAACCCTTGTGGGTGTGAAAATTCTTCCCGGCTTCGAGCGTGAACGTGTAGTGGCGTCCCTTGGGGTCGGTGAGCTGGACCTGGTCCCCGACCTTGAAGGGCCCGCGACGGCGGGCGGCACCGGTCGGTTCGGACATGTGAACAGCCTACCGGCCGCCACAGGGTGCTGGTTCACTCCGCCTTTGGCGCACGGCCTGCCGTCACGGGCCCACGGCGCCGCGGAGACGGACCGGGCCCTCAGGTCGCGGGGCGCGCCATGGCCCGCACGAAGGCCTTCTCGACATCGGCGGTGGAGAGCACCCCGTAGATCTCGCCCGTCTCCTCCACCACGAGGTACTCCGTGGCGGGGGTGGCGCGCAAGGTGTCGAGCAGTGCTTCGCCGGCCAGTTCGGCCGAGACCCTCATTCCCTCCTTGATGTCCTGCGCGAGGCCGCTGACCGCGACCCAGGGGCGGCGATGTTCGGGGACTCCCGCGATGGCCGTCTCCCGCACCAGGGCGGTGGGGTCGCCGTGCCCGTCGACGACGACGAGGGCGCGGGCACCGGCCTCGTTGGCGCGGCGCAGCGCCTCGGAGAGGGGGGTGTGGGACTCGACCGGGACGGCGCGCCGGGTGAGGGTACGGGCCTGGAGTCCGGGGAGGTGCTCGCGCAGCCGGGCCATGCGCAGGCTGTTGCCCGCGCCGGTCCAGATGATCGCGGCCAGGATGGCGGCGAGGAGCGCGTCGGTGACGGTGTCCATGCCCCCGATCTCCTCGGTGGGGTTGCCCAGGAGCCCGGTGTGGGTGAGCAGCGGCAGGCCGAGGAGGACGGCGACGGCGAGGGCCCGGCCCACCCAGGCGGCGGCGACGGTGCCGGCCATCGGCTTGCCGGTGATCTTCCACACGATCGCCCGGAGCATCCGGCCGCCGTCGAGCGGCAGCCCCGGCAGCAGGTTGAAAGCCGCGACGATGAGGTTGGAGATCATCAGGCCGGCGAGCAGGACGCCCGGCACGGTGCCCGGCTCGACGGCCAGCATCCCGGCGTAGAAGACGGCGGCCAGTACGAGCGAGAGCAGCGGGCCGACGAAGGCGAGGACGAATTCGCGGCCCGGGGTCTCCGACTCCTTCTCGATCTCGGAGACCCCGCCGAAGAACTGCAGCTGGATACGGCGCACCGGCAGTTTGAAGCGAAGGGCCGCGACGGTGTGGGCCAGTTCGTGGACGAGTACGGACGCGTAGAAGGCGACGGCGAAGAAGAGGGAGACCAGATAACGGGCGGCGCCGAGCTCGGGCAGCACGCGGTCGAGCTGGCCGCCGAAGACCCAGGTGATGAGCGCCGCCACGAGGAACCAGCTGGGCGCCACGTAAACCGGCACGCCGAACGGGCGGCCCATGAGCAGACCGCCACCACGTTCGCGCGTACGGCGCGGCTTGCCGTCCCCGGGCGCGGAGCCGCGATTGGCTCCTCCGCCGGACTGCCGTCCGCCGTCGCCGCTCTCGTCCACGGTGTCCCCTCTGTCGGAAGCGTCCCTCACTGTTGCATGGTGTGATCCCACGATCATGCAGCGCGAGGGGGTCTGTCGTCGATGGTATGCGGACCACTGTCAGTGGCGGGCCGTAGGGTCTGGGCCATGAGTACGACCACCGGCACCGAACCGGCCGACGCCGCGCGGCCCTCGTCGCTCTCTCCTTCCCGGGCGAGCGACTTCATGCAGTGCCCGCTGCTCTACCGGTTCCGGGTGATCGACAGGCTGCCCGAGAAGCCGAGTGAGGCGGCGACGCGCGGCACGCTGGTGCACGCGGTGCTGGAGCGGCTCTTCGACGATCCGGCGGTGGAGCGTACGGCGCCCCGGGCGCGGGCCATGGTTCCCGGCCAGTGGGACCGGTTGCTGGAGACGCGACCCGAGCTGACGGAGCTGTTCGCGGAGGACTCCGGGGGCGAGCGGCTCGGACGGTGGCTCTCGGAGGCTGAGGAACTGGTCGAGCGCTGGTTCTCGCTGGAGGATCCGGCAAGGCTGGAACCGGCGGAGCGGGAGCTGTTCGTCGAGACGGAACTGGAGTCGGGACTGCGATTGCGCGGGATCATCGACCGCGTTGATGTGGCGCCCACCGGTGAGGTGCGGATCGTCGATTACAAGACGGGCAAGGCCCCGCGTCCGGAATACGCGGAGGGCGCACTGTTCCAGATGAAGTTCTACGCCCTGGTGGTGTGGCGGCTGAAAGCCGTCGTCCCGCGCCGGCTTCAGCTGGTCTATCTCGGCAGCGGCGACGTCCTGACGTACGACCCGGTGGTGGCGGATCTCGAGCGGGTGGAGCGCAAGCTGCTCGCCCTGTGGGATGCCATCAAGGAGGCGACGGAGTCGGGTGACTGGCGGCCGCGGCCGACGAAACTCTGCGGATGGTGTGACCACCAGGCCCACTGTCCGGAGTTCGGCGGCACTCCCCCGGTGTACCCGCTGACCATCGCGCCACGCGACCCGACGCCGTGAGGCCCCGGCACCGAGGACTGCCGGCCGGGGGTCCGGCGGAGTCCGGGGCGGGCGGCCAGGGCAGAATGGGCCCGGTCTAACTAAGGAGTTCTTGTGGCCATCCGCGTCCTACTGGTCGACGACCAGCCCCTCCTGCGCACCGGTTTCCGGATGATCCTGGAGGCGGAGCAGGACCTCGCGGTCGTCGGAGAGGCCGGGGACGGCCTCCAGGCTCTGGAGCAGGTTCGGGCCCTTCAGCCGGACGTGGTGCTGATGGACATCCGTATGCCGCGGATGGACGGGGTGGAGGCGACGCGGCAGATCACCGGGCCCGGCCGGGACGGCCCGGCCAAGGTTCTGGTGCTGACCACCTTCGACCTCGACGAGTACGTCGTGGAGGCGCTGCGCGCGGGGGCCAGCGGGTTCCTGCTGAAGGACGCTCCGGCCGATGAACTGGTGCAGGCGATCCGGGTGGTCGCCTCCGGCGAGGCACTGCTCGCGCCGAGCATCACCCGCCGGCTGCTCGACAAGTACGCGAGCCATCTGCCGTCCGGCGAGGATCCGGTGCCGGACACGCTGCACACGCTGACCGACCGCGAGGTCGAGGTACTCAAGCTGGTCGCGCGCGGCCTGTCGAACGCGGAGATCGCCGCCGATCTCTTCGTCAGCGAGACGACGGTCAAGACCCATGTCGGGCACGTGCTGACCAAGCTGGGACTGCGCGACCGGGTGCAGGCCGCGGTGTACGCGTACGAGAGCGGACTGGTGCGCCCCGGCGCACAGTGACGCCGGGGCGCGGCGCGGCCGGTGTGGTCAGCCCTTGCTGATCTCCCAGAACCGGAAGACGGTCGAGGCGTCCAGCGACCACTGCAGGCCCGTGACGTTCTCGCGGGCCACCACGTACTGCTTGCCCTGCCACAGCGGGAGGATGGGCAGCTCCTCGGCGACCAGGTTCTGCAGCCTGCCGAAGTCCTTCTCGGTTTCCGCCCGGTCGGCCATCGCCGAGGTGGCCGGAATGATGTCGTCGGTGATGGTGGGGTTCTCGTAGTTGTTGGACAGCACATTGCCCTCGCCGAAGAACGGCTGAGTGAAGTTGTCCGGGTCCGGGTAGTCCGGGACCCAGCCCTTGAGGTACACGCCGTACTTGCCGGCGGCGATGTCCTTTTCGTACTGCTCGAACTCGACGGACTTCACTTCGGCGTCGAAGAGCCCGCTGTCGTTGAGCTGCTTCGCGATGGTCTCGAACTCCTGGCCCGCGGCCGGCCCGTAGCGGGACGGGGTGGTCCACAGGGTCAGCTTCACCTTGCCCGTGATACCGGCCTTGCGCAGGGCCTGCCGGGCCTTGTCGGGCTGCGGGGTACCGCCGTACCGGTCGAAGAAGGCCGTGTTGTGGGCGGCGATCCCGGACGGAACGATCGAGTAGAGCGGTGACGCGGTGCCGTTGTAGACGTCGCTGACCAGGGCCTCGCGGTCGACGAGGTAGGCGATGGCCTTGCGTACCCCGAGTTCACCGACCACCGGGTGCTTCACGTTGAATACGAGGTGCTGCACCTCGGCTCCGTTGCCCTCGACGACATCCAGGCCGGTCTTGCCGCTCTGGTCGTTGAGTCCGACGATGTCCTGCGCGGCGAGACCTCGGTAGGCGATGTCCACATCGCCCTTCTGCAGCGCGTTCTTCAGCGCCGCCTGGTCGTCGTCGAAGAACCGGATGGTCATGCCGGAGTTCTTGGCCTTGGCCGTGCCCTGGTAGCCGGGGTTGACCGAGAAGGTGGCCTTCTCGTCGTCGAACGACTCGAGCTTGTAGACACCGGAGCCGACCGCCTGGTTGTCGGTGCGCAGCTTGTCGAAGCTGTACTCGCGATGGTCGACGATGGACCCGGCGCCCGAAGCGATCTTGCTGGGGAAGGTCGCGTCGGGCACCTTGAGGCGGAAGACCACGGTCTTCTCGTCCGGCGTGTCGATCGAGCCGATCGAGGTGAGCATGACGGCCGGGCCGTTCACGTCGTCGATCTTCAGTGTGCGCTCGAAGGAGAACTTGACGTCCTTCGAAGTGAGGCTGTTCCCGTTGCTGAACTTCAGTCCGTCCCGGAGGGTGCACCGGTAGACCTTGCTGCCGCTGCCCTCGAAGGTGCACTTTTCGGCCGCGTCGGGCTGCGGCACCGTGCTCCCCTTGGGGAAGCTCAGCAGGGACTGGAAGACGTTGTTGAACAGCAGCCAGGAGCCCGGGTCGTAACCCGAAGCGGGATCCGTGGCCGCAACGTCGTCGGACATTCCCATGACCACCGATTCACCGGTGCCCCCGGAAGCCCCCTCCTGCGCACCGCAACCGCTGAGCAAACCGGCTGCGAGTCCCGCGCCGAGCGGGGCCGCCAACCACTGGTTACGTCGTTTCACGCGAACGTGCCTCACTGTCTCACTGAGTTGTCTCCCGGCGCGTGGTGCCCGCTACCGGGTTCTGCGGAGATCAGCCGCTCACACCGCGGCCGAGCTCCCACAGCTGAAGGTCCGCGGAGGAGTTGACCGACCACTCCACCCCGGTGATGTCGTCGCGCGCGCCGACGTACTGCTTGCCCTGCCACAGCGGCAGCACGGGCACGTCCTCGGCGACGATGTCCTGGATCTTTGCGAAGGTCTTGCCGGCCGCACCGCGGTCGGCCACACGCCGCGAGGCCGGGATCAGCTTGTTGCGGATCTCGTTGCTCACGTACGGCGTGTTGAGGAAGTTGTCCTTGTCCAGGAACGGCGCGACGTAGTTGTCGGCATCCGGGAAGTCGGGGAACCAGCCGAGGCCGTAGACGGCGTACTGGCCGCGCTTCTGGGCGGGCCGGAACTTCGACCACTCGGTGCCCTTGACGGTGACGTCGAAGAGCTTGGTGGAGTTCAGCTGGCTTCCCAGCGCCTCGAACTCCTTGGCCGTACCGGAGCCGTAGTGGTCCGTCGTGTAGTGCAGCGTGAGCTTCACCGGAGTCTTGATGCCGGCGGCGCGCAGGATGGACCGGGCGCCGGCGACATTGGCGTCGCCGTACTTGTTGAAGAACGAGTTCACATGGCCGGGAATGCTGGACGGAACCAGCGAGTAGAGCGGCTCGGCCGTCGACCCGTAGACGCTGGAGGTGAGTTCGTTGCGGTTGACGGCCGACGCCATCGCCTGCCGGACCGCCTTGTCCTCCACCGAGGGGTCCGCGGTGTTGAAGGCGAGGTAGCGGATCTCGAGACCCGGCATCTCGACGAGCTCGACGCCCTTGGCCGGGGACTCCGACAGCTTCTGGATCTGCTCGGGCGACATGGTGCGGGACATCATGTCGATGTCTCCGGCCTCCAGCGCCCGGCCCATCTCGTCGGAGTCCGCGAAGGTGCGCAGCTCGACCTTGTCGTTCCGCAGCTCCAAGTCGCCCTTGTACTCGGGGTTCTTGGTGAAGACGGCCCGGACGAGCCGGTTGTCCCTGACCTCGGGCTTGACGGTGTACGGGCCGGAGCCGTCGACCTCGAATCCGTCGCGGAGCTTCTTCGCGTCGTACGTGGCGCTGTCGACGATGCCGGCGGCCGGCGTGGACAGCTTGTACGGGAAGGTGGCGTCCGGGGTCTTGAGGTGGAAGACGACCTGGTCGTCACCCTTGGTCTCGACCGTGTCGATGTTGGACAGCAGGGTGATCGGACCGTTGTCGTCGTCGATGTTCAGGACGCGCTCGATCGAGAACTTCACGTCCTCGGCGGTGAGCTCGTCACCGTTGGCGAACTTCAGGCCGCTGCGCAGGGTGCAGCGGTAGCTCTCGTTGCCCTTGTCCGTGAAGAGGCACTCCTCGGCGGCCTCGGGCTTGGGCGCACCGCCGCCGCGCGGCACGTGCATCAGCGTCTGGACGGTCTGGCGGAGCACGTTCCAGGCACCGGCGTCGTACGCGTAGGCGGGGTCGAAGGGAGCGGGTGCGTCCTCCGCGGCCTCGAACCGGTCCGTGGTACCGACGACGATCCCGTCGCCACTGCCTCCCCCGCTGGTCGTGCTGCCACATGCGGCGAGCACGGGGGCGAGCAGGCCGGCCACGGCCGGCAGCACCAGAGTCTTGCGGTTCATCCTCGAAGTTCTCCCTCATCCGGCACTTGCGTACAGCGGTTGCTTCCACTCCGCGGCAGCCGCCCGGGGTAGGGGCGAAGCGATCGGGCCGGGTACAAAACGATCGGTCCAGTGGTCTCAGTTACGGGGTGCGTGCTGAGGCCACGAAGGTTGCGGCGGAGTTCTCGCGACGACATTAGTCGGCATCGCCAGGAAAGCTGGAACTGGCCGGACTTGGGGCGTAATCACACGGTGATCAATAGGAACTGCCTACCGGCGGAGGGCCGCGGAAGGATTCGTACACGGCTCCACCAATCCGGACACAAGGGAAGCGGACGCACCGCCTCAACCCGCCCGTCGAGGGGCAACAGGGTGACCAAGCTCACGTCGGCGCGCCGACGCTCCGTGCATATACATTCAGCCACCACGCACTCACGGAAAATGCCCGTGGGAGGGCGCGGACTTTCGGTCCCATTCCACGCTGTACGCAGCGTGAAGAGGTCAGTTCAATCCCGTGATGAGAGTTCTCAGGAATGGGAGATCCACTTCTTCGAGGGACCGTACGACCGTCCGGCCCGGCGCCGGGGCGATGGGTGCCACCGAGGGCACCGCCACCACCCGGCAGCCGGCTGCCTCGGCGGCGGCCACTCCGGTGGCCGTGTCCTCGATCACCGCGCAGCGCGCGGGGTGGGCGCTCAAGCCCCTGGCGGCCAGCAGATACGGGTCGGGGTGCGGCTTGGTCCGGGCCACCTCGTCCCCGGCGACGGTCAGCGCGAAACGGTCGGCCCCCAGCGACTGCAGGACCCTGTCGATGATCCGCCGGTGGGAGGCGGAGACCAGGGCGGTCGGGACGTTGTGCGCGGCCAGCTCGTTGAGCAGCCGCTCGGCGCCGGGCATCAGCGGCAGGCTCTGCGCGATGCGCTCCTCGAAGCGGTCGTTGAGCAGCACGGTCAGCTCGGCGAGGGTGATCTCGGCGCCGGTCGCCTCGATGAGGTAGCCGGCGCTGCGGGTCATCGGGCCGCCGACCACGATGTCGCGCCAGGTCTCGTCGAGCGTGTGCCCGAGATCCGCGAATACCTCCACCTCGGCGTCCCACCAGAAGCCCTCGGTGTCCACCAGGGTCCCGTCCATGTCGAGCAGCACAGCCTGGAGGGCTGAACCGTCGGCCGTACGGGTTACGGGCGCGGGAACCGTACTGGTCATCCGGGCACACCTCCAAGAGGGACGAGAAGGCCGGCTGCCCTCCCAGGTGGGAAGGCTGCCGGCCTGCACTGGACCGACCAGTGTACGACGTGTCCGCTCGGCGTGCGCTGCGGCAACGCGGGAGGCGTGCTACCGGGCGTTGAAGTACTTCGCCTCGGGGTGGTGGATGACGATCGCGTCCGTGGACTGCTCCGGGTGGAGCTGGAACTCCTCGGAGAGGTGGACGCCGATCCGCTCCGGCTGGAGAAGGTCGGCGATCTTCGCCCGGTCCTCAAGGTCGGGGCAGGCACCGTAGCCGAGGGAGAAGCGGGCGCCGCGGTACTTCAGCGCGAACATGTCTTCCACGTCGGTGGGGTCCTCACCCGCGAAACCGAGCTCGGACCGGACGCGGGCGTGCCAGTACTCGGCGAGGGCTTCGGCGAGCTGGACGGACAGGCCGTGGAGCTCGAGGTAGTCGCGGTAGGCGTTGGCCTCGAAGAGCTCGGCGGTGGCCTCGCCGATCCGTGAGCCGACCGTGACGACCTGCAGACCGACGACATCGGTTTCGCCGGACTCCTCCGGGCGGAAGAAGTCCGCCAGGCACAGCCGACGGCCGCGGCGCTGGCGGGGGAAGCTGAAGCGGGTGCGCTCCGAGCCGTCCTCGTTCAGCAGGATCAGGTCATCGCCCTTGGACACACAGGGGAAATATCCGTACACGACTGCCGCTTCCAGCAGGTTGTCGGTGTGCAGCTTGTCGAGCCAGCCGCGCAGCCGGGGCCGGCCCTCGGTCTCCACCAGCTCCTCGTACGTGGGTCCGTCACCGGTCCGGGCCTGCTTCAGGCCCCACTGGCCCTTGAAGAGGGCGCCCTCGTCGAGCCAGGAGGCGTACTCCTTGAGGCCGATGCCCTTGACCACGCGGGTACCCCAGAAAGGCGGCGTCGGCACCGGGTTGTCGACGGCCACGTCCGAGCGGGCGGCGCCCTCCTCGGGACGCTCCTCCGCCACGACGGTGGCGGGGGGCCGCACCCGGCGCTGCTTGAGCTCGGGGAGGGTGGCGCCGGGGACGCCGCGCTTGACCGCGATGAGGGCGTCCATCAACCGCAGGCCCTCGAAGGCGTCGCGGGCGTAGCGGACCTCGCCCTCGTAAATCTCGTGCAGATCCTGCTCGACGTACGCCCTGGTCAGCGCCGCACCGCCGAGGATCACCGGGAAGTCGGCCGCCATCTTGCGCTGGTTGAGCTCCTGCAGGTTCTCCTTCATGATCACGGTGGACTTGACCAGCAACCCGGACATGCCGATCACATCGGCCCGGTGCTCCTCGGCGGCTTCCAGGATCGCGGAGACCGGCTGCTTGATGCCGAGGTTGACGACGTTGTAGCCGTTGTTGGACAGGATGATGTCGACCAGGTTCTTGCCGATGTCGTGCACGTCGCCGCGGACGGTGGCCAGCACGATCGTGCCCTTGCCCTCCGCGTCCGACTTCTCCATGTGCGGCTCCAGATGTGCCACCGCGGTCTTCATGACTTCGGCGGACTGGAGCACGAACGGCAGCTGCATCTGGCCGGAGCCGAACAGCTCTCCGACGACCTTCATGCCCTCCAGCAGCGTGTCGTTGACGATGTCGAGGGCGGGGCGGTCCTGGAGGGCCTCGTCGAGGTCGGCTTCGAGGCCGTTCTTCTCACCGTCGATGATCCGGCGCTGCAGACGCTCGTCGAGCGGCAGTGCGAGGAGTTCCTCGGCCCGGCCGGCCTTCATCGACTTGGTGTTGACGCCCTCGAACAGCTCCATGAGCTTCTGCAGCGGGTCGTAGCCCTCGCTGCGCCGGTCGTGGATGAGGTCGAGGGCGACCTGGACCTGCTCCTCCTCGAGCCGGGCGATCGGCAGGATCTTCGACGCGTGCACGATCGCCGAATCCAGGCCGGCCTTGACGCACTCGTCCAGGAAGACGGAGTTCAGCACCAGCCGGGCCGCCGGGTTGAGCCCGAACGAGATGTTGGACAGGCCGAGGGTGGTCTGGACGTCCGGGTGGCGCCGCTTGAGCTCACGGATCGCCTCGATGGTGGCGATGCCGTCGCCCCGGGACTCCTCCTGGCCGGTGCAGATGGTGAACGTCAGGCAGTCGATGAGGATGTCGGACTCGTGGACACCCCAGTTGGTGGTGAGGTCCTCGATCAGCCGTTCGGCGATGGCGACCTTGTGCTCGACGGTCCTGGCCTGGCCCTGCTCGTCGATGGTCAGCGCGATCAGGGCCGCGCCGTGCTCCACCGCGAGCGCGGTCACCTTGGCGAAGCGCGAGTCGGGGCCGTCGCCGTCCTCGTAGTTCACCGAGTTGATGACCGCGCGGCCGCCCAGCTTCTCCAGCCCGGCCCGGATGACGTCGAGTTCCGTGGAGTCAAGCACGATCGGCAGCGTGGAGGCGGTGGCGAACCGGCCGGCCAGCTCCTCCATGTCCGCGACGCCGTCCCGGCCGACGTAGTCGACGCAGAGGTCGAGCATGTGGGCACCCTCGCGGATCTGGTCCCGCGCCATCTCCACACAGTCGTCCCAGCGGGCCTCCAGCATGGCCTCCCGGAACTTCTTGGAGCCGTTGGCGTTGGTGCGCTCGCCGATCGCGAGGTATGAGGTGTCCTGCCGGAAAGGCACGGTCTGGTAGAGCGAGGCCGCACCCGGCTCCGGGCGCGGATCACGGACGGTGGGGGTCATGTCACGGACCCGCTCCACCAACTGCCGCAGGTGCTCGGGCGTCGTACCGCAGCATCCGCCCACCAACGACAACCCGTACTCGCGCACGAACGTCTCCTGCGCGTCCGCCAGTTCGGCCGCCGTCAGGGGGTAGTGCGCGCCGTCCTTGCCCAGGACCGGCAGTCCGGCGTTGGGCATGCAGGAGAGCGGGACGCGGGAGTTGCGGGCCAGGTAGCGCAGGTGCTCGCTCATCTCGGCCGGACCCGTGGCGCAGTTCAGACCGATCATGTCGATGCCGAGCGGCTCCAGTGCCGTCAGCGCCGCGCCGATCTCCGAGCCCAGCAGCATCGTGCCGGTGGTCTCCACGGTCACCGAGCAGATCAGCGGGAGGCTGATCCCGCCGGCGTCCAGGGCGCGGCGGGCCCCGAGGATCGCGGCCTTGGTCTGCAGCAGGTCCTGGGTCGTCTCGACGAGCAGCGCGTCGGCGCCGCCGGCGATCATGCCCTCGGCGTTCTGCTGGTAGGCGTCGCGCAGCTTGTCGTACGGGGCGTGGCCCAGCGTCGGCAGTTTGGTGCCGGGCCCCATGGAGCCCAGGACCCAGCGCTGCTGCCCCGTGGAGGCGGTGAACTCGTCCGCCACCTCGCGGGCGATCCGCGCACCGGACTCGGAGAGCTCGAAGATCCGGTCGGGGATGTCGTACTCACCCAGGGCGGAGAGGTTCGCGCCGAACGTGTTCGTCTCGACGCAGTCCACGCCGACCGCGAAGTACTCCTCGTGCACCGTGCGCACGATGTCGGGCCGGGTGACGTTGAGGATCTCGTTGCAGCCCTCGAGCTGCTCGAAGTCGTCGAGCGTGGGGTCCTGCGCCTGGAGCATCGTCCCCATGGCTCCGTCGGCGACCACCACGCGGGTGGCCAGCGCCTCACGGAGGGCATCGGCCCGGATCTGGCTGTCGGCGGACGGGTTCGGCAACGAGGCCATGGATGAGCTCCCTGGAGTGCGACGGCTGTCGGCTTTGCACCCTCTGACGGAAGGCGCACGCGGCCAGCGTAACCGGCACACTCCTGCCCGGTGAGGGTGTCCCACAGGCCGGACGGCATGCTGTCGCCCCGGGGTGCCCCGCCGCTGGTTGCCTTGACAGACTCTGTCGATAGTGCACGAGGTCGGCATCGACCGATACTGTTCAGCATTGTCGAACTGAGTGGAGGGGCTGCGCAATGGCACGGAACATCCAGTCGCTCGAGCGGGCGGCTGCGATGCTGCGGCTGCTCGCCGGCGGCGAGCGGCGGCTGGGACTGTCGGACGTGGCTTCTTCGCTGGGCCTGGCCAAAGGCACCGCGCACGGCATTCTGCGCACCCTGCAGGCCGAGGGTTTCGTCGAGCAGGACCCGGCTTCCGGCCGCTACCAGCTGGGCGCGGAACTGCTGCGGCTCGGCAACAGCTACCTGGACGTCCACGAACTGCGGGCGCGCGCCCTCGTGTGGACCGACGACCTGGCGAGGTCCAGCGGTGAGAGCGTCTACGTCGGGGTGCTGCACCAGCAGGGCGTGCTGATCATGCACCACGTGTTCCGGCCCGACGACAGCCGTCAGGTCCTGGAGGTCGGGGCCATGCAGCCGCTGCACTCCACCGCCCTGGGCAAGGTCCTGTCCGCATACGACCCGGTGGCCCACAGCGAGGTCCTCGAGAACGACCGCGCGGCCTTCACGCCCCGGACCGTCACCGCCCTGGAGGACTTCGAGTCGGTGCTCGACCTGACCCGGGCCCGTGGGTGGGCGGCCGATGTCGAGGAGACGTGGGACGGCGTGGCCTCGGTGGCCGCCCCCATCCACGACCGGCGCCGGATGCCGGTGGGCGCGATCGCCGTGTCGGGCGCCGTCGAGCGGGTCTGCAACGGCGACGGCGAGCTGCGGTCCGAACTGGTCGCGGCGGTCCGGGACTGCGCCCGCGCCGTCTCCCGGGACCTGGGCGCCGGTCGCTTCTGACGCTCCGGCCGAGCGGACGGTAACGATACGACTTTCGGCCATCGATCTCTTGACGCGCTGTTAACCGGGGCGAAAAACTGCCGTTCATCGGTCGGCAATGCCGAACACCTACCGGCAATACGCGCTAAGGTGTGGCAACGCCAAAGGCCGGTTAACGCACTCACCGAGTGCGCGGACCACCGGAGGGACCCGGGGTTCGCCTTCCCCTGGACGAAGGACAAAGGAGTCGCGGGTGTCCAGCTCCGACATCTTCATCGGCGAGATCATTGGTACCGCCGTACTCATCCTGCTCGGCGGCGGCGTGGTCGCCGCCGTCGTACTCAAGCGCTCGAAGGCTCAGAACGCCGGCTGGCTCGCGATCACCTTCGGGTGGGGCTTCGCGGTGCTGACGGCCGTCTACATGACGGGCACGCTCTCCGGTGCTCACCTCAACCCCGCGGTCACCGTCGGTATCGCGATCAAGGACGGGGACTGGGGCAACGTCCCGGTGTACTTCGCGGGTCAGATGATCGGCGCCATGATCGGCGCCTTCCTGGTCTGGATCGCGTACTACGGACAGTTCCAGGCCCACCTCACGGACCCGGAGATCCTGGCCGTAAAGACCGGCGACGAGGGCCTGGTCGACCATGCCGCGGCGCCGAAGGCCGGACATGTGCTCGGCGTCTTCTCCACCGGTCCCGAGATCCGGAACGTGGCCCAGAACCTGGCCACGGAGATCCTCGGCACCCTCGTACTCGTGCTCGCGGTCCTGACACAGGGCCTCAACGACAGCGGCAAGGGTCTCGGTACCCTCGGCGCGCTGATCACCGCGCTCGTGGTCGTCGGTATCGGCCTCTCGCTCGGCGGCCCGACCGGATACGCCATCAACCCGGCCCGTGACCTGGGCCCGCGCATTGTGCACGCCCTGCTGCCGCTGCCCAACAAGGGCGGATCGGACTGGGGCTACGCCTGGATCCCTGTCGTCGGCCCGCTGATCGGCGGAGCCCTCGCAGCTGGTATCTACAAGCTCGCGTTCGCCTAAGCCGCCCCTCCCAGACTTCGCAGGAGTAATCCGTGACCGACGCTCACACCCCCGGCACCCACTCCCACGGCACCGGCCCGTTCATTGCCGCGATCGACCAGGGCACCACCTCCAGCCGCTGCATCGTCTTCGACCGCGACGGGCGCATCGTCGCCGTCGACCAGAAGGAGCACGAGCAGATCTTCCCCAAGCCCGGCTGGGTGGAGCACGACGCCGCCGAGATCTGGACGAACGTCCAGGAGGTCGTCGACAGCGCGGTGGCCAAGGCCGGCCTCACCGCCGCCGACGTCAAGGCGATCGGCATCACCAACCAGCGTGAGACCACGCTGCTCTGGGACAAGAACACGGGCGAGCCGGTGCACAACGCCATCGTCTGGCAGGACACCCGGACCGACGCCCTCTGCAAGGAACTCGGCCGCAACGTCGGCCAGGACCGCTTCCGCCGGGAGACGGGTCTTCCGCTCGCGTCCTACTTCGCCGGCCCGAAGATCCGCTGGATGCTCGACAACGTCGAGGGCCTGCGTGAGCGCGCCGAGCGCGGCGAGATCCTCTTCGGCACCATGGACTCCTGGGTCATCTGGAACCTGACCGGTGGTGTCGACGGCGGTGTGCACGTCACCGACGTCACCAACGCCTCGCGCACCATGCTGATGAACCTGCACACCATGGAGTGGGACGAGAAGATCCTCCAGTCGATGGACGTACCCGCCGCGGTGCTTCCGGAGATCCGTTCGTCCGCCGAGGTGTACGGGCACGCCAAGAGCGGCGCCCTCGCCGGGGTCCCGGTCGCATCGGCGCTCGGTGACCAGCAGGCGGCCCTCTTCGGCCAGACCTGTTTCGCCGAGGGCGAGGCCAAGTCCACGTACGGTACCGGCACGTTCATGCTCATGAACACCGGCAGTGAGCCCGTGAACTCCTACAACGGCCTGCTGACGACCGTCGGTTACCGGATCGGCGACGAGGCGCCCGTATACGCCCTCGAAGGCTCGATCGCCATCACCGGAGCGCTCGTCCAGTGGATGCGCGACCAGATGGGCCTGATCAACAGCGCCGCGGAGATCGAGACGCTGGCGTCCTCCGTCGAGGACAACGGCGGCGCGTACTTCGTGCCCGCCTTCTCCGGCCTCTTCGCTCCGTACTGGCGTTCCGACGCCCGCGGCGTGATCGCGGGCCTGACCCGGTACGTCACCAAGGCGCACATCGCCCGTGCCGTACTCGAAGCCACCGCCTGGCAGACGCGCGAAATTACGGACGCCATGACGAAGGACTCCGGTGTCGAGCTGACGGCACTCAAGGTCGACGGCGGAATGACCTCCAACAACCTGCTGATGCAGACGCTCTCGAACTTCCTGGACGCACCCGTGGTGCGCCCGATGGTCGCCGAGACCACCTGCCTCGGCGCTGCCTACGCCGCCGGCCTGGCCGTCGGCTTCTGGCCGGACACCGACGCGTTGCGCGCCAACTGGCGCCGGGCCGCCGAGTGGACCCCCCGCATGGAGGCGGACCAGCGGGACCGCGAGTACAAGAACTGGCTCAAGGCCGTGGAGCGTTCCATGGGCTGGCTCGACGAGGAAACTGACGAGGAGTAAAGATGAGCACCCTGCAGAGCGTCCCGGCCCTCGGGACGCACCCGACTGCCGGTTCACGTATGGCATCTCATGTGGCGGGCCGGGCCGAGACCAGAGAGCTACTGGCCAAGGCCACGTACGACCTGCTGGTGATCGGCGGCGGCATCCTGGGCACTTCGGTGGCCTGGCATGCGGCGCAGTCGGGGCTGCGGGTGGCAATGGTGGACGCCGGCGACTTCGCCGGCGCCACCTCCTCCGCCTCCTCCAAGCTGGTCCACGGGGGCTTGCGCTACCTGCAGACCGGCGCGGTGAAGCTCGTGGCGGAGAACCACCACGAGCGGCGTGTACTGGCCAAGGACGTCGCCCCGCACCTGGTCAACCCGCTCACCTTCTACCTGCCGGTCTACAAGGGCGGCCCGGTGGGTGCCGCCAAGCTGGGCGCCGGCGTCTTCGCCTACTCGGCGCTGTCCGCCTTCGGTGACGGCGTCGGCAAGGTCATATCGCCCGCCAAGGCCGTGGCCAACAACCCCGGTCTGCGGACGGACAACCTCAAGGCCGTCGCGGTCTACTACGACCACCAGATGAACGACTCGCGGGTCGCCGTCATGACGGTCCGCGCGGCCGTCGAGTCCGGTGCGGTCGTGCTGAACCACGCCGAGGTCACCGGGCTGCGCATGACGCACGGCCGGGTCTCGGGCGCGGAGCTCAAGGACCGGCTCGACGGCACCGAGTTCGGCGTGAACGCGCGCGTCGTGCTCAATGCGACGGGCCCGTGGGTCGACCACCTGCGGCGCATGGAGGACAAGCACTCCATGCCGTCCATCCGCCTCTCCAAGGGCGCGCACATCGTGATGAAGCGCAAGTCGCCGTGGAGGGCCGCCATGGCCACCCCGATCGACAAGTACCGCATCACGTTCGCCCTGCCGTGGGAGGACCAGCTGCTGCTCGGTACGACCGACGAGAGGTACGAGGGCGACCCGGCGGACGTGCGGGCCACCGAGTCCGACATCCAGCAGATCCTCGACGAGGCCGCGTTCTCCGTACAGGGCGCGGACCTGGACCCGTCCCTGATGACGTACGCCTTCGCCGGCCTGCGGGTGCTGCCCGGCGGCCCCGGGGGCGTGGAGAAGGCAAAGCGGGAAACGGTCGTCTCCGAAGGCCGCGGCGGCATGTTGTCCGTCGCGGGCGGCAAGTGGACGACGTACCGGCACATCGGCCGGGTGGTCATGGACAAGCTGGCGAAGCTGCCGGGCAGCCCGCTGACGGAGGACATGGAGCCGATGTCATCTCTGGTACGTCGGGTCCCGCTGCCCGGGGTCGCCAACCCCAACGCCGTCGCCCACCGGCTGCTGGTGGACCAGGAGCCGGGTTCCCGGATGGACCCGCTGACCGCACGCCACCTCGCTTCCCACTACGGCTCGCTCTCGTTCGACATCGCGCGCATGGTGAACGAGGATCCGGCCCTCGGCGAGCGGATCCACGAGGACGGTCCGGAGATCTGGGCGCAGGTCGTGTACGCCCGGGACAACGAGTGGGCCGAGACGGTGGACGATGTGCTGCGCCGCCGTACGACGCTGACGATCCGCGGTCTCGACACCGAGGACGTCCGCGCCCGGGTCCAGGACATGCTGAGCCGTAAGGCCTGACACGGAAAATTACGAGGGGCGGTCCGTACCGGCGGACCGCCCCTCGGCCATGTCCCGTCATAATGGAGCGATACATCGGATGTCTGGCCGAGGGTGGCCGGACACAACGAGGAGGTCGCGCCATGGCCGTCACCGACGAAGCGATCGAGAGGATCAAGGGCATGATCGTCTCGGGCGCGCTGCGCCCCGGTGACCGGCTCCCCAAGGAGAGCGAACTCGCCGCCGACCTGGGCCTCTCCCGCAACTCCCTGCGCGAGGCGGTACGCGCGCTGTCGCTGATCCGCATTCTCGATGTACGCCAGGGCGACGGCACCTATGTCACCAGCCTGGACCCGCAGTTGCTCCTGGAGGCGCTGAGCTTCGTGGTGGAATTCCACCGCGACGACACCGCGCTGGAATTCCTCGCGGTACGGCGGATCCTGGAACCGGCCGCCATCGCGATGGCCGCCTCGAGGATCACTGATGCCGAACTGGACCGGCTGACCGCCCAGTTGGACGCGCTCGGCCCACAGCAGTCGGCCGAGGAACTGGCCGCCGCCGATCTGGAGTTCCACCGGGGCATCGTGCGGGCGGCGGGCAATTCCGTACTGTGCTCCCTGCTGGACGGGCTGTCCGCGCCGGTTACTCGGGGCCATGTCCGGCGCGGGCCCACCGAGGAGGACGCGGTGAGCCGCACGCTGCACGAGCACCGGGCAATCCTCACCGCCCTCCGCGACCGGGACGCGGAGGCGGCCCGGTCCTGGGCGACCGTGCACATCGCAGGCGTGGAGCAGCGGCTGCGCTCGACGCTTTAGCGGGTGTTCAGGCCGTACACGCGCGCGGCGGTGTCACCGAACACCGCCGCCCGTTCCAGGACGGTCAGGTGGGTGGTGGCCTGTTCCACAAGCGCCAGCACTTCCCGGTAGTCGGCCGCGAGTGTGCACACCGGCCAGTCGGACCCGAAGAGCACTCGGTGCGGGCCGAAGGCGTCGAGTACGTGGCGGGCGTAGGGCAGCACTTCCTGCGGCCGCCACTTCTCCCAGTCCGCCTCGGTGACCAGTCCGGACAGTTTGCAGCTCACGTGCGGCTCACCGGCCAGCTCGGTGATGGCGTCCGCCCAGGGCTGCCACCGCCGCTGCGCCACGGCCGGCTTCGCCGCGTGGTCGAGGACGAAGGCCAGCTGAGGTACCTCCCGTACCACCTCGATCGCGGCCGGGAGCTCGCGCGGGGTGACGAGCAGGTCGTAGACCAGGCCCGCGTCCGCCACCGCGGCAAGGCCCCGGCGAACCTCGGGCCGCACGAGCCAGAGCGGGTCCGGCTCGTCCCGGACCTGGTGGCGGATGCCGCGCAGCCTTTCGCCGCCTGGGCCGGACCGCAGCTCCGCCAGTACGGCGGGCAGCCCCGGGTCGGTGAGGTCGGCCCATCCGACGACGGCGCCGATCCAGCCGGCCCCGTCGGCGGTGGCGAGGAGCTCGCGGGTCTCGTCGTAGGAGGCGCTCGTCTGGACGGCGACGCTCATGTCGACGCCGTGCGCGGTCAGTTCCGGTTGGAGGTCGGCCGGAGTGAAGGTGCGGCGCAAGGGGTCCGCCCATGAACCGTCCATCCACGACTGGGGGCGGCGAGACAGGTCCCAGAGGTGGTGGTGGGCGTCGATGCGCATGACTCACTCTCCCAGCGGCAGGGGTACATCACGGTCGAGTAGCCCGCGCGTGACCAGCTCATGCCAGAGTTGGGCCGGCATTCCGCGAGCGCGCACCGGGGCGACAGACGCCCCGGTTCCGCCGGGCGACGATGACGACCACCCGTCGCGGAACTGGTTCCGGAGTGGGGGCACACCCCCCAGCGTCATCACGTCGACCACCGATTGCAAGCACGACATGGGCGGCGGAATGCTCGGGTCCGGGCAACAGGAGGCAAGGACATCGGATCTTTTGTCGTCACCCGGTCTATGGCGATGAACCGGGACACGAGTCCAGGGCCCGGGGCGGTCCGCGCGCCGACAGCTCGGACGAATGCGATGAGCCCGGGAGGCAGCCCCGACCGCTGCCGGCCCCCGCGCGACGTCACCCGCCGTACGGGGGACTGCGATCAGGGCACCCGCAAGCCGTAGGCTTGGCCCGTACACAAGAGAACTTCGGAAGGAGGCACTGGGTGATCGAGCTCGAGGGGGTTCCCGAGCTGATCGACCCGGTCATGGTGGCCGCGTTCGAGGGCTGGAACGACGCCGGCGACGCCGCCTCCACCGCGGTCGCACACCTGGACCGGGAGTGGAAGGGCGAGGTGTTCGCGGCGCTCGACGCCGAGGACTACTACGACTTCCAGGTCAACCGGCCCACTGTGTGGCTGGACGGCGGGGTACGGAAGATCACCTGGCCCACCACCCGGCTCTCCGTGGTCCGCGTCGGCGGGGACAAGCCCCGCGACCTCGTCCTGGTCCGCGGCATCGAGCCGTCCATGAGATGGCGCTCGTTCTGCAACGAGATCCTCGGATTCGCCCACGAGCTGGGCGTCGAGATGGTGGTGATCCTGGGCGCCCTGCTCGGTGACACCCCGCACACCCGCCCGGTACCTGTCAGCGGAGTGACCTCCGACCCCGACCTCGCACGGACGATGGATCTGGAGGAGACCCGGTACGAGGGGCCGACCGGCATCGTCGGCATCCTTCAGGAGGCCTGTACGCACGCGGGTGTGCCGGCGGTGAGCCTGTGGGCCGCGGTGCCGCACTACGTGTCGCAGCCGCCCAACCCCAAGGCCACACTCGCCCTCCTCAACCGCCTGGAGGACCTCATCGATCTGCGCATCCCCCTGGGCGAACTGCCCGAGGACGCGCGGGCCTGGCAACTCGGTGTGGACCAACTGGCCGCCGAGGACAGCGAGGTGGCGGAGTACGTCCAGACGCTGGAGGAGGCGCGGGACACTGCGGAGCTGCCGGAGGCGACCGGTGAGGCCATCGCCCGGGAGTTCGAGCGCTATCTGCGGCGGCGGGACGGTGGCCCCGGTCCTGGCCAGTCCGCCGGCGGACACGCCACGGAGGGCGGCGACGCTTCGTACCTCCGCGACACCTCGAGCGGGCGGACCCGACCGCCCAGGCCGCCGCGCGCGGAGCGTGAGGAGCGCGGGGAGAAGCCGGGCAGCGCCGAGAGCGATGACAGCGGGCCCGGGGACGCCGAGGAGGAGTAGACCCGCGGCAGTGGGGGCGATGCCGGACGCATCACCCCTACTGCTGTGACAGCCGCTGTAACGCCCTGGGGACGGACACCACGTCGTACTCGGTGTCCGGCTTCGGCTCCACGTCGAAGCGCGCATTGGGCAGATAGATGCGGTCGCGCCAGGCAGCGGCGGTGGTGGGGATCCTGAAGCGCTCCGGGTCGGTGATCCGGGTGATCGCCGTACCCCGGCTCCCCGCGTCGTCGAGCCGCAGCACGTCCATGGCGTTCTGCTGCTGAACGACGTACATGGTCCGGCCCAGCAGCAACAGCCCGTCGCCGTTGGGAAGTCGGGTGCCGCCCAGGTCGACCCGAAGGGCGACACCGGTCCGGGGATCGCGGTGAAGTCCGGGCCCTGGACCCCGGGAAGCAACTGCAACTGCCGCCGCTCCGAACGGAACCGCCCCCCGGACTCACGGTCCGGGGGGCGGTTGTGAACAGGAGAGTGACGAGGAGGCGGCTACAGGGCCACGCCAAGGAGGGCGTCGACGGCGCGTGACACCACGCCGGGTGCCCCCTCGTCCGTACCGCCCTCGGACTGCTGAAGCGCGGCCCAGCGGTCGACCGCCGCGAGCGCGGCCGGGGCGTCCAGGTCGTTCGCCAGCGCCTCACGGATGTCCTCGACGAGCGCGTCTGCGGACGGTCCGTCGGGGCGCGAGACGGCGGCGCGCCACCGGCCCAGCCGCTCGACGGCAGTGTCGAGCACGTCGTCCGTCCACTCCCAGTCGGCGCGGTAGTGGTGCGCGAGGAGGGTCAGGCGGATCGCGGCCGGGTCGACGCCGTCGCGGCGCAGCTTGGAGACGAAGACCAGGTTGCCCTTGGACTTCGACATCTTCTCGCCGTTGAGCGCGACCATGCCGGCATGTACGTAGGCCTGGGCGAAGGGGAATTCACCGGTGAGCACCTGGGCGTGCGAAGCGCCCATCTCGTGATGAGGGAAGGCGAGGTCGGAGCCGCCGCCCTGCACGTCGAAACCCATGCCGAGGTGGTCGAGGGCGATGGCCACGCACTCGATGTGCCAGCCGGGCCGGCCCCGGCCCAGACTCCCCCCGTCCCAGCTCGGCTCGCCCTCACGGGCGGTCATCCAGAGCATCGGATCGAGCGGGTTCTTCTTGCCCGGGCGGTCCGGGTCTCCGCCGCGCTCCGCGGACAGCAGCCGCATCGCCTCGGCGTCCAGATTGGACACCGCGCCGAAGTGGGCGTCCGACTCGACGGAGAAGTACACGTCCCCGTCGAGCTCGTAGGCGGCGCCCGCGTCGCGAAGCCGCTCGACGAGCGGCACGATTCCCGGTATCGCCTCCACCGCGCCGATGTAGTGCTGCGGCGGAAGCATCCGCAGGGCGGTCATGTCCTCGCGGAACAGTGCCGTCTCGCGCTCCGCGAGCTCGGTCCAGTCGTGCCCGTCGCGGATGGCCCGCTCGAGCAATGGGTCGTCGACGTCCGTCACGTTCTGGACGTAGTGAACCTGCCGCTTGGTGTCGAGCCACACGCGCTGAACGAGGTCGAACGCGTTGTAGGTCGCCGCGTGACCCATGTGGGTCGCGTCGTACGGCGTGATGCCGCAGACGTAGATACGGGCGACGGGACCGGGGGCGAGGGTGATCGCCCCTTGGGTCGCGGTGTCGTGGATCCGGAGGTCGCGGCCCTTGCCGGGCAGGGCGGGAACCTCAGAAGCGGGCCAGGCATACATGCCTATGAGCCTAACCGGGCGGAAGTTCCGTACACGAACCGGATCTGCGCTCTTGGCGTGATCGGCGCTCTTGACTTTCAAGCCCCGATGCGCCTCTGGCCAGGGCTTCTTCCGGACCGGGTCCGATCGACCGTGCCGGGCGTCGTGGGCACGAGCCGGAAAGGAGCCTACACCGGGGGCCAGGGGATCGAGGGCCACTGGCCGGAGGGTTCCCGGTGCCGCCCAGTGGTACGCAGCTCCGCCACACGCTCGCGTACCGCGTCCAGTTCCGCCACGGTGATCAGCTCGGCCAGTCGGGTGGCCAGCGGGGCGCCTTCGGCCAGTGCGCTGTCCAGCCGGCCCAGCACTTCGACCGCCTCCGGCGTCAGCGGCTCTCCCGCCCAGCCCCACAGCAGCGTGCGCAGCTTGTCCTCGACGTTGAACGACACTCCGTGGTCGATGCCGTAGAGCCGTCCCCCGACGGCCGGCAGAAGATGCCCGCCCTTGCGGTCGCCGTTGTTGATCACGGCATCGAGGACGGCCATCCGCCGAAGCCGGTCGTCGTCGGCGTGCACCAGCAGCGCCGTGCGTCCCTCGCCCACCTCGGCGAAGGCAATCGCCTTCCAGCCCGCTCCGGGCTCGTCGGCCTCGACGAGGCTCAGCAGCGGCGCGGCCTCGGCGTCCGCCTCGATCCACAACTGGCACATGCCTTCGCCGTAGGGCCCGTCACGCAGCACGGTGGGCGGGATCAGCCCCCATCCGGTGGTCTCGGAGAGTTCGTAGGCGGCCAGCTCGCGCCGGGCGAGGTTGCCGTCGGGGAAGTCCCACAGCGGTCGCTCACCGGCGACGGGCTTGTAGACGCAGGTGACCTGCCGGCCCTCGTACTCGGCCACACAGAAAAGCGCCGCGTTCGACGCCTCGCGGATCCGGCCGCGCACCGTGAGTTCGCCCTTGCCGAGCACAGTGAGCACAGAGGGAACCGGGGGCACCTCGGATCCGGTGAGCACAATGACCTCGTCCGCCGCACTCATGCTCCGCGACGGTATCCGTTCTGGCGGGGGCATACGTGTCCCTCCGGATCGAGCGGCAGGCTGCACAGGGGGCACGGTGGCCGGCCGGCGTTCACGACGTCTAGGGCCCGCTTGGCGAAAGCGCGGGCCTGGACGCCGCTCAGCCGCACCCGCAGCATGGGCGGTCCGTTCTCCTCGTCCTGGAGCAGCCGCTCCTCGGCCTCCGCGAGGTCCTCCTCGGAGTCGGCGTCCAGTTCCACCAGAGCCTGCGCCTCGACGATCATGCGCTGTTCGTCGCCGTCCCAGGCGAGCGCCATGGTGCCGACCCGGAACTCCTCCTCGACGGGAGCGTCCAGAGGCGCTGTGTCCGCGACCTCGGTAGGGGCGACGGCCGGTACCGGTGCGCTGCCGCCGGTGCGGCGTACCACTTCGTCGAGCAGCTCGTCGATGCGCTCGGCCAGCGCGGCAACCTGGGTCTTCTCCAGGGCGACGCTCGTTACGCGCGTCCCGGACGAGGCCTGCAGGAAGAACGTACGGCGCCCAGGCAGCCCGACCGTACCGGCCACGAAGCGGTCCGGGGGGTCGTAGAGGAACACCTGACGGGACACGTCCAGTCTCCAGGGGGTTCGGCGTTGGGGATCTACATCGACTGCGTCAGCCGCCGGCCCGTGACTGCACCGGCGTTCGGCCCGTCCACCCTACTGCGCCCGGCGATCACGCCGCGCCTGCGCCGCCCCCGACCACCGCTTCCCCGCCGTTGGCGGTCTCGCGCTGCGCCGGGGCAAGGGCGGCGAGGTCTCCAGTGTCCCCGAGCCGTACGACAAAAGGCCTGAGCCGGGTGTAGCGGATCGCCGTGACCGAGCAGGGTTCCACGGAGATGCGCTGGAACAGATCGAGATGCATGCCGAGCGCGTCGGCCACCAGGGACTTGATGATGTCGCCGTGCGAGCACATCAGATAGGCGGCGTCCTCGCCGTGCTCCTCACCGATCCGCTCGTTCCAGTCCCGTACGGCGTCGACGGCGCGTGCCTGCATGGCGCGCATGGACTCACCCCCGGGAAAGACGGCGGCCGAGGGGTGCTGCTGCACCACGGTCATCAGCGGCTCGTCGGCGAGCTCGGCGAGCTTGCGTCCGGACCAGTCGCCGTAGTGGCACTCACCGATGCGCTCGTCGGTGTGCAGGGGCAGTTCCGGACGTGCGTCGAGCAGCGGCTGCAGCGTTTCCCGGCAGCGCTGGAGCGGGCTGGTGACGGCCGCGGCCAGCGGCACCGCGGCGAGCCGGCCGGGCAGAGCGGCGGCCTGGGCGGCGCCGCTCTCGTCCAGGGCGACACCCGGCGTCCAGCCGGCGAGCAGCCCCGCGGTGTTGGCGGTCGAACGTCCGTGCCGTACGAGGATCAGCGTTGCCATGGCCGCCAGCCTAGGCTGCCGGGCGGCGGGAGGTGCGTGCCGGGCGGCAGGCGGGGAAGAATGCGCGCGTGATCGTTGACTGCGCCATTTACCGGGAGGGGCGCCGGATCGAGGGCCCCTCCGACTTCTCGGACGCCCTGGCCAAGGCTCGCGCGACGGGCGACGCGTTTCTCTGGATCGGCCTGCACGAACCGACCGAGAAGGAATTCGACCTCGTGAGCAGCGAGTTCGGCCTGCACCCGCTGGCGGTGGAGGACGCGCTGACGGCGCACCAGCGTCCGAAGCTCGAGGTGTACGACGACTCGCTCTTCGTGGTCCTCAAGCCGGTCGTGTACGAGGAGAAGGAGGACACCGTCACGACGGGCGAGCTGATGGTGTTCCTCGGCGACTCCTTCGTCGTCACGGTCCGGCACGGCGAGGGTGCCCCGCTGGCCGCCGTGCGCAACAGACTGGAGTCCGAGCCGGAGGTCCTCAAGCACGGTCCGACGTCAGTGCTGTACGCGGTGAGCGACGCCGTCGTCGACCACTACATCGACGTGGCCGCGGAGCTCCAGGTGGACTTGGAGGAGCTGGAGACCGACGTGTTCGAGCCCAGCGGGAGCGACGCCCGGAACACGGCCGCGCGGATCTACAACTTCAAGCGCCAGGTGCTGGAGTTCCGACGGGCGGCCGGGCCGCTGGCGGGACCGATGGAGCGGCTCGCGGGCGCGAAGGTGCCGTTCGTGGAAGACCACTCCCAGCCCTTCTTCCGCGACGTCGCCGACCACCTGACGCGTGCCAACGAGTACGTCGAGGAACTCGACCGGCTGCTCTCGGACGCTCTGGCCGCCCATCTGGCGCAGATGGGCGTGCGCCAGAACGACGACATGCGGAAGATCTCGGCGTGGGCGGCCATGGCGGCGGTGCCGACGATGGTGGCCGGCATCTACGGCATGAACTTCGAGCACATGCCGGAACTCACGCAGCCCTGGGGCTACCCCGTGGTGCTGCTCGTCATGGCCGGGGCGGTCTTCGGCCTGTACCGCCTGTTCAAACGCCGCGGCTGGCTCTGACGGCCCGCGGCCGACAGGTCAGGCGAACTCGGCCGCCGAGGTCGCGGGGCCGCCGAGCGCATTGCGGCGTTCGGGCTGCTTCAGGCTGACCATCCGGTGCCAGCCGCCGAACCGCTCGTAGGCGTACACGGCGTGGATGCCGGCCGCCAGGGCCGCGGACTTCGCCCTCGGCCAGTGCAGCAGGCGGCCCATGTGTTTCATGACGGCCAGGCTCACGTCCCGGTAGATCCTGATCTCGGCGAGGGCGCTCTCCCGCAGGACGCGGTGGATGGTGCGGCCGTGCCCCTCCCGGGCCAGGCGCAGCAACTCCTCGTGACAGTAGGCGAGATGGTTGTCCTCGTCGTGACAGATCACCCGGATGGCCCTGCCGACCTCGGGGTGGTCCCCGAAGTGCTTCACCAGCATGTCCATCTGGTCGGCCGCCCGCTGCTCGGTGACCCGGCTGTGGGAGAGGTAGACGACGATGTCGTCCTCGCTCAGTGGTTCACGGCCGCGCAGCTTCTCGTGGGCAAGTCCGATGCCCCGCTGCTCGAGCAGCATCGTGTAGTCGGTCTCCGGGGGGACCGGCACCGGCTCCAGGTTCCGCTTCTTCAGCAGAGCGTTGAAGATCCGCCCGTGTTTGTCCTCGTCGGCCCCGTGCCGGGTGATCTTCGGCGCGAGCGCGATCATGCTCTGGGGCACGAGGGCCGCGATCCGGGCGTTCTCCCAACCGCCCTGCGTTTCGCCGCCGGCCGCAATGGAGCAGAAGAGCCGGAAGGAGTCGTCGCCGTCGAAGATCTCCTGGAACAGGCTGCGCGCCGTAAGCATCACTGCCACCTCCATGCAGGCGTCCGCAAAGAACGAGTCAAATGCGGATACGGGTAACAGGCAACAGCTGCGGCGGGCCACTCCGCCGAACGGGGGACACTTCGGCGCGCCCGGTCGCGTAACCGAGCGGGCTCTCGCGCGTTGTCTCCCATGACGGCCGTGGCGGGGAAGACCCCCGAGCCCCCACCACGGCCGCAGACTTCCTCCGGCTTACTCCGTCCCCGGTGTTACGCGAGACCGGCCCGCTCCAGGGCCTCGGTGCCGGCGCGCAGGGCCTTGAGCCTCTCGTCGAGCGTGAAGCCCGCCGGCGCCAGCGTCAGCGTGGTCACCCCCGCCGCGGCGTAGGCCTGCATCCGCTCGGCGATGCGGTCGACGGAGCCGAGCAGCGTGGTCGAGTCGATCAGCTGGTGCGGGATCGCGGCGGCCGCGCCGTCCTTGTCGCCGGAGAGGTACTTGTCCTGGATCTCCGCCGCTTCCTTCTCGTACCCCATGCGCTGCGCGAGCTGGTTGTAGAAGTTCTGCTTGCGGCTGCCCATACCGCCCACGTAGAGGGCGGTGTACGGACGGAACATGTCGGCCAGCGCGGTGACGTCCTTGTCGTCGCCGACGGCGAGCGGAAGCGTCGGGCAGACGTCGAAGTCCTCCAGCGTCCTGCCGGCCTTCTCGCGGCCCGCGCGGATGTGCCTGATCGCGGTGTCCTCGAGGTGGTCGGCGGAGGGGAAGATCAGCAGGGCGCCGTCGGCGATCTCGCCGGTCTGCTCGAGGTTCTTGGGGCCGATCGCGGCGATGTAGAGCGGAATGTGCTCGCGCTGCGGGTGGACGGTGAGCTTGAGGGGCTTGCCCGGGCCACCGGGCAGCGGGAGGGTCCAGTGCTCCCCCTCGTACGAGAGCCGCTCGCGGGTCATCGCCTTGCGGACGATGTCCACGTACTCCCGAGTGCGCGCGAGGGGCTTGTCGAACTTGACGCCGTACCACCCCTCGGAGACCTGCGGGCCGGACACCCCCAGGCCCAGCCGGAAGCGGCCGCCGGAGAGCGAGTCGAGCGTGGCGGCGGTCATCGCGGTCATCGCCGGCTGGCGGGCCGGGATCTGCAGGATGGCGGAGCCGACATCGATGCGCTCGGTGTGGGCGGCCACCCACGCGAGCACGGTGGGGGCGTCGGAGCCGTACGCCTCGGCGGCCCAGCAGACCGAGTATCCGAGCCGGTCCGCCTCCTTGGCGACCTCGAGGTTGTCGCCGTCCATCCCCGCGCCCCAGTAGCCGAGGTTGATACCGAGCCGCATAGCCGCTCCCCTTACTGATCAGTAACGTCCCTGTTCCGGGGGACTCTAGCGCGCGGGACGCGATCCGTCAGGAGCACTTGTCCACAGGCTCCCACTGTGTAGGCCCCTGGCCAGTAATCTCAGCGCCCATGGAGCAGAGGCACCTCGGCCGCACGGGCCTGCGCGTATCCCGGATCGGGCTCGGCACCCTCACCTGGGGCCGCGACACCGGCGAGCACGACGCCGCCGACCAGCTCAAGGCCTTCTGGGAGGCCGGCGGGACCCTGGTCGACACCGCCGACGTGTACGGCGACGGCGACGCCGAGTACCTGCTGGGGCAGCTCGTCGAGGGACTCGTGCCGCGGCGCGATCTGGTCATCGCGACCAAGGCCGGCAGCGTGCCCGACCCGGACCGGCGCTTCAACGGCTCGCGGGGACATCTGCTCGGCGCGCTCGACGCCTCGCTGGAACGGCTCGGGACGGACTACGTCGACCTGTGGCAGGTACACGCCTTCGACCCGACGACCCCGCTGGACGAGACTCTTCAGGCGCTCGACATAGCGGTCAGCAGCGGGCGCGCGCGGTACGCGGGCGTGTCCAACTTCTGCGGCTGGCAGCTGGCCAAGGCCGCGACCTGGCAGCTCGCCGCACCCGGCGTGCGGACCCGGCTGGCCAGCACGCAGATGGAGTACTCGCTGCTCCAGCGTGGCGTGGAGCGGGAGGTACTGCCTGCCGCTCTGGACCTGGGCATCGGGCTGCTGCCGTCCTCCCCGCTCGGCCGGGGCGTGCTGACGGGCAAGTACCGGCATGCGACGCCGGCCGACTCGCGCGGGGCCTCGGAGCACCTGGCGCCGTTCGTCGCCCCGTATCTCGACGACGCGGCGAGCCGGATCGTGGACGCGGTGGCCATCGCCGCGGACGGACTGGCCGCCACTCCGCTGCAGGTGGCGCTCGCCTGGATCCGCGACCGGCCCGGCGTCACCGCACCGATCGTCGGAGCGCGCAACGCACAGCAGCTCACAGCAGCGTTGTCAGTGGAGGCGCTTAGTCTTCCAGACGAGATCTGCCAGGCGCTTGACGACGTGTCGGCGCCCGTGCACCGTTACCCCGATCAGGACTGGAGCACGCTGTGAGTACCGAGCGCGAGGCCGCGGCGGCCGGCGGCGAGCCGGGGGAGGCAGCGCGGGACGGCGGCCGGCCCGCCGGGACGGGCGACGACCCCGCCGAGGCCGGGAGCACCACGCAGGACGGCGAGGGCACCCCCGAGGACGCGACCGCGCCGGGCGGCGAGAACCCGCGCCGGGAGCAGAACGCTGCCGAGGAGGACGGCGGGGGCGCCGCTCCGAAGGGCCAGGACGCCGCTGGGGACGCGGGCTCCGCCGAAGAAGAGGGCGGTGCGCAGGCCGGCGGGAGCACCGGCGAGGCAGGCGGCGACGCCGGGGCCGTGGGGCAGTTGTCCGAGGCCGAGGCCGAGCTGGCCGCGCAGAAGGCCCTCCGGGAGCGCATCGAGCAGCGGAAGGCCGAGCGCGGTGCTCCCGTGGAAGTCGGCGCGAAGCTGAGCGGCCCGGCCGCCGATCTGCTCGCCGCGGTAAGGGCGGTGGAGAGCGGGGAGAAGCCTCCGGCGGCGTACTCCGAGGCGTCCTCGCCGGTGGAGCGCCGTCCCGCCGCTCCGGTGACGGCTCCCCCACAGGTCCGCCCTGAGGCGACGGCGGCCGCCGGCCCCGGGCCGGTCGAGGCCGTGCGGGACGTACTGGCCGAGGGCGGGGCACCCACCGCCCTCGCCCCCCAGGTGGCCGCCGCCCTCGGGGACGGCGCCGCGCAGGTGCTCCGCGAGAACCCGTGGCAGCTCCTCGGAGTGAGCGGAGTACGGCCCACCCAGGCCGACGGCTTCGCCCGGGCCCTGCTGGGCACGGAGTGCGGGCCCGGGGACGAGCGGCGGACGACGGCGCTGGTGGGCTGGCTGCTGGAGCAGGCGGCGGCCAAGGGGCACACGGCGCTCGAGTCGTCGGTGCTCACCGGCGCGCTCGCCCAGTACACCGTGCCGGACCCGGACGAGGCACTGCACACGGCGATCGCCGACGGCAGCGTGCTGGTCTTCCAGGACGCGCTCGAACCCACCTCGCCCGCGCAGCCCGCCACGGACGATTCCGGCGACGAGACGCAGCAGCCCGTCCGGGTACTCATCGGACTCGAGCGGTACGCCTTGGCCGAGGAGAGCCTCGCAGACGGGCTGGCCCGGCTCGGTTCGCTGCTCGGTGCCGCCTCGGCGGACGTCGGCGGCACGCAGGGCGCCACCCCGGCTCAGTGGGAGGGGGCCGCGTCCGCGGCGCCGTCGCCTTCCGCGGCCGAGCTGATCCGCGCGGTCGCCGGCAGCGGACTCGTCACGCACACCGGCGGTGAGGCCGCCCGGGCGGAGCCCGCCGTACTGGTCGCCGCGGCGCGGGCGCTCGGTCTGCGGGCCTGCGCCGCGGCGCACACCGGGGACGGGCAGCGCCGACTCGCGGCGGCCGTCGCTGCCGCGTCCGGTGGCACCGGCGCCTGGGACCCGGCCGCCCTGCCGGCGCCGACGGCCGTCACGGTCGCCGGGCTGTTGTCCGGCACCGAGGGTCCGGGGCGGGACGCCGAGGGCGCCTTTGCGCTCGATCTGCTGGTGGTGCTGGACGCACCCCAGCTCGATGTGGAGACGGCCGCTGCCGTGGTCGAATCCGTGCCGGACGGAGCGCGCCTGGTGCTCAGCGGGGACCCGGGCGTGCTGTGGTCGGCCGGTCCGGGGCGGGTGTTCGCCGATCTGCTGGCGGCCCGCGCCTGCCCGCAGGTGACCTCCCGCACCCCGGACCCGGGCCCGCTCGGTGAGCTCGTATCGGGCGTCGGCATCGGTGAGCTGGGCCAGGTGGATGCGCCGGGCAAAGAGGTCGTGATCGTACCGGTGCGCGACGCCGGTGAAGCCGTCCACCGCACCGTACAGCTGGTGGCCGACTCGGTGCCGAGGGCGATCGGAGTACCGCCCGAAGGCACCCGCGTGATCACCCCGGGCCATGGCGGATCGGCGGGGACGCGGGCCCTGAACGCCGCCCTCAAGGACCGGCTCAACCCGGGCCCGGGCCGCTTCGGGGGTTTCGACCCGGGCGACCGCGTGGCCTACGCGCAGATGCCCGGCCGGACGCTCTCCGGCACCGTTGTCACCGCGGACGCCGAGGGCCTGCATCTGGACTGCGGGGGCGCCGCCGTCGTCGTCCCGAAGGAGCGGGTGGGGACAGCTGTGCGGCACGGTTGGGCGCTCACCGCACACCAGGCCGTCGGGACGCGCTGGCCCGCGGTGGTCGTCGTACTGCCGGGTGATGCGGCCCAGGCCCTGTCACGGGACTGGGTGTACACGGCGTTCGGCCGTGGCGAGCGTCACTTGTCGGTGGTGCACGGCGTCGACCAGGCGCTGCCGAAGGCAGTGGCTGAGATCCTGCCGAAGGACCGCACCACCCGGCTTCGCACCCTGCTGACGACTCAGGCACCGAGCCGGACCGGCGCCCGGCCAGGGGCTGCCGAGGAGTGATCCGTTGCCGGCCCGCAGCGCGCACCGCCGCGCCGCGGGCCGGACCACTGACCAGGCGGTGGCTGCCGCCTCAGCGGTCGGCGTCGAGAACCTCGAGCTCGTCGTCGCCGTCCACGTCACCGTCGAGCTCGTCGTCGAAGACGGAGCTGACGTCGAACCGGCACAGCACCCGCTGCGGGTCGGCGTCGTCGAACGGCGCGTTCAGCCAGTCCCCCGGTTCCGCGGGCTCGTCGGAGGCCGACACCCAGAGGGTGGAGTCACCCTCCGCGAGTCCGAATTCCTTGTGCCGGGAGGCGATCTCGTCCGCTTCGTATTCTCCGAAGAGCACGCCGAGGGCCGCGCCCACCCCGGCCCCGTCGTCGGGCCACACGTCCCGGTCGACCGCCGCTACCCGGTCCGCCTGGGCGATCAGCCGCTGCGGCTCCACCACCACGTAGTCCCGCCGGATCAGAACGCTGATCGCGCTGGGTTCCGCCGGGCCCGTGTACGGGAGGGCGTCCTCGGTACCGGGGATCTCGAAGGGGGTCACCTCGTCGTAGCGGTCGTAGAGCAGTTCGTCGTACTCCTCGGCCGCCGCGGCCAGGGCGTTGAACGCGGCGTACACGGCCGGATCATCGTCTCCCGACCGGTGCTCGACCGCCTCGAGGTGACGGTCGAGCGCGGTTTTGACCGCCTCGGCGGCGGCGCGTACCTCGGCAGCGGTGGGCTGAGCAGCATCAGACATAGTGCAGACGCTATCCGTACCGGGCCTCTGCCCGCACAATAGATGCGATGCCGGAATACGAATTTGTCGACGTGTACGTGCCTCGCGGGGTGTCCCGCAAGGAGGCGACCCGTCTGCTGACCGACCATGCCGAGTACGGACACTGGGAGTTGGACCGACTGAGCCTGCACCGGGACGGCAGTCGCAGGGTGCGGCTGCGCCGACGGATCATCCGCCAGGTGCGAGCCACGTGGTGACGCGTGCCTGCACGCGCGCGTAACGAGGAAACGAGGAACGGAGCGGGCCCCGCGGCTGCGGGGCCCGCTCCGTTTCGGCCGGCCTGTGGCGTCGGGCGGCTGCGTTACGCGGCCGAACGCGCCCGGCGGTAGAGCACCGCACCGCCCAGCAGCAGCCCGGCAGCAGCCGGGATCACCACGCCGAGAGAACCGGCACCGGTCTCCGCGAGTGAGCCGCCGGGCGTGCCGTTGCCGGACGGCACGTCGGAGCCCTGCGGCGTCCCCGGCTTCGGCTCGCCGGGCTTCTCGTCGTCCGGCTTCTCGTCTCCCGGCTTCCCGTCGCCCGGGGCAGTCGGGTTGGTGGGGTTGCTGGGGTTGCCCGGGTTGCTGGGGTTCTCCGGGGCCGGGTTCTCCGGGTACCCGCCGGGCGGCGTGCTGGTCCTGGAGTCGTTGTGGCACTTGTTGCCGATGGCCGGGTTGAGCACACCGACCACGTCCACCGTGTTCCCGCATGCGTTCACGGGGACGTCGATCGGCGCCTGCACGTGGTTGCCGGAGCCGACGCCGGGCGAGTTGGCGGCTCCGCCTTCCGCCGTGGCACCGCCGCCGTCCTCACCGTGCTCGCCGTGCTCGCCGTCGGACGTATTGGCACACCTGTTACCGATGGTCGGGTTGAGCAGCCCGATCACGTTCACGGTGTTTCCGCATGCGTTGACGGGGACATGCACCGGGGCCTGGACCGTGTTTCCGGACAGCACTCCCGGCGAATTCGAGGAGCCGCCGTTCGCCACGGAGTCCGCTTGTGCGTATCCGCCGCCGATGGCGATGACGCCACTGGCGGCCGCCATGGTGATCAGGCCTTTGCGCGTGACCTGTCGCATAGGTTCGTTCCTGTCTTCTGCCGTTCAGAAAAGCGTGCGGGCGTTTTGCCCGTACGCCGAAATGCCCAGCAACCCCAGAGCGCTTGGCGCACTCCGGGGCAGCCGGGATTCACACCCTCGCGGGTGGAAGCAACGTCAGCGGTTGACGCAGTAGGTGCCGAAGGCGGGGTTCAGCAGCCCGATCACGGAGATCGTGTTGCCGCACACGTTCACCGGGGCGTGGATGGGCACCTGCACGACGTTGCCCGAGATGACGCCGGGGGACTTCACAGCCGCAGCCTGGGCACCCGAGTCGGCGACGGCCATGCCCGCACCCGCGAGCACCAGGCCACCAGTGGCAGCCGCAGCAGCGACGACCTTCTTGATCATTATTCCTCCTAGTTGGCAATGCGGTCCCAGCCGCGGACCGCATCACCTGTAACGAGGAGGAGGGTGCGGGGCTACGAGCCCCTGGCCCCGTTCACCCTTATCAGTCAAGTGCGCACAGGCTGCCGATTATTGGAGTGTCGTTTCAGCAGTTTTTACGTCAGCACTTGTCCAGGAATCGGTCGAGGACCCGAACGCCGAACTTCAGGCCGTCCACCGGCACCCGTTCGTCCACGCCGTGGAACATTCCGGCGAAGTCCAGCTCCGGCGGCAGCTTCAGCGGCGCGAATCCGAAGCAGCGGATTCCGAGGTCGTCGAAAGACTTGGCGTCGGTCCCTCCGGACAGCATGTACGGGACGGCATGGGCGATGGGGTCCTCCGCCTTGAGGGCGTACTGCATCGCATCCACCAGGTCGCCGTCGAAGCTGGTCTCCAGGGCCTTGTCGCTGTGCACGTCCTCGCGCTTCACCCGCGGCCCGAGGATCCGGTCCAGATCCGCGAGGAACTCCTCCTCGTACCCGGGCAGGAAGCGCCCGTCGACGTGCGCGGTGGCCTGCCCGGGGATGACGTTCACCTTGTACCCGGCGCCGAGCATGGTCGGGGCCGCGGTGTTGCGCAGCGTCGCGCCGATGATCTTCGCGATGCCGCCGAGCTTGGCGAGCGTCGCCTCCATGTCCTCGGGGTCGAGCGGGGTGCCGAGCGCGTCCGACAGCTCGTCCAGGAACGACCGTACGGTCTTGGTGACCCGGACCGGGAACTTGTGCCGCCCGAGCCGCCCCACGGCCTCGCACAGCTCGGTGATCGCGTTGTCGTTGTTGGTCATCGATCCGTGCCCCGCGGTGCCCTCCACGGTGAGCCGCATCCAGTGCATGCCCTTCTGGGCGGTCTCGATCAGATAGAGCCGCAGGTTCTCGTTCACCGTGAAGGAGAAACCGCCGACCTCGCCGATCGCCTCGGTGACGCCCTCGAAGAGGCCCGGGTGCCTGTCGACGAGATGCCTCGCGCCGTACGTGCCGCCGGCCTCCTCGTCCGCGAGGAACGCCAGCACGATGTCACGCGGAGGCTTGCGGCCGCTGCGCAGCCGGTCGCGCACGACCGCGAGGGTCATGGCGTCCATGTCCTTCATGTCGACGGCGCCGCGGCCCCAGAGACAGCCGTCCGCGATCTCGCCGGAGAAGGGGTGGTGCGTCCAGTCGTCAGCGTTGGCCGGCACGACGTCGGTGTGGCCGTGGATCAGCAGCGCGGGCCTGGACGGGTCCTCGCCCTCGATCCTGGCCACGGTGGACGCCCTGCCTGGATGCGACTCGAAGATCTGCGGCTCGAGCCCCACTTCGGCGAGCTTCTCCGCCACGTACTCGGCGGCGGCGCGCTCGCCCGGCCCCGAGTGGTCGCCGTAGTTGCTGGTGTCGATCCGGATCAGGTCACGACAGAGGTCCACGACCTCGTCCTCGCCGGAGACGGTGTTGGCGGTGTTCGACTCGCTCACGCTGCTTCCTCCCACTCTCACCACTGGTGGTCCCGCCCATCCTCCCGCGCGCCGCCCCGCTCCCCAAGGGCGGCCAGGGCCGCAATGCGGCCTTCATACAGCCAGGGGTGTGATCGAGGGGGTCCGAATGTTTGCTATGGTTTTCCACGTCGGAACGGCCCAGGGCCGCGAGACAGACACCTTGTCCGGGTGGCGGAATGGCAGACGCGCTAGCTTGAGGTGCTAGTGCCCTTTATCGGGCGTGGGGGTTCAAGTCCCCCCTCGGACACCAGAGAAGACCCCACACGATGTGGGGTCTTTTTGTTTTCCCGGATGGCGCCGTGCGCTGTCCGGGCGGCCACCAGGGGTGACCGCCCGGACCTTCCCCTGACGTTTTCACGTGACGCCTTACCGGCCGCCCGCCGGACGTCTGCCAGGCCCTGCCTAGGCTGCCGCGCGCAGGGCGAGGGGGCCGGTGGCGCGGATCGAGCCGACCACCTTCCCGCCGCCCAGGACCGGCGTCTGGGCGAACGGGGCGAGCAGCTCCGGGTCCACTCCCGCGACGGCGAGGGCGGCAGCCGTGACCGGCATTCGGGCCCGGTCCGAGCCGTCGGCGATCTTCACACCGACGGCTCGGCCGTCCGGCAGCGCGGCGATCTGGACCGCCTCGAAACCGTCCTTGGCGATAAGGCCCGGCACGGCCCGCATGAGGCGGGTCACGTCCCGGTCCGTGCCCGCGACCATATGGGGATGGGCGCGCACGGCCTCGGCGAGGCGTGCCTCGTGGGTGCCCGGCCGGGCGGTGGCGATCCGGGCGACGGCCCGGGTCAGCCCGTACAGCGACACGGAGAACAGCGGCGCCCCACAGCCGTCGGCCGTGACATGCGCGGGCGGTGCGCCGGTGAGGTCCTCGACCGTCTCGGCGATCACCTTCTGGAGCGGATGGCCCGGGTCGAGGTAGTTGTCCAGGGACCAGCCCCTGCCGTGCGCCGTCGCCAGCATCGCGGCGTGCTTGCCCGAACAGTTGTGGGCCAGCCGGGAGGGCGCCCGGTCGGCTGAGAGCCAGCGGTCCCGGACCCCCGCTCCGTACGGAAGGTCCGCGGGGTTGCGCAGGTCGTCCCGCAGGAGGCCGGCGTCGCTGAGGATGCCGAGCGCCCCGGCGACGTGCGCCTCCTCGCCCGAGTGGCTGGCCGCGGCGAGCGCGAGGCGTTCGCCGTCCAGGCCGAGGCCGGCGCGCAGCATGCCGACGGCCTGGACCGGCTTGAGGGCGGAGCGCGGGTAGAACGCGACGCCCGGGTCGCCGGCCTCGAACTCCACCCTGCCGTCGGCGGCGAGCACCACGACGGAGCCGTGGTGGACGCCTTCGACGAGACCGTCGCGGATCACATGGGCGAGCGGGACGTGGCGTGGCTCCCGTACGGCAGGGGCCGGGGTCATGACGTGCTGTCCCCGGTCCGCTCGCGCTCGGCCGCCCGCTCCGTCTCGGCCACCCGGCCCCGCACTACGAACCACCCGCCGACCAGGGCCGCCACGATCAGCGGCAAGCAGAGCACCGTGGTGCGCCCCGCGCCGTCGTCGGCGTACATCAGGACCAGCACGGTGGCGAGGAAGACCAGTGTGACGATCTGGGTGTACGGGGCCCAGGGCAGCCGGTAGCCGGGGCGGCTGACCCGGCCTTCCCCGGAGCGGCGCCAGAACAGCAGGGAGCAGATCATGATCATGCCCCACGTGCCGAGGATGCCGATGGCGGCGAAGTTGAGCACGATCTCGAAGGCGTCCTCGGGGACGACGAAGTTGAGGCCGACACCCAGGACACAGAAGAACGCGGTGAGCAGGATGCCGCCGTAGGGGACCTGTCCCCGGTTCATCCGGCCGGTGAAGCGGGGCGCGGAGCCCGAGAGCGCCATCGAGCGCAGGATCCGGCCTGTGGAGTAGAGGCCTGAGTTGAGGCTGGAGAGAGCGGCGGTCAGGACGACGAGGTTCATCACACCGGCCGCGGCCGGAACGCCGATCTTGGACAGAACGGTCACGAAGGGGCTCTCGTCGCCGGTGTAGGCGTTGTACGGCAGCAGCAGCGCGAGCAGGATCACCGAGCCGACGTAGAACACACCGACGCGCCACATGATCGAGTTGATCGCCTTCGGCATGATCCGCTCGGGGTTCTTCGTCTCGCCCGCGGCGACCCCGACCAGCTCGACCGAGGCGTACGCGAAGACGACGCCCTGGACGACGAGCAGCATCGGCAGCACGCCGGACGGGAAGAGGCCGCCGTGATCGGTGATGGTGGCCAGGCCGGGGGCGTTGCCGTCGACGGGGTGCTGGGTGACCAGCAGGAAGATGCCGATGCACATGAAGACGACGAGGGCGGCGACCTTGATGATCGCGAACCAGAACTCCATCTCGCCGAAGTACTTCACCGAGATGAGGTTCACCGTGAGGACCACGGCGAGGGCGATCAGCGCCAGCACCCACTGCGGGATGTCGCTGAACATGCCCCAGTAGTGCGTGTAGGTGGCGACGGCCGTGATGTCGGCGATGCCGGTGGTGGCCCAGTTGAGGAAGTACAGCCAGCCGGCCGTGAAGGCGCCCTTCTCCCCCATGAACTCACGGGCGTAACTGACGAACGCTCCGGAGGAGGGGCGGTACAGGACGAGCTCGCCGAGTGCCCGGACGACGAAGAATGCGAAGACGCCGCAGACGGCGTAGGCGATGAAGAGGGAGGGCCCCGCGTTCGCGAGGCGGCCGCCGGCGCCGAGGAACAGGCCGGTGCCTATCGCCCCGCCGATCGCGATCATGTTGACGTGCCGGGACTTGAGGTCCTTGCTGTAGCCCGCGTCGCCGGCGTCGACGTGCGCGGACGTCGTGGCCATGGGGGTGGCGTCGGGCTGGATGTCGGCCGCAGTGAGGGTGCGGTCACTCATGTATGACTTCGCCTTCGTGGGAGAGGGGAGCGTGGCCGGGCCGCACGATGGCGTTCAGGGTGGTTTCCACGTGCGCGAGGTGAACGGCCATGGCGCGCACGGCAGCGTCCTCAGCACCGTCGAGGATCGCCTCGACGATGGCCCGGTGCTCGAGATCCGACTGGCGACGCCGGTTCCCGAGTTGGTTGAGGAAGGTGGACTGGTGGGCCAGGGCGTCCCGGATCTCTTCGAGAATCCTGCCGAAGACCGGGTTGCCGGAGGCCTGGGCGATCGTGAGGTGGAAGCGGGTGTCGAGTGCCACCCAGGAGGCCGTGTCGGACTCCTGCTCCATCTCTTCGATCAGATGCGTCAGCAGGTCGAGGTCGTCCCGGGTGCGGCGGGTGGCCGCGTAGCCCGCGACCGGAATCTCGACGTGCTGACGCACCTCAAGGAGATCACGGGCGGAGTAGGAGCCAAAAACCGGATGCTCGGCCGGTCCGCTCGCCGCGACGTAGGTGCCCTTGCCGGCCCGTGAGACGGTGAGGCCGAGCGCCTGCAGGGCGCGCAGGGCCTCTCTCACGACGGAGCGGCTCACCTCGAACTGCCGGCCGAGCTCCGCCTCTGTGGGGAGTTTGTCCCCGACGGCGATCTCACCCCGCTCGATGGCGCCCCGCAGATGGCCGAGTACCGCTTCCATGGCGCTCACGCGCCGCGGAACTCGTCCGGCTGTCCGGCTGTCTGACAAGTCCATGCGGTGAATGCTGTGAGGAGAGGGACCGGGGCGTCAAGGTCTGACGGGAGCGGAATATCTCACGGCACGAGTACGTCCAGCTCACGCAGGGCGCCGAGGGCGATCTCCCTGGTCAGCCGTTCGGCGCGGTCCGCGTCGCGTTCCCGTACCGCCTCGGCGACCTGGACGTGGAGCGTGACCGCGGCAGGGTCCGGGTCGTCGAACATCACCCGGTGCTGCGTGCGCCCGGTGAGCACTTCGGCCACCACGTCGCCCAGCCGCGCGAACATCTCGTTGCCCGAGGCCTGGAGGACCACGCGGTGGAACGCGACGTCGTGCAGCAGGTACGCCTCCAGCTGGTGCCCGCGTGAGGTGGCGACCATGCCCAGCGCCTGTTCGGTGAGGTCCGCGCACTGGGCGGGAGTCGCGTGGTGGGCGGCCAGTCCCGCGGCGACCGGTTCGACGGCGGACCGCAGCACGGTCAGGGAGCGCAGCTGGCGGGGGCGGTCGGCGCCGGCCAGCCGCCAGCGGATGACCTGCGGATCGTAGACGTTCCACGCCTCGGCGGGGCGTACGGTCACACCCACCCGGCGCCGGGACTCGACCAGGTGCATGGACTCCAGGACCCGGATCGCCTCCCGGATGACGGTCCGTGACACCTCGAAGCGCTGGGCGAGTTCGTCGGTGCGCAGGACGCTGCCCGGCGGGCACCCGCCCCCTGTGATGGCGGGCCCGAGTGACTCCAGCACCTGCGCGTGAAGCCCCTGCCCCCGGCCCTCTGTGGTCATGGGCTCAGCGTACGGGGCAGCGCTCGGCAAGAAAAAGTACGACTTTTATGTCACACCCTCTTGAATAAGTCGTACCTAATAGGTTTCCCTGACGCGACGAACCGATGTCGGATGTCGACGAAGACAGCGAGGCACCCCCATGAGCACCCCCCACGTCGTCGTGGTGATGGGCGTGGCAGGAACCGGAAAGACCACGATCGGTCCCCTGCTAGCCGAAGCGTTGGGCGTCCCGTACGCCGAGGGCGACGACTTCCACCCCCCGGCGAACATCGCCAAGATGTCGGCCGGGATCGCGCTGGACGACGAGGACCGGGGCCCCTGGCTGAACGCCATCGGGGCATGGGCCCACAGCCGCGCCGGACGCGGCGGCGTGGTGAGCAGCTCCGCGCTCAAGCGGATCTACCGCGACACGCTGCGGGCGGCCGCCCCCGAGGCCGTGTTCCTGCACCTCACCGGCGACCGCGAGCTGATCGAGCAGCGGATGGCGGAACGCAAGGGGCACTTCATGCCCACCGCGCTGCTCGATTCGCAGTTCGCGGCACTCCAGCCCCTCCAGGACGACGAGGCCGGCTTCACCGTCGATGTCTCCGGCTCCCCCGAAACCATCACCGAACGGGCCGTCGCCGCGCTGCGCCGGTTCGACCAGTAAAGGAAGCACCGTGACTCGTCTCAGTGTCGAGATGCTGGCAGCGGACCCAGTGGAACCGATCACGTCGGCCGGCAACGCCCAGCTGGGCATCGCCGTCCTGGCCGGTATCGCCCTCATCGTCCTGCTCATCACGAAGTACAAGCTCCACGCGTTCCTGGCGCTGACCATCGGATCGCTCACACTCGGCGCCATCGCCGGGGCCCCGCTCGGCAAAACGATCGTCAGCTTCTCGACCGGCCTCGGCAACACGGTCGCCGGTGTCGGTGTGCTCATCGCCCTCGGCGCGATCCTCGGCAAGCTGCTCGCCGACTCGGGCGGTGCGGACCAGATCGTCGACACCATCCTCGCGAAGACGAGCGGGCGGGCCATGCCCTGGGCCATGGTGCTGATCGCCAGCATCATCGGCCTGCCGCTGTTCTTCGAGGTCGGCATCGTTCTGCTGATCCCGGTGGTGTTGCTGGTGGCCAAGCGCGGCAACTACTCGCTGATGCGCATCGGCATTCCGGCCCTCGCGGGCCTCTCCGTCATGCACGGGCTGATCCCGCCGCACCCCGGCCCGCTGGTGGCCATCGACGCGATCGGCGCCGACCTGGGCGTCACACTGGCGCTCGGCCTTGTCGTCGCCGTCCCGACCGTGATCATCGCGGGTCCGCTGTTCTCCAAGTACGCGTCCCGCTGGGTCGACATCCCCGCCCCCGAGCGGATGATCCCTACGCGCCCGTCCGAGGAGCCGGCGCACCGCCCGAGCTTCGTCGCCACCGTCGCCACCGTGCTGCTGCCGGTGGTACTGATGCTGGCCAAGGCGCTCGTCGACATCGTCGTCGACAACCCCGAGCACCCGGTCCAGCAGGTCGCCGACGTCATAGGCTCGCCGCTGATCGCGCTGCTCGCCGCCGTGCTGGTGGGCCTCTTCACCCTGGGCCGGGCGGCCGGCTTCACCAAGGAGCGCATCTCCTCCACCGTCGAGAAGTCGTTCGCCCCCATCGCCGGCGTACTGATGATCGTCGGCGCGGGTGGCGGCTTCAAGCAGACGCTGATCGACGTTGGCGTGGGCCAGATGATCCTGGAGTTCTCCGAGAGCTGGGCCATTCCCACACTGCTGCTCGCCTGGCTGATCGCCGTGGCGATCCGGCTGGCGACCGGCTCGGCGACCGTCGCCACCATCTCCGCGGCCGGACTGGTGGCGCCGCTGGCGGCCGACATGTCGACCTCGCACGCCGCGTTGCTGGTGCTGGCGATCGGAGCGGGTTCGCTCTTCTTCAGCCATGTCAACGACGCCGGGTTCTGGCTGGTCAAGGAGTACTTCGGGATGACCGTCGGACAGACCGTCAAGACCTGGTCGGTCATGGAGACCATCATCTCGGTGGTCGGCATCATCTTCGTCCTGCTGCTGTCCCTGGTCATTTAGGGGGCGCTCCGCCGGTGGCCGGTGGCGGATCAGTCCTTCTTCCAGAGCGGGTGCTCGCGCTCGGCCCAGTCGCGGTCGACCGTGCCTGTGCGCATGCCACGCCTGGCCTCCGGGTCCGCCAGTGCCATGCCCACATGGCCGGCGATCACGATGCCGAGCGCGAGCGCCAGCCAGTCGTGGACGAAGGTGGCCGCGGTCCGCCAGACGAGCGGGGCGAAGCCGGTGAACCACATCAGCAGGCCGGTACCGAGCATCACCAGGACCGCTCCGGCGAGCCAGCCCGCGTACGTCTTCTGCCCGGCGTTGAACTTGCCGGCAGGCCGGGACGCGGGCCTTCGGTCGCGACGCAGCGCGGCCCGCAGCCACACGCGGTCGTGCCGGCCGAAGCGGTTGAGGCGGCGCAGGTCCGCGCGGAACGCCGGAGAGGCCAGACCCAGCAGGAACGGCACCGGAATCAGCAGTCCGGACCATTCGTGCAAGGTGACCAGGAGATGGCGGCGGCCGACGAGTTCGGCGAGTTCCGGTACGTACAGACAGGCCGCAGTCGCCACACACAGGCCCGTCAGGGCGGCCGTGGCGCGATGGACCCGGCGTTCGGCGAGGCTGAAGCGCTTGACCCGCGGCGGTTCAGACCGTGGGGGTGTCGTCGCGTCCGTTCGACCGGCCGACCCATGCATCGACGTCATATCCGCGCTCCTCCCAGTAACCGGGCTCTACATCACGGGTGAGGGTGATGCCCGAAAGCCATTTCGCGGATTTGTAGAAGTACATGGGGGCGACGTAGAGACGCGCGGGGCCGCCGTGCGCGTGGCTCAGCGGTTTGTCCTGCATGCGCAGTGCCACCAGGACGTCGGCCCGGCGGGCCTGCGGAAGCGTGAGGCTCTCGCTGTACGTTCCGTCGAAGCAGGTGAACCGGATCGCCCGGGCCTCCGGGCGCACCCCGGCCGCGTCGAGCAGCCGCGAGAGGGTGACGCCCTCGAAGGGGGTGTCGGGAACCCGCCAGCCGGTGACGCACTGCACGTCGCGCACGATCCGGGTCTGCGGGAGCCGCCGCAGCGCGTCGAGGGTGTAGGTGGCGGGGCGCTCGACCAGCCCGTCGACACTGAGCCGGTAGTTCTCCGGGCCCCGGTGCGGGACGGAGGGGGCCACCGAGTAGTAGCGGAAGCCGCCACCATTGGGCAGTAGTCCGGTGAGCCCGGTGGGGTCCTTGTCCGCTGCCGCGCCCAGGGCCGACTCGAGTGCGCGTTGCAGGTAGGGCCCGGCGGCCAGGCCTGCGGCGCCGAGGCCGAGCATCGACAGGACGAGGCGCCGCCCGACCGGGGCGCCCGTGCCGTCGGGGTCGGGGGACTGAACTGTGGTCACACACCATTCGAGCACCCGCGGCGGCCGATGGCCAAGGGACCGCGGGTGCTCGTCAGACTTCCGTCAGAATCGGCGGTTCAGGTCCGGGCGCTCACAGCAGCGGGATGCTCAGAGATCCGCCGCCCGGGATTCCGACTCGGCCGCCTTCTCCAGCCGGAACGCCTCGTTGCCCAGTCCGATCCGGGCGTGCACCTCCGGCTTCACGGACTTCAGCACCGCGCCGTACACCAGACCGCCTACGACGGCCGCGCCGACGATGCCGGGCAGGACCCAGCTGAGTACGGAACCGGGGCCGGCTCCCACCAAGACCTCGAAGTCCCGGACCGTGTAGACGGCGATCGTGACGAGCGCCAGACCGGCCAGTGCCGAGGCGACCAGTCGCCCGGCCTGGGCGCGGGCGGTTCCGCGGCGTACGAAGAAGGCGATGACGGCGAAGGAAGCGGCGGCCATCAGCACGATGACGCCGAGGGCGCCGACGTTGCCCATCCAGGTGAACAGCTGGAGCACCGGTGCAGTCGGGTCGCCGACGGGCTTGTCGTCGTTCAGCGCGAAGGCCAGGACGACGACGACCGAGACCACGGACTGCAGCAGGGAGCCGGTCGCCGGGGCGCCGCTGGTGCGGCTGGTCCGGCCGAAGGCGGCGGGCAGCAGGCCTTCGCGGCCCATGGCGAAGGCGTACCGGGCGACGACGTTGTGGAAGCTGAGCAGCGCCGCGAACATGCCGGTGACGAACAGGACGTGCAGGACGTCGGTGAAGGCGCCCCCGACGCGGCTCTCGGTGAGGGCGAAGAGGAGGCCGGGCCCGGCCTCCCGGGACGCGTCGACGACCTGTGCGGGTCCGGTGGCGACCGTGAGCGCCCAGGAGCTGAGCGCGAAGAAGAGGGCGACGAAACCGACCGCGAGGAACATCACGCGGGACACCACGACGTGCGGGCGGCTCGTCTCCTCGGCGTAGACGGGGGACTGCTCGAAGCCGACGAAGGCGGCGATGCAGAAGCACAGGGCGGTGCCGAGTCCGGCGCCGGTGAGGGTGTCGGGGTTGAAGGCGTGCAGGGACAGGCCCTCCTTGGCCGGCTCGGCCACGGCCGCGATGTCGAAGATCACGACCAGGGCGCACTCGATGATCAGGAGGACGCCGAGCACCTTGGCGTTGAGGTCGATCTTCAGGAAACCGAGTGCGCCGACGATGGCGGCCGTCGCCAGGGCGGGTATCCACCAGGCGAGCTCGATGTCGAGGTGGGTCGCGAAGAGGCCGGACACCTCGAAGCCGAGGATTCCGTAGATGCCGACCTGCATCGCGCTGTACGCCACGAGGGCCACCAATGAGGCCCCGGCGCCGGCCGTGGGGCCGAGACCGCGGGCGATGTACGCGTAGAAGGCGCCGGCATTGTGGACGTGCCGGCTCATCTCGGCGTATCCGACGCTGAACAGCATCAGGACGATGCCCAGGATCACGAAGAGCAGCGGCTGTCCCACGATCCCCATTACGCCGAATGTGGTGGGCATGACACCTGCGACCACCATCAGGGGGGCGCTCGCGGCAAGGACGGACAGCAGCAGACCCGCTGTGCCGAGCCGGTCGGCGCGCAGTGCCCGGTCCTGCCCCTTGTAGGTGCTGATGCCGCTCGCACCCGTGCTTGTGCTCGTGCTCGAACTGCCCGTCGCCATGGCGGGGTTGTCCTTTCCGGATATGCGGATCACGCGGAGCCGAGCGCTGCGTTGCGCGCGGCGAGGAACGCCTGGTGGGGGTCCAGGTCGGGATAGGACCAGGGCGCCCGGGTGGCATGGCGCCCGATGCGGTGGAAGAGGGCGGCCGCCTCGGCGGGCCGTCCCTCACAGAGCTTGGCGTGGGCCAGGAAGTTCAGGTCGATCCGGTTGCGCGGATGGTCCTCGCGTTCCCATTCGAGCCACCAGTCGAAGGCCGCCTTCAGTACCTGGCGGGCGCGCCGCCCGGACCAGTGCTCCGAGGCCCCGGGGTTGCCCGGCTCCGTGCCGGCCGCCGCGAGGACGCGGTACCGCTCGGCGTGCGCGATCACCGGCAGCACGGCGAGCGGCGAGTCGGCCGGCGCCTGCTCCGCGGCCCAGGCGGCGAAGTCGTACACCTCGTGCAGCGGATCCTGACCCGTGCCCGACCGGCGTTCCGCGAGGCGCGCCACCATGAGGTGGTGCGCGTGGTGGTGTTCGCGGTGGCGGGCGCGGACCTGGTCGAAGAGCATCCCGAACTCCTCCTCCGTACCGAAGGAGCGCGAGAGCATCAGCAGGCCGAGCCACGGCGTGGGGTCGCCGGGAGCCAGCTCGGCGGCACTGCGGCAGGCCTCGGCGGCGCGCTCGGGCGACTCCTTGCCGCGCAGCGCGCGAAAGACTGTGGCTATGGCGAGAAGCGCCGAGGCGTCGGCACTCTCCGGCTCTGCGAGCAGCCACTCCTCTGCCCACGCGGCGGATGTGTGGCCCTCGGCCAGGACGACGACGCGGTGCCCGCGACGGTCCCACTCGTCGCCGGTCTCGGCGAGCAGGGAACGCGCCCTGGACCAGCGGCCCTGAGCGAACTGCCCTCGCACGTTCACGAGTTCGGCGTCGCCGAGTGCCGGGTCGAAGAGCTGGGCGTCCCTCTTGCGGGGGCGGCCGAGGGGTGGCGGAGGCGGGGACATCCGCGGGATTCCTCTACGACTTGGTGTGCATGCGAATGATCACGCACAGCAAAGCGGTAGGCACTGCTCCGAGTCAAGGGCGATCAGGATCCGGTCATCCTTCAACTACCTTCAGAAGCCATGCAGTTACCTCTCACCTGCAACGATGCCCCAGGACGGCAGCAAAGTGTCCGCACGCCGGAACACGCACCGCTCCCCATCGAGCCGACCGGGCTATGGCTCGCCGGATGTCTCGTCCCCTAGCCGACCGCCTCGGCTGCGGCCCGGCCGGCCGCCCGGCCCGAGAAGATGCACCCGCCGAGGAACGTGCCCTCCAGCGAGCGGTAGCCGTGCACCCCGCCGCCGCCGAACCCGGCCGCCTCCCCCGCCGCGTACAGGCCCGGCAACGGCTCCTGCCCGTCCTCGGCGAGCACCCGCGAGGACAGGTCCGTCTCCAGGCCGCCGAGGGACTTGCGGGTGAGGATGTTCAGCCGGACAGCAATGAGCGGACCCGCCTTGGGGTCGAGGATGCGGTGCGGGGCGACGCTACGTATCAGCTTGTCGCCCAGATAGTTGCGGGCTCCGCGGATCGACATGACCTGGAGGTCCTTGGTGAACGGGTTCTCCGTCTCGCGGTCGCGGGCGGTGATCTCCCGGCGGAGCTCGGCTTCGTCGATGAGCGGCTCCTTGGTGAGCGCGTTCATACCCCGCACCAGCGCGCTCAGGTCCTTCTCCACGACGAAGTCCACGCCGTTGTCCATGAACGCCCGCACCGGGCCCGGCACATCGACGCGGGCGCGGGCGAGCACATCGCGGACGGACTTGCCGGTAAGGTCCGGGTTCTGCTCAGAGCCGGACAGCGCGAACTCCTTGCCGATGATGCGCTGATCGAGAACGAACCAGGTGTAGTCGTAGCCGGACCGGGTGATGTGCTCCAGCGTGCCCAGCGTGTCGAAACCGGGGAACAGCGGTACGGGCAGCCGCTTGCCGCGCGCGTCCAGCCAGAGCGAGGACGGCCCCGGCAGGATACGGATGCCGTGCCTGGCCCAGATCGGGTTCCAGTTCTCGATGCCCTCCGTGTAGTGCCACATCCGGTCCTTGTTGATGTGGCGGGCACCGGCCGCCTCCGCGATCCCGAGCATCAGCCCGTCGACGTGCGCGGGCACCCCGGACAGCATCCTCTCGGGCGGCCTGCCGAGCCTGTCGGGCCACTGGGCACGTACAAGGTCGTGGTTGCCGCCGATGCCGCCCGATGTCACGATCACCGCCTGCGCCCGGAAGCCGAAGGCCCCGGCGACCTCCCGGCTGCTCGCGGAGCCGCGCTCGGCCGTCGACGGCTCCAGCACTTCACCGCTCACGGTGTCGAGGGTGCCCCCACTCCGGGAGAGCGCGGTGACCCGGTGCCGGAACTTCAGCTGCACCAGCCCCTTCGCCACGCCCTCGCGCACCCGGCGCTCGAAGGGCGCGACCAGACCCGGACCGGTGCCCCAGGTGATGTGGAAGCGGGGCACGGAGTTGCCATGGCCGTTGGCGTCGTACCCGCCGCGCTCCGCCCACCCCACGACCGGGAAGAACCGCACGCCCTGCCGGTGCAGCCATGACCGCTTCTCGCCCGCCGCGAAGTCGACGTACGCCTCGGCCCACTTCCGCGGCCAGTGGTCCTCGGCGCGGTCGAATCCGGCCGTGCCCAGCCAGTCCTGCATGGCCAGGTCCCGGCTGTCCTTGATCCGCAGCCGCCGCTGCTCGGGCGAGCCGACGAAGAACAGCCCGCCGAAGGACCAGTGCGCCTGGCCGCCGATCGACTGCTCGGGCTCCTGGTCGAGCAGGATGACCTTGCGCCCGGCATCAACGAGTTCTGCTGTGGCAACCAGGCCCGCGAGCCCTGCCCCGATCACGATCACATCAGCGTCGTACGCCATGGGTTCCATCCTTGCCGGGCGGTGAGTGCGGTGGCTCGATCTTCGGTACGCGGCAGTAACCAGTCAACCGTCTGACCGGAGTTCGACCCGGAACGCCCGGCACGGCCCCTCACCGCGGCCGGCGCCGGCGCCGCCCCTGGTTGAATGACGGCATGAGTGCCGCTGACGAGATCCTGGACATCGTCGACGAGCAGGACCGGGTCGTCGGGCGGGCGCCACGCGGTGAGGCGTACGCCAAGGGGCTACGGCACCGGTGTGTGTTCGTGCTCGCGTGGGACGCCGGGGACCGGCTCTTCGTCCATCGGCGAACGGCCACCAAGCTCGTCTTCCCTTCCCTGTACGACATGTTCGTCGGCGGGGTCGTCGGTGCGGGCGAGAGTTACGACGAGGCCGCCCTCCGGGAGGCGGAGGAGGAGCTGGGGGTATCGGGACTCCCCCGGCCGGCACCGCTGTTCAAGTTCCTGTACGAGAACGGTACGCACACCTGGTGGTCGTACGTGTACGAAGTCCGCTGCGCTCTCCCGGTGAACCCGCAGGTGGAGGAGGTCGACTGGCACGGCTTCCTGTCCGAGGACGAAGTGGAGCGCCGTCTGGAGGAGTGGGAGTGGGTGCCGGACGGGCTCGCGGCGTACCGGCGTCTGCGCGCGCACCGTTTGCGCTGAGCCGCGAGTAGGGTGCGGCCGTGATCGACTTTGTGCGGAGCCTGCGGTTCTGGTTCGCGCCCCAGCGCATCCGGGATGAGGGCGAGACCCCCGACTACCGCTTCTCGCTCGCCAACGAACGCACGTTCCTCGCCTGGATCCGGACCGCGCTCGCCCTGGTGGGCGGAGGCTTCGCGGTGGACCAGTTCCTCCCCGACCTGCGCTGGGGCGTCCGGGTCGGTATGGCGCTCGCACTGCTCGCGGCGGGGGCGCTGTGCGCGCTACGGGCGGTCAACCACTGGGTGCGCTGTGAGCTGGCGATGCGGCGGGGCGAGGATCTGCCGGTGTCGCGTTTTCCGGCACTGCTGGGCCTCGCGGTCGGCGTGGTCGCGGTGGCGATGGTGATCATCGTGCTCTTCGGCTGGTCCGGCCGGTGACCGGCCGGGTGCGGGACCCCGGACTGCAGCCGGAGCGGACCCGGCTCGCATGGCGGCGTACGACGTTGACCTGCACGGTTGTGGCCGTGCTGGCAGGCAGGCAGGCCCTGCAGCGCGGGGTCACGCCGCAGGGCGTGGTCGCGGCCGGCCTGAGTGCGCTGGTCTGCGTGGGCTTCCTCGTGGTGTCACACCGCCGCATCGTCGCCCTCTCGACGGCACGGCCGGCACCGCTGTCGATGCGGGGCGCGGCGGCCGTGGCCGCCTGCACCATCGCCCTGGCCTCGTTCGCGGTGGCCGTCGTCGGCTGAGGGGGACGCCACGGCGGGGCATGTGGCGCGACACCGGGGCAATAAGTCACATACTCGCAGCACAGGGATAATCTGGGCGCGCTGCATTCCCAGGAGGACCACCCGGAAGGCGAGACGTCATGACCGTCGCACACCAGGAACACGCCGCCCACGAGCACCCCCATGGGCCGTCCTGCGGCCATCCGGAGGTGCCGCACGGCGATCACATGGACTACGCGCACGACGGGCACCTGCACCGCCGGCACGCCGGCCACTGGGACGAGTGCGAGGCCGCGGAGCATGTGGCCCACGGCGAGCACGCGCACGAGCACCGCGAGGGGTGCGGGCATCCGGCGGTCGCGCACGGGGACCACGTCGACTACGTCCACGACGGCCACCGGCACGCATTCCACGACGGGCACTGGGACGATCACTGACCCCCCGGGTCCCGGCGCCCCTGTCTACGCTTCGTCGCCGAGCTGGCCGAGGCCGGGAGCGCCAAGGGGCTCAGCCCCCTGGAAACGGCGCGGCAGGCCGATCTCGGCACGTTCGCCGAACTGCGGGAGAGCGAGCGGCTGGTGGCAACCCTGCACCGCGCGTACGCGGAACTGGACGGCCTGCCGCCCGGGTCCCAGCTGGACGCCGCGGCCGTGTTCGCCGACATGGCGGCGGTGAACGGGGGCGTACCGGTCGCCTGTCACGCGTGAGCACTCGGGGCCGCCCGGGCGCAGGCCGGCGCAGGGCCGGGGGTCACCAGCGCGGGACGGCCGGGGCGGTCCACCGCGGGTCCGCGACGCGCATCGCTGCCGCGTCGTCACGGTCGCGCATGGCGCCGTCGTCGTCGAGCCAGCGGCGGTGGAGTACGGCGAGCCGCTCGCGGTCGAGTTCGACCCCCAGCCCGGGCGCGTCCGTGACGTCGAGCCGTCCGCCGCGGAATACGTGCCGGCCGGTGATGACGTCCTCGGCCTGCCACGGGTAGTGGCTGTCGCACGCGAAGTCCAGGTTCGGGACCGTCGCGGCGACCTGGGTCATCGCGGCGAGGCTGATTCCGAGGTGGGTGTTGGAGTGCATGGAGAGGCCGACTCCGTACGTACGGCAGAGCGCGGCCAGCTCGCGGGTGCGGCCGAGCCCGCCCCAGTAGTGGTGGTCGCAGAGCACCACCTGCACGGCTCCGGAGGCGAATGCCTCAGGGACCTCCTCTATCGTCGTCACGCACATATTGGTGGCGAGCGGCACGCGCGCGGCAGCGGCGACCTCGGCCATCTGCGCGGTCGAACCGGCCGGGTCCTCCAGGTATTCGAGTAGCTCCGCGAGCTGGTCCGCGACGTACAGAGAGGTCTCCACCGACCACGCCCCGTTGGGGTCCAGCCGCAATGGCTGTCCGGGAAAGACCTCGGCGAGCGCGCGGATCGCGGCGATCTCCTCGTCGGGCGGGAAGACACCGCCCTTGAGCTTGAAGGAGGTGAAGCCATGGTCGCGGGCGAGGCGCCGTGCCTGCGCGACGACGCCGGCCGGATCGAGGGCCGCGCCCCAGTCGTCCTTCTCGCCGGCCGCGCCGGGGTGCCCCGCGCAGCGGTAGAACAGGTAGGCGCTGTACTCGACGCTGTCGCGGACCTTGCCGCCGAGCATCGCGTGCACGGGAAGGCCGAGGGTCCGGCCGAGCGCGTCGAGACACGCGACCTCGAAGCCGGAGACGACGGAGAGCCGGAGCTTGTCCGCCGTCTGCACCCCGCGCAGCCCACCCGCGTCCACCCGGTCGTCCGTCGCACGTGACGCCCCACACACCTCGGCGGCAAGTGGGAAGAGCCCGTTCAGATCGGTGACCGGGCGTCCGGGCAGCGCTTCGGCGAGCTGCCGGGCGATCTCGATGTACTTGGAGTCGCCGTAGGTCTCCCCCAGGCCGGTCACACCGCCGCGCGTGAGGACTTCCACGATGAGGCGGGGAGTGTAGGGCTGATGCACCCCCTGGGTGTTGAGCAGGGGCGGATCGGAGATCAGGACCGGAGTGAGCCGGACCTCGTCGATGATCAGCGCTGCATCCATACGTGAACTCTATTCAAGCACGTGGATCAAATACCAGACTTCGGGACATGAGTTCCGCGGCCCCTCTGGACGCGCATACCGACTGGTCGGCATGATGTTCGACAGAGATTCATCGCCGATCGTCCCCCCTGCACGGAGGTGCCCATCATGAGCTCAGTCCACCCACCGGGCCTCGATCTGGACCGGCTGCGCGGCCATCTGGACCGCGAGCGGCCCGGCCTGGTGAGCGGACCACTGAGCGGCCGGCTGATCGAGGGCGGGCGGTCGAACCTCACGTACTCCGTCACCGACGGCACCTCCCGCTGGGTGGTCCGCCGGCCACCCCTCGGGCATGTACTCGCCACCGCGCACGACATGAAGCGCGAGCACCGGGTGATCAACGCCCTGTACGGGACCGCGGTTCCGGTGCCGGCGCCGGTGCTGCTCTGCGAGGACGACTCGGTCATCGGATCGCCCTTCTACGTCATGGAGTTCGTGGACGGCACTCCGTACCGTACGGCCGACGAGCTCGCCGCGCTCGGGCCGCGGCGCACCCGTGACGCCGTGCTCGCCCTCGTCGACACACTTGTCGACCTGCATGCCGTCGACCCCGCGTCGGCCGGGCTGGCCGACTTCGGGCGGCCCGAGGGCTTCCTGGACCGTCAGCTGCGGCGCTGGGGCAAGCAGCTCGACGCCTCCCGCAACCGGGAGCTGGCCGGCATCGACGAGCTGCACGCCGCGCTCGGCCGCTCGCTGCCCGCCTCCCCCGCGCCGACCGTCGTCCACGGCGACTACCGGCTCGACAACGTACTGATCGGATCCGACGACGCGATCAAGGCCGTCCTGGACTGGGAGATGTCCACGCTCGGCGATCCGCTCACCGACCTCGGCCTGCTGGTCATGTACAGCGCCCCGCTGGGTCTGCCCGAGTCGCCGGTCAGCACAACCGCCGGGGCCCCTGGCCACCCGGCCCCGCAGGAGCTGATCGAGCGCTACGGCGCCCGCTCCGGCCGGGACACCTCCGCCATCTCCTGGTACACCGCATTCGCCTGGTTCAAGCTCGCGGTGATCCTCGAGGGCATCCACTACCGCTACACGCTGGGCCAGACCGTCGGCGCCGGGTTCGACCGGATCGGCGACCTCGTCCCCGTCTTCATCGAGCACGGCCTCACCACCCTCAAGGAAGGCTGAGAGATCCCTATGGACTTCGCATTCGACGCGCGGACCGAAGAGCTGCGCGCCAAGCTGCTCGCCTTCATGGACGAGCACGTGTACCCGGCCGAGGCGGTCGCCGAGGAACAGCGCGCCCTCCTCGCCTCCCCCTGGGACACCCCCGCCGTGGTCGGGGAGCTCAAGGCCGAGGCCCGCCGGCAAGGCCTGTGGAATCTCTTCCTCCCGGACGACGAGTACGGAGCGGGGCTGACCAATCTCCAGTACGCGCCGCTCGCCGAGATCACCGGCCGCAGCCCGCACCTGGCGCCGACCGCGCTGAACTGTGCGGCCCCCGACACGGGCAACATGGAGGTGCTCGCCCAGTTCGCCACCGAGCAGCAGAAGAAGCAGTGGCTGGAGCCCCTGCTCGCGGGCGAGATCCGGTCCGCGTTCGCGATGACCGAGCCCGAGGTGGCGTCCTCGGACGCCACGAACATCGAGACGCGTATCGAGCGGGACGGCGACGAGTACGTCATCACCGGCCGCAAGTGGTACATCTCCGGAGCGATGAACCCGGACTGCAAGGTCTTCATCGTGATGGGCAAGACCGACCCGGGCGGAGCCGACCAGCGCCGGCAGCAGTCCATGATCCTGGTCCCCAGGGACACTCCTGGACTCGAGGTCCGGCGCGCCATGCAGGTGTACGGGTACGAGGACCACTCGCACGGCGGCCATGCCGAAGTCGTCTTCGACCACGCCCGGGTGCCGGCGTCGAACCTGATCGGCGAGGAGGGCGGCGGTTTCGCCATCGCCCAGGCCCGCCTCGGCCCCGGCCGGATCCACCACTGCATGAGGCTCATCGGCATGGCCGAGCGGGCCATCGAGCTCATGTGCCGCCGGGCCGTGACCCGTACGGCCTTCGGCAAGCCGCTGGCACAGCAGGGTGTCGTACAGAACTGGATCGCGGACGCGCGCGTCACGGTCGAGCAGCTGCGCCTGCTGGTACTGAAGACCGCCTGGCTGATGGACACCGTGGGCAACCGAGGGGCTCACACCGAGATCCAGGCCATCAAGATCGCCACGCCGCGCGCCGTCGTCGAGATCCTCGACAAAGCGGTGCAGGTGCACGGCGCGGGCGGGGTCAGCCAGGACTTCCCGCTCGCCGAACTGTGGGCGGCGGCCCGGACGCTGAAGCTCGCGGACGGGCCCGACGAGGTACACCAGCGCTCACTGGCCCATCGCGAACTGAAGAAGTACCTGTAGGGACGGGCGCTACGGCCGCAGCGCGCGCAGCAGCAGGTCGGCGAGGTGATCGGCGACCTGCTGCGGCGTGAGCGGCCCGTCCGCCCGGTACCAGGTGGACAGGTGGTGGACGGAACCGAAGTGATAATCCACCACCAGGTCGGCCGGGGTCGCCTTCGAGAACACCCCGGTGCGCTGGCCCTCCTCGACGAGGGCGCGGAAGCGCTCGTGGTAGCGGCGGCGCTCCGCACGCACCTGCTTGTCCTTCTCCGGGCTCAGGTGGTGCATCGAGCGGAAGAAGATCATGGCGTCGTCGAGGTTCTCGATGGTCGTGACCACCACATCGGCGGCCGCGCCGCGGAGCCGCTGCTCCACCGGTTCGTCCGATTCCGCGAAGGCGTCGAGCCGTTCCTGCTGGAGGCGCAGCATGCGGGCGTACACCTCGTGCAGGAGGTCGTCCTTGCTGCCGAAGTAGTGGTAAAGAGCGCCCTTGGTGACGCCCGCCGCTTCGACGATCTCCTGGACCGAGGTGCGGTCGTACCCGCGCTCGGCGAAGAGCCGGGTGGCGGCGGCCAGCAGCCGCTGCGGGACGGGGGTACCGTCTCCGTCCGTCGTCCTGGCCATTTCCGCCACCTGCCCTTTCGTTCGCTTGATCGTGCTATGCGCGGGAACGCAGTTCCCGCCTGAGGATCTTCCCACTCGTGGTCTTGGGAAGCTCCGGCAGGATCTCCACCTCGCGCGGGTACTTGTACGCGGCCAGCCGCTCTTCGCAGTACGCGGAGAGTTCGGCGGGCTGCACGCCGGCGCCCGGGCGGAGGCTGACGTACGCCTTGACCGTCTCCCCGCGGTAGGCGTCGGGGACGCCGACGACAGCCGCCTCGCGTACCGCTTCGTGCGTGTACAGCACGTCCTCGACCTCGCGGGGCCAGACCTTGAAGCCGGAGGCGTTGATCATGTCCTTCTTGCGGTCTACGACGTAGAGCCAGCCGTCCGCGTCCATGAAACCGATGTCGCCGGTGCGGAGTTCCCCGCCGGGGAACGTCTCCGCGGTGGCGTCCGGGCGTCCCCAGTAGCCCGAGACGACCTGCGGGCCGCTCACCGCGATCTCGCCCTGCTCGCCGAACGGCACGTCCTCGCCCGAGACGTCGATGATCCGTACGATCGTGTCGGGTCCGGGGACACCGACCGAGAGGGTGCCGGAAGCAGGATCCACCGGGGCTTCCTTCTCGGGCGGGACGGAGGCGCAGGGCGCGGTGCACTCGGTGAGGCCGTAGCCGTTGCGTATGTAGGGGCCGAAGGCCGCCCGGAACTTCTCCACCAGGGCGGGCGGCACCGGCGCTCCGCCCGAGGAGATCACCTGGAAGGAACTGAAGTGGTCGCGGGTGACCGCAGGGTGGGCAGCCAGCGCCATGAAGGCGGTGGAGGGGCCCACGGTGTACGCGGGGCGGTGCTCGGTGAAGGCGTCGAGGACCACGCCAGTCTCGAAGCGGTACGCGAGGGCGAGCGTGCCGGCGTTGGCGAAACAGGCGGCCAGTTCGCAGACCATGCCGGTGATGTGGAACAGCGGCGCGAGCGCGAAGTAGCAGGCGCCCTCGGGGAGGGGGTGGCCCGTGCGCTGGCGCTCGGCGTTGTACGTGATCGCCCCGTGCCGGTTCAGGGCTCCCTTGGGGGTTCCGCTGGTACCCGACGTGTAGCTGATCAGGGCAACGTCGGACGAGGTGAGGACGCGGTCGGCGGGGGCCGGGAAGCCGCGGCCCGCCACCTCGATCAGGTCCTCGGCGTCCGACGCCCGCGGCACGCGCTCGAAGCCCAGCACCCGGGTGTCATTCCTGGTCTGGAGATCCAGTTCGCAGGCGGTGACCGTGATCCGTACCGGCGATTCCGCGGCCGCCTCCCCCAGATACGACTCCCAGGCGCGGTCGGTGCAGATCAGTGCGATCACCTCCGCGTCCCGCAGCACATGGCCCACCTCGGCCGCCTTGTACATGGGATTGACCGGCACGACCGTGGCCCCGGCCTTCCAGGCGCCGAGCAGCGCGAGCACGAAGTGCGGGGTGTTCTGCAGCATGATCGCGACCCGGTCGCCGCGCCGCACACCACGGGCGGCGAGGTACCCGGCCACGGAGTCGGAGAGCTCGTCGGTCTCCCGGTAGCTCAGCCGGCCGTCGAAGTAGGCGAGGGCGGTGTGCTCGGGGGCCCGGTCGACAGCCGCCCGGAAGGAGTGGACCACGGTCTCCGGAGGGAAGACCGGCGCGCGCTGAGCCTCACTCAGCTGCGCCAGCCAAGGCTTTTGTGCATACATCGATTGGTTCATACGCCCTCCCACTTCCGCTGCAGGTGGTTCATATTGCCCAGCCAGCGGTCGGGGTCGGTGGCCCGGGCCGTGTAGTAGTCGGCCACCTCGGGATGAGGGAGGATCAGGAAGCGGTCCGCCTCGATGCCCTCGAACAGGGCGTCGGCCACGTCCTCGGGCTCGATCGCCGTCGGCGCGAGGACGAGTTCGCCCGCGGATCCGGCGGCGGTCAGCATGTCCGTCCGCACGCCCTGCGGGCAGATCGCGTGCACCTTCACTCCGCGGTGCCGGTAGGTCAGCGAGAGCCATTCGGCGAAGGCGAGCGCCCCGTGCTTGGTCACGCTGTACGGAGCCGCGCCGACCATGGTCAGCAGCCCGGCGGCGGAGACGGTGGAGACGAAACGGCCGCTGCCCCGCTCCAGCCAGTCGGGCAGCAGCTCACGCGCCGCCCTCACGTGCGCCATCACGTTCACGTCCCAGGCCGACGCCCATACCTGTTCGTCGGCGAACGCGTCGCCGGGCGAGGCCAGGCCGGCGTTGGCGCAGTACACGTCGACCTGCCCGCCGAGGGCCTCGCGGGCGGCACCCACGACGGCCGAGGCGTCGCCCGGAACGGCGGTGGCGCCGATCTCGTCGGCGATCAGCTTGGTCTTGTCCGCGTCCAGGTCGTTGACCACCACGCGCGCGCCCTCGGCCGCGAACCTGCGCGCCAGCGCGGCACCGATACCGCCTCCAGCGCCCGTGACGACCACTCCCGCACCTTGCACCGTACTCACGTGGACCCTGCCTCTCCTTGCCGATTGGTGAGCAGACTAACCAGTCGGTATGTACTGACGGAAGGGGTGGACACGAACGGACGTGTCCGCCTCGTTCCCCACGGCCGCGCCGGGCGCTAGCGTGCGTGGCCATGACAGCCGAAGGCGATCGCGGAGGTAACCGCATGAGTGTGTCCAGACGGGGATTGCTGACCGCGACCGGCGCGGCGGGAGCTGCCGGCGTGCTCGGGGCGACGGCCCCGGCGGCGGCCGCCCGGCCGGGCCACGGACGACTTCGTACCGGCTTCGACCGGCTGGCCACCGGCGGATACGCCCTCCTGGACGGGCAGCGGGTCGGCGTCGTGACCAACCCGACCGGCATCACCGCGCACGCGCGGCACATCGTGGACGTCATGCACGCCGACGAGCGGGTGAATCTGGTCGCGGTCTTCGGCCCCGAGCACGGATTCCGGGGCACCGCCCAGGCAGGCGGCTCGGAGGGCCGCCACGACGATCCCGCCACCGGGCTCCCCGTGTACGACACCTACCTCAAGAGCGGGCAGCCACTCGCCGACATCTTCACCGCGTCGGGCGTGGACACCGTCCTCTTCGACATCCAGGACGTCGGCGCCCGCTTCTACACGTACATCTGGACGCTTTACGACTGCATGGTCGCCGCCTCGCTCGCGGGCAAGCGGTTCGTGGTGCTGGACCGGCCCAATCCGGTGACCGGCCGGCAGGCGTCCGGGCCGGTGCTCGACAAGGCCTTCGCGACCTTCGTCGGCCGCGAACCGATTCCGCAGGCGCACGGCATGACGGTCTGTGAGCTGGCGCGGCTCTTCAACGGCGAATTCCTCGCACTGCCGGTACGGCTGGAGACCGTACGAATGCAGGGCTGGAGGCGTTCCGACCTTTTCGACGCGACGGGCCTGCCCTGGGTGCCGCCGAGCCCCAACATGCCGACGCCCGACACCGCGCTGGTCTACTCGGGCACCTGCCTCTTCGAGGGCACCAACCTCTCCGAGGGGCGCGGCACGACCCGGCCGTTCGAGCTGCTCGGGGCGGACGGTATCGACCGCAGATGGGCCGAGGCGGCGAACGGCGAAGAGCTCCCGGGCGTCCGTTTCCGCGAGGCGTACTTCGCCCCCACCTTCTCCAAGTTCCAGGGCAAGACGGTCGGCGGGGTCCAGGTCCATGTCCACGACCGACCGTCGTACGACCCGGTGCGCACCGGAATCGCCCTGCTGGTGACGGCGAAGCGGAGCTGGAGCGGTTTCGCATGGCGGCCCGACAACTGGATCGACAAGCTGACGGGGTCCACCCGGGTCCGCACGATGATCGACGCGGGGGCGGGCACGGACGACGTGGTGGCGGCATGGCAGGACGAACTGGCCGCGTTCCGGCGGGTGCGCGGGGACTATCTGCTTTACCGCTGATCCGCTTTACCGCTGATCCGCTCTGCGGCTGATCTGCTCTACCGCTGATCCGCTCTGCGGCTGATCCGATGCGGCGCCGAGTGGAGCCGTCGAACCGGCCGCCGAGTGCTTCCATGACCGGCACGGGCAGGGTGGACGCCGCTCCCTCGGCGGGCCGGCAGGGCAGGGTTGTGCGCCAGCGCGGAAATGGGCATGTTCCGGATCGTCGCTCACCCCTGTTCATTCACGCCATTCGATTTTGGATGGAGCCAAAACGGGAAGTCGTACGTCCATTCCTCGACGCCGAAGTACCAGCGACGGAGGTGGCAGTGCGATGGCCGGGTTCCGGAGTCTTGCGAGACAGGTGCGTGACACGCGCAATGACCTGGCGCTGAGGCGCTATTCATTGCGTAAGTGCCTGGAGAGGTTCGCCCCTTACGGGCACAGGGCGACCTGGCACCATCTGTGTGCCAGGCACGGGATCGAGCCCGAGGACCGGGAAGCTGATCCGGCGCGGCTGGTGGCCGCGCTCGAGGAGCTCGAAGAGGCCCGGTCCGTCTGGCTCGCGTACGAGACGGAGTTCGCGGAGCGGCGCAAGCGCGAGAAGCACGACGGGCTGAGGCAGCCCGGATCGATCGACGACTGGCACCGGTGCACGTGGGGTGGCAACGGGGTGGCCCGCTGCGACAACCCGGCCGTCCGGCCTCCCGAACCGCTCGGCGAGGTGCTGCGCCGGCTGATCTCCGCTCTGGAGTCGGCGCCGGGCACTGCCTGCCCGGTGTGCGAGGGGACGGGAATCGTCTGGCGCCAGGATCTGGCCCACCAGCCCTCGGACGGGCCGGTTTGTACGGGCTGCGGCATCGTGGTGCCGCAGCCCGTTCTGACGTCCGAGGCAGTGGCGGCCGCCAAGCGGCCCGCACGACGCAGGCACCTGGCCTCGGTGGCGTGATGACGCGGGGTGCGCGGGCGGTCGAACCGCCGCGCACCCCGCGTTGTCAGGGACAGCCACGACGTCCCGGCCGTCGCCGCCCGCCTCGCCGAGAAGCTGGGTGCGAGCCGGGTCGGCATCTTCGGAGAGGTGTTCGGCGCGGGGGTGCAGGATCTGTCCTACGGGGCGGACGGGCGCAGCGAGAAGCTGGGCTACGCCGTCTTCGACGTCTCGGCGGAGATCGGCGGAGAGGTTCGCTGGCTGGACCCGGCCGGCCTGCTGGAGGGCGAACTCCCCCTCGTACCCCGCCTGTACGAAGGCCCGTACGACATCGCCACGGTGCTGGACGTGGCGTCCGGGCGGGAGACGGTCTCGGGCCGCGAGCTGCACATCCGCGAAGGGGTGGTCATCCGCCCGGACACCGAGCGGTACAGCCCGGTGCTCGGCGGCCGGGCCATAGCGAAGGCGGTCAGCCCCGCGTATCTGACCCGCAAAGGCGGCACCGAGTACGAGTGATCAGCCGTCCTGCCGCTCGGGAGCCGTGCTCCTGTGCTCGGCCATCAGGCGCGAACCGCTCATGCGCCCGCCGAAGACGTCGTCCGGGTTGGAGAGCACGCAGGTGTCCAGGGACAGGCAGCCGCAGCCGATGCAGTCGGTGAGATGGTTGCGGAGCCGTGCCAGCTGCGCGATGCGCTGGTCCAGTTCGGCGCGCCAGGCCTCGGAGAGGCGCGCCCAGTCCTCGCGAGTGGGGGTGCGCTCGTCCGGTAGCTGGGCGAGCGCGTCCCGGATGGTGACCAGGGGGATGCCGACGCGCTGTGCCGCGCGTACGAACGCGACGCGGCGCAGCGCGTCCCTGCTGTACCGGCGCTGGTTACCGGCGGTCCTGCGGCTGCTGATCAGGCCCTTGGCCTCGTAGAAGTGCAGGGCCGAGACGGCCGCTCCGCTGCGCGCGGACAGTTGGCCGACCGTGAGTTCTTGGATCTTCTCTGGAATCTGCGGCACCCTCGAACACTACTCCGCGGCCCGTTGACGGATACGCGGTCCGTTGACAGATCCACCGGCGGCCAACCATGCTGAGCAAGCGCTTAGACATCGCTTGAGAGGCAGGGGCACATGGCAGAGCCGAGGATCTTCACGTCCGCCGAGGAGCTGCGCGCCGCGGTCGGCGAGCAGTTGGGCGAGAGTGACTGGCTGGAGGTGGACCAGAAGCGGATCGACTTGTTCGCGGACGCCACCGGCGACCACCAGTGGATCCACGTGGACCCGGAGAAGGCCGCTGCCGGTCCGTTTGGTTCGACCATCGCGCACGGCTATCTGACGCTCTCGTTGCTGCCCACCCTGGTGCCGCAGATCATGCGGGTCGAGGGCATGAAGATGGGCATCAACTACGGCGCGAACAAGGTCCGTTTTCCCTCGCCCGTGCCCGTCGGCTCCCGGCTGCGGGCGACGGGTGTGATCACGGACGTGACCGAGGCGGGCGGCGGCGTGCAGGTCACCGCCGCCATCACGATCGAGCGCGAGGGCGGCGACAAGCCTGCGTGCGTGGCGGAGTCGGTCTCCCGCTTCTACTTCTGAGGGTCCGGCCCGGGCGCCGCTTCTACTTCTGGGGCTCCGGGCCCGTGCGCCGCGCTCCGACCATGCGGAGCACGAGGTCGGCGTAGAGCGCGCCGACCTCGTCGGGCGTTCTGCGTCCCTCCACGTTGAACCAGCGCGCCACGTCGATGCAGAGCGACAGCACGGCGACAGTGGTGCCCGGCACGTCGGGCACCTCGAACTCCCCCGCCCGGACGCCCTCGTTGAGGATCCGGCGCACGGCGGCATCGCTCTTCCTGCGCAGCGCGACGATCTCGGTGCGGTGCTCGGGGCCGAGGGCGTCGAGTTCGTACTGGACGACACGGGCGGTCATATGGCGCCCGGCGTGCCAGCGCACGAAGGAGCGCACGGCGTCGTCGAGACGCTCGGTGGGCGTGCCCGCACCGCCGGCGGCAGTCTCCAGGATCTCGAGGGCTTTGTCGTGGCCGATCCGGCTGATCCGGTGGAGCAGCTCTTCCTTGGTCTTGTAGTGGATGTAGAGCGCGGCCGGGCTCATCCCGGCCCGCCCCGCGATGTCGCGGGTCGTGGTCGCGTGGTAGCCGCGCTCGGCGAACGCCTCGACGGCGGCGACGAGCAGCCTGCGGGCCGCCTCGGGGCTGACCTCGCCCCACGGCGCGTCCTCGCCGCCGGTCTCCTCCGCGATGCCCATCGCTCACCCCTTCCGCCTCACCAGGACTGACACCTTACCCTGAGGGTGAGCAAGCGCTTAGCTCTTGGCGTTGAACGGGTCGTACTCGGCGAGCAGCTTCTCCAGCCGCGCCTGGTCCACCCGGCTCACGATCTGCCCTGCCTCCTGACGGTCCCTGATCACCTTGGCAAGGGTGAAGGCCGACGTGGTGAGGTAGAGGACCGCGATCGCGAGGAACGCCCGCACCCACGCGTCCGCTTCCAGCCTGAGGACGCCCAGGCTCACCGCGCCCAGCGCGATGGCGAAGGACGCGACGGCCTGCCCGTAGTACGCCGCCGTGTTCTGCTGCTTGACCGGTGTGTCATTCATGGTGCAAGCATCGGCGGCCGCGGCCCTGGCCACATCCGTGCGGGTACTCAGGCCACGTACTCAGCGAAGGGCGCGCAACGCCCGGCGAAGCAACACCTCAGAACGCCGAGACCCCGGTGAGCGCACGGCCGATGACCAGCTTCTGGATCTGGCTGGTGCCCTCGTACAGCGTCATGACGCGGGCGTCCCGCAGCAGTTTGCCCACCGGGTACTCGTCGATGTAGCCGTAGCCGCCGAAGACCTGCAGCGCGTTGTTCGCGGCGCGCACGGCGGCCTCCGACGCGAAGAGCTTGGCCTTGGACGCCTCGGTGTCGAACGGCAGGCCGCGGTCGACCAGGTCGGCGACCCGCCAGGTGAGCAGCCGGGCGGCGTCCACGTCCACCGCGATGTCGGTGATCAGCTCCTGCACCAGCTGGTGATGGGCGATCGACTTGCCGAACTGCTCACGCTCGGTCGCGTACGTCACGGCGGCGTCCAGCGCGGCCTGGGCTATGCCGACACAGCCCGCGGCCACCGACATCCTTCCCTTGGCAAGCGCCGACATCGCGACCGAGAAGCCCTTGCCCTCCGGGGCGATCATCGCCGAGGCCGGGACCCTGACGTCCTCCAGCACCAGTTCGGCCGTGGCCTGGCCGCGCAGGCCGAGCTTGCCGTGGATCTCGCGGCGGGTCAGCCCCGGGGTGCCGGTGGGCACGAGGAACGCGCTGACGCCCTTGTGGCCGGGCGTGTCGTTCGTACGCGCGAAGAGCAGCACCACATCGGCCCAGGTGCCGTTGGTGATGAACATCTTGGTGCCGTTGATGACGTACGTGTCGCCGTCCCGGGCCGCCCGGGTGACGAGATGGCCGGCGTCGGAGCCCGTGCCGGGCTCGGTGAGGCCGAAGCATCCGACGTGGTCGCCCGCGGTCAGGCCGGGGAGCCACTGCCGCTTCTGTTCCTCGCTGCCCCAGGCGGCGATCGACTTGGCGACCAGCCCGAGCGAAACGGAGACGATGCCGCGCACGGAGGAGTCGCCGCGCCCCAGCTCCTCGGTGACCAGGGCGTACGCGAGGTGGTCACCGCCGGAGCCGCCGTACTCCTCGGCGATGGTGAGGCCGAGGAAGCCGAGCGCGCCGAGCCTCTTCACGATGCCGCGGTCGACGCTCTCGGCCCGGTCCCAGGCGGCGGCGTGCGGGGTGATCTCGCGGTCGGCGAAGTCCTTGGCCAGCCGGCGCACCGCGGCCTGCTCCTCGCTCAGCTCCAGGTTCATCGCACCTCGTTAAATTAACACTGCTAGTTTATTCGCAGGCCTACTATGTGCCGCATGGCCCGCCCACGCAAGCCCCTTCTCAGCAGAGAGCGCATCGTCGAAGCGGCGAGCGCACTCGTGGACGCCGAAGGGCTCGAGGCGGTCTCCACGCGCAGGCTCGCGGCCGGGCTCGGCGTCAGCGGGCCGTCCCTCTACAACCACTTCCGCAACAAGGACGAGATCCTCGACGCCGTCGCGGACACGGTCAGCGCCCAGGTCGACCTCTCGATGTTCGGGGACGGCCGCGACTGGCGCACCGCGCTGCACGACTGGGCCGCTTCCTACCGGGAAGCCCTCCGGGCGCACCCGAACATCGTCCCTGTCCTGGCCCAGGGCCCGGGCCGCCGCCCGGCCGGACTGCGGCTGGCCGACGCGGTCTTCGGCGCGATGGTCGAAGCGGGCTGGCCGCCGGCGCAGGCCACCCACATCGGAGCCCTGATGCGGTACTTCATCACCGGCTCGGCCCTCGGCTCCTTCGCGCGCGGCTTCGTCGACGACGAGGCGGCGTACGACCCGGCGGACTACCCCCACCTCGGCCAGGCCCACCTGCTGGCCGAGCGCCAGCAGCAGGTCGACGAGGGAGCGTTCGAAACGGGCCTGCGGGCGCTGATCGACGGCCTGTCGGTGCAGTACGACCAGTTGGTGCGCTCGTGACAGACCTGGAGGACGACCAGCCCATGAGCCGTTACGAAGACTTCGCCGCCCTCGCGGCGGAGCTCGCGGACGCCGGCGTCGCCGGGGTGAACATCGAGGACGGCCGGCCGGACGGGTCGCTGGCCGATCCTGACGCGCAGTGCGAGCTGATCCGGGCCGTCAAGGCAGCGGCGCCCGCGCTGTTCGTCAACGCGCGGACCGACACGTACTGGCTGTCCGGCCACCGGGAGCGGACCGGCGAACGTCTCGCCGCCTACCAGAAGGCGGGCGCCGACGGTCTCTTCGTCCCCGGACTGCAGGACGAGCGGACCATCGGCGCCCTCACGCGGGAACTCGCGCTCCCGCTCAACCTCCTCTACGCGGCCGGCGGGTTGACCGTCGCACGCCTGGCCGAGCTGGGCGTGGCCCGGATCAGCACCGGTTCGCTGCTCTTCCGGGCCGCAATACACGCGGCGGTGAAACTGGCCCGTGCGGTCGCCCGAGGCGGTGCGGAGGCCGCGGACATCGGCACAGTGCCCTCGTACGAACGGGCTCAGGCCTGGGCGGGAGTGTTCTCCTCCTCCTGAGGCGCTGCGCCTTCCTCCTCAGGTGCGGCGGTGGCCTCCTCGCGGGCGGCGGCCCGTCGGGAGAGGATCCGGATGGAGATCAGGGCGATGACCGCGAGGCCGATGATGTAGCCCGACACCGCCATCGAGGTGCCGGTGGCTTCCAGCAGGAGCACCATCACGAACGGCGCGAGCCCCCCGCCGAACACGGCAGCGATCTGGTAGCCGAGTGAGGCACCGGTGTACCGCATCTCCGCCGTGAACAGCTCGGCGAAGAGCGCCGCCTGCGGCCCGTACATGATGCTCAGGAAACAGCTGGTGACGAACGTGCCCACGGCCAGCCAGAGCAGGGAGGCGGTGTCGATGAGCAGGAACAGGGGCACCGCCCAGAGCAGCAGGCCCACCGCACCGAACGCGTAGATGCGCAGTCGGCCGATGCGGTCGGAGAGGGCCGCCGCGGCCGGTATCAGCACCAGCTGGGTGAGGCTGACGCAGAGCGATACGGCGAGGACCGCGCTGCGCTTCATGTCGAGTTCGCGGGTCGCGTAGTCGAGCACGCCGGTGATGATGATGTAGAACGTGGCGGTGTTCACGGCGAAGGATCCGCCGGCCAGGAAGACCGTGCCGAGGTGGCTGCGCAGGATCATGCGCAGCGGGGAACGCGCTTCGCCCTTCTCCTGTTCGGCCAGGGCTCGTTCGGCCTCACGGAAGGCGGGGGTCTCCTCGACGCGCGTGTGGATGTACCAGGCCAGGACGAGGACCAGGACGCCCACGAAGAACGGCAGTCGCCATCCCCAGGCCGCGAAGGTGCTGTCGCTGGTCGTGGCGCCGGCGATGAGGAAGACGGTGTTCGCGGTCACCACGCCGATGGGGACGCCGAGCTGGACGAGGCTGCCGTAGAGGCCGCGCTTGCCCTCGGGGGCGTACTCGGTGGCCATGAGCATCGCACCGCCCCACTGGGCGCCGACGGCGATGCCCTGGAGGACGCGCAGCAGGACGAGCAGCACCGGGGCGGCGATGCCGATCGTCTCGTAGGTGGGCAGGAGCCCGATGCCGGTGGTGGCGACGCCCATCAGGGTCAGGGCGAGGACGAGCATCGGCTTGCGGCCGCGCTTGTCGCCCAGCTGGCCGGCGATGATGCCGCCGATGGGACGGGCCAGGAAGCCGACCGCGAAAGTGGCGAAGGCGGCGAGGACACCGGCGGAGGAACTCCCGGCCGGGAAGTACAGATCGCCGAGCACGAGCGCGGCGGCGATGCCGAAGACGAAGTAGTCGTACCACTCGACGGCGGAGGCGAGAGCGGCGGCCGTGGCCACCTTGCGCCGGTTCCGGTCGGTGAGGGCCGGCGCGGTGGTGCCGGTCGATGGGGAAGCTGCCGTGTCCATGCGGTGCACACTCCGGTGGTGGGTGCGGGGGACGGTAGGGGGCGGCGCCGTGATGAGATTGCGGGGACCGTACCGACCGGCTGGTACGGAGGTCAACAGCCCGCACAGCAGCAGTTTTGTCACGACGTACCGACCGGTACGCGCGGTCGGCCAGGCAGCACGAGCACCCCGGCCGCGCGGGGCGGCCGGGGTGCTCGACAAGGTTCCGGGAAGGAGCGGTAAGGGTGCGGAACGAGCCCTGAAAAGTGCGGACGGGCCCGGAAAAGCCGACTAGGACTCGAAGAGAACCAGGGCGCGACCGCCCTTGCCCGCGAGCATGTTGTCGAAGGCGGCCGGGATGCCGTCGAGGGCGATCCGCTCGGTGACCATGGAGCCGAGGTCCAGGCGGCCCGCCCGGACGTGCTCCGCGAGTACCGGGAGGTCACGGGCCGGGTCGGAGTTGCCGTACACACAGCCGGACAGCGTGCGGCCGAAGTGGAAGATCTCCAGGGCGTTGAACGTCACCTGCTGGTCCTTGCCGCCGATCCCGACGACCGTGGTGCGGCCGCCGCGGCGTGTGGACTCCCAGGCCGTTCGGATGGTCGCGGCGCGGCCGACACACTCGACCGCGACGTCCACTCCCTGCCCGCCGGTGAGCTTGCGGATCTCCTTGGCCGTGGTGTCCGAAGCGATGAGGAACTCCGTCGCCCCGGCGGCTCGCGCCAGCTCCTCCTTCGCCGGGGAGACGTCCACGGCCACCACCGGTCCGGCGCCGGCGATGCGGGCGGACTGGAGCGCGGCCAGGCCGACGCCGCCGGCACCGAAGACCGCCACCGACTCACCGGAGCGGACCCGCGCCGAATGATGGACCGCTCCGTAACCGGTCAGGACCGCGCAGCCGAGCAGCGCGGCCTCGGCGAGCGGGATGCCCTCCGGAACGGGCAGCACACAGTTCGCCGCGACGACGGTCTCCTCGGCGAAGGCCGCGACGTTCAGGCCCGGGTGGAGTTCGGTGCCCTCGACGGTACGGGCGTGGACATTGCCCACCCCGGCGAGGGCGTTCGCGCACAGCCACACCTCGCCGAGTCCGCAGTGGTGGCAGTTGCCGCAGGAGGGCGCCCAGTTGAGCACGACGCCGTCACCGGGGGCGACGTGGCCGACTCCCTCCCCCACCGACACCACCGTGCCCGCTCCCTCGTGGCCGAGGACCGCCGGGACGGGAACGCGCATGGTGCCGTTGGAGAGCGACAGGTCGGAGTGGCAGACCCCCGCGGCGGCGAGACGCACCCGGACCTGGCCGGGGCCGGGCTCGGGCAGTTCGATCTCGGCGATCTCCAGGGGAGAGCCGACGGCGGGCAGGATGGCGGCGCGGACCATGTGACTCTCCGGCGGTCAGAACTGCAGGGACTTGGTCTGGAGGTACTCGGCGAGGCCGTGCGTGCCGAGCTCCCGGCCGACGCCCGACTGCTTGTAACCGCCGAAGGGGGCCAGCGGGTTGAACCGCCCGCCGTTGATGTCCACCTGGCCGGTGTCCATCCGGCGGGCGAAGGCGACCGCCTCGTCGGCGTCGGCGGCCCAGACCGCACCCGCGAGACCGTACACGGTGCCGTTGGCGATACGCAGGGCGTCGTCCTCGTCCTCGTACGGCAGGATCGACAGAACCGGGCCGAAGATCTCCTCCTGGGCGATGGTCATGGAGGGCGTGACGTCCGCGAAGACCGTAGGGGTGACGTAGTAACCCCGCTCGTGAGGCGAGTCCGGGCCGCCGGCGACGATGCGCGCGCCCTCCTCCACGCCCTTGGCGATGTAGCCGCGCACCCGGCTGTGCTGCTTGGCGTTGACGACCGGACCGAGGCGACTGGCCTGGTCGTGCGGGTCGCCGGAGACGTACTTGGCGGCCGCGGTGGCGGCGAGCGCGACGGCTTCGTCGTACTGGTCCCGGTGGACGAGCATGCGGGTCCACGCGCTGCACGTCTGGCCGGAGTTCGCCATGACGTTGGCCACGCCGACGCCGACCGCCTTGGCCAGGTCGGCACTCGGCAGGATGACGTTGGCGGACTTGCCGCCGAGCTCCAGGGCGACGCGCTTGACGGCGGCGCCGGCCGTCGCGCCGATCTGCCTGCCGACCGCGGTGGAGCCGGTGAAGGAGACCAGGTCGACGCCCTCGTGCTCGGCGAGTGCCTGCCCGGCGACCGGCCCGAGGCCGGTGACCAGGTTGAACACCCCCGCGGGGACGCCCGCCTCGTCCACGGCCTCGGCGAAGAGCTGCGCGGTCAGCGGGGTGTCCTCGGCGGGCTTGAGAACGACGGTGCAGCCGGCGGCGAGCGCGGGTGCCACCTTGGCGACGATCTGGTGCAGCGGGTAGTTCCAGGGGGTGATCGCCCCGACCACTCCGACCGGCTCGAGCAGCACGGTGGAGTTGCCCGCCTTCTCCTGGAAGGAGTACGTGGCGGCGAGTTCTGCATAGGAGCCCGCGACGGCGATCGGCACTCCCGCGTGCACCGTCTGCGAGAAGCCGAGCGGTGACCCGAGTTCGGCTGTCACGGTTTCGGCGATCTCGTCCCTACGGGCCACAAGCACGTCACGCAGGGCGGCGATACGTGCGGCCCGCTCGGCGGGCGGCGTCGCGGCCCAGCGGGGAAGTGCCGCACGCGCCGCGCGAACCGCCGCGTCCACGTCCTCGGCGGTGCCGGCCGGCACCTCGCCGATGACCCGTTCGTCGGCCGGGTTCACGACCGCGATGGTGTCCGGACCGGCCGCTGGCCGCCAGTCCCCGTCGATGTACATCCCGTCATGGGCCTTCATCGCATGCCTCCAGAGCCGACGTGGTCCTCGCGGCTACAAACTAGCGCTGTTAGTTTTCTGGCGCCAGTGCCCGCCGGAGAGCGAGGGCGCGGCAGGCTCCTGCGGTGCGGCGGGGCCACCCCGCACCGACAGCCCGGCGGCCGCGATCAGCAGCCTTCCCAGCATCACGAACGGCGCCGCAGTGCCGGCCACACCGGCCACCAGACCGGCCGAGGCCGGTGCCGCGACCTGGCCGAGGCGGTTGCCGGTGAGGCGGAGGGCGAGCGCGGTGGAGCGGGCATGGTGCGGGGCCGCCTGTACGACCGTCGTCATGGACAGCGGCTGACCCGCCCCGAGGCAGAAGCCGAGGACGCCGAGCATCAACGCGAGGGCCCGGACGGGCACGGGCAGGGCGAGGCCCCCACAGAGCAGCCCCGCCGAGCAGACAGGTGCAGGTCAAAAGGGCCGTACGGCCGAGTATGCGGATCATCGGGGCGATCACGAGCCGGCATGCGATGGTCGCGGCTGCGCGCAGGCTGAGCAGCAGCCCGATGACGGACGGGGCGATGCCGCGGTGTTCGCCGATGACCGGCAGATAGGCGGTGAGGATGTCGGTCGCGGAGAGCACTGCGAGGCTGACGAATATACCGGCCGGGACACCGCGGGTACGCAGGATCCGGTGTACCGGGACCGTGGCCCGCTCGGCGTCCGCCGCACCGCCGTCCACGGCCGAGCGGTGCTCGATTCGCCACAGTGACGTGACCGAGACCGCTGCGACGGCCGCGGAGACGAGCAGGGCGATCGCGCTCGTGCGGGCCATCGCGCCGTCGTGCCCGGAGACGACGAACCCGGCGGCGGCCGGGCCGACAAGCTGCCCGAGGGAGGCGCCGATCGTGAAGTGCCCGAAGCTGCGGTCCTGTTCGGCCGGGGCGCTCTGACGGGCGACGATCGACTGGGCGCCGATGACGAAGCAGAGGTGGCCCAGGCCCATCACCCCGCTCCAGGCGGCCATCGCCGGAAGGGAGACCGCCGTACCACTGAGGGCACACCCGCCGGAGATCAGGACGACGCCCAAAGGCAGCAGTGGTGCACACCGCCCGTGGTCGGTCCTGCGCCCCAGCGGTACGGCGGCGAACAGCGGAAGCAGGGCGTACACGCCCGCGATCACACCGATCGCACGCTCGTCCGCACCCAGGGCAAGAGCCCGGTAGGAGACGGCCGGCCGCGCCATCGACACCGCACTCTGCGCGCACGCGAAGGCGATGACGAGGCGGAACAGCCAGCCCCTGCCGGGCCCTTGGGGGGAGTTCATCAGATGATGCCGAAGAGGATTCCGGCGCCGAGGACCACCAGCGAGGTGAGCGCCGCCCACTTGACGGTGAATCGGGTGTGGTCGCCGAACTCCACCTTGGCCATGCCGACCAGGACGTACACGGCGGGAACCAGCGGGCTGGACATGTGGAGCGCCTGCCCGACCAGGGACGCGCGGGCGATCTCCAGCGGCGAGACGCCGTGCGCGGCGCCGGCCTCGGCCAGGACCGGCAGGACGCCGAAGTAGAAGCCGTCGTTCGACATGAAGTAGGTGAGCGGCAGGCTCAGCAGGCCGGTGACGATCGCCATGTGCGGGCCCATGCCCTCGGGGATGGCGCCGACCAGCCAGTCGGCCATGTGCTCGACCATGCCGGTGCCGGTGAGGACTCCGGTGAACACGGCGGCGGCGAAGACCATGCCGGCGACGTTGAGGACGTTGTCGGCATGAGCGGCGATACGGGCCTTCTGGTCGGGCATGTGCGGGAAGTTCACGGTGAGGGCGAGGGCCGCGCCCAGGAGGAACAGCACCGGGATGGGCAGCAGTTCCATAATCATCGCGGTGAGCAGCGCGACGGTGAGTCCGGCGTTGAACCAGTAGAGCTTGGGACGCAGGGTGGCGCGGTTCGGGTCGAGGCCCTGGAAGCCCTCGTCCTCCTCGCCGGGAACGGCGCCGACGCCGCTCCCGGCGCCGGAGCCGGTGCCGGCCGTGTCCGTACGGACCTGTCCGCCGCCGCCCGCACCGACCAGGACCGCCTCCGTGACGGTCTCGGACTCGGTCTCGCGCTCGGTCTCCAGCACCTCGTCGAGGGTGAGCACACCGAGGCGCTTGCGCTCGCGCAGGCCCAGCACGTAGGCGAGGACGAAGACGAAGAGCAGCCCCACGGCGAGCGCGGGGATCATCGGCACGAAGATGTCGCCGGCGTCGAGCTTGAGGGCGGTGGCCGCGCGGGCGGTGGGGCCACCCCAAGGCAGTGTGTTCATGACGCCGTTGGCGGTGGCGGCGACTCCTGTCATGACGACCAGGCTCATCTTGAGGCGCTTGTACAACGGGTACATCGCCGAGACCGTGATCATGAAGGTCGTCGAGCCGTCCCCGTCCAGCGAGACGATCGCGGCGAGCAGTGCGGTGCCGACGACGACACGCATGGGGTCTGCCTTGCAGAAGCGCAGGATGCCGCGGACGATCGGATCGAACAGACCGACGTCGATCATCACGCCGAAGTAGACGATGGCGAACATGAGCATCGCCGCGGTGGGCGCGAGATTGCCCACGCCTTCCAGTACGTAGTCGCCGAGTTTGGCGCCCTGTCCCACGAACACACAGAAGAGTGCGGGGATGATCACCAGTGCCGCGATGGGCGACATCTTCTTCATCATGATCAGAACCAGGAAGGTCGCGATCATGGCAAAGCCGAGGATGGTCAGCATTGGGGTACCTCACGTTCGCCCTTGAACTCCCACCAGGGACGGTGGTTCCTCGACGTTAGGTCGGCGAAGTCGGCACCAACAAGATGTTGACGCGCGAGCAATAAGAGCAAAACCCCAGGTCACCCGGCCGATGGTGCACCAAGTCAGTCCACCGGCGCCACTTCGACCGGAAAGCCGTTGAGGACAGCCGTACCCGAGAGGGGGTCCAGCCGGCTGCCGTCGAGCAGCTGGTTGACGTTGACCCCGGGACTGGCGGCGGCGACCTTCATCCGAGTTCCGGGACGGTCGTGGCCCCAGCCGTGCGGGAGGCTCACGACACCCGTACGGACGGTGTCCGTCACCTCCACCGGTACATCGAACGCACCGCCGTCCGCGGTGACCCGAGCGGTCGCGCCGTCGACGAGACCGAGCCGGGCGGCGTCCTCGGGATGTACCTGGAGGGTGCAGCGGTTGGTGCCGCTGTTGAGCGTGGGCACGTTGTGCATCCAGCTGTTGTTGGAGCGCAGATGGCGGCGCCCGACCAGAACCAGGGCGGCGGCCCGGTCCCCCAGGGCCCGTCGCAGCCTCGGCAGGTCGGCGGCGATCGGTTCCGGGAAGAGCTCGATACGGCCGCTGCGGGTCTTGAGGACCTGCGGGATGCGTGACTCCAGCGGGCCGAGGTCGATCCCGTGGGGGTGGGCGAGGAGCCGTTCGAGGCTGAGTCCGTGCGCGCCGCGGTCCGTTCCTCTGCCATGGGCGCTTCCCTGGACGCTTTCCTGGGCGCCTTCTCGGGCGCCTTCTCGGGCGCCTTCTCGGGCAGCGTCGTGGGCACCGCCCTGCGCGCCGAAGCCGTCGCCGTACGGGCCCAGTCGCAGCATCAGGTCGAGCCGGCGCTCGGGGCCCGTGCGACCCGTGAGCTGCGCGGCGAGTTCCTTCGGGTCCCGGCCGTGCACGGGCGAGAGCGGGTCGGCGACGGCCTTGGCGAGCGTACTGTCGATGACCATGGCGTCGACGGCCGACGGCTCGGCGCCGTGCATGCCGCCGACGGCGAGAACCAGCCTGGCGAGGATCTCGCTCTCGTCGAGCCTGTCCTCCTCCAGGGGGACCGCGGGGCGTGTGTAGCGGACCTGGTTGCGTACGGAGAACGCGGTGAACGCGAAGTCGTAGTGCGCACTTTGGGACGGCGGCGGCGGGGGCAGGACGACGTGCGCACGCCGCGACGTCTCGTTGAGATACGGATCGACACTGACCATGAAGTCGAGGCCTGCCAACGCCGTGTCGAGGCGGTTGCCGTCGGGCGCGGACAGCACCGGGTTGGCCGCGAGCGAGATGATCGCTCGGATCTGTCCCTCCCCCGGCGTCTCGATCTCTTCGGCGATCGCGGCCATGGGCAGTTCGCCCTTGGCCTCGGGGTGGGCGCTGACGCGGCTGTGCCAGCGGCCGAGCAGGAAGCCCTTGCCGGGGCCGGCGGGGCGCGGGGCCCGGTCGGTGGCGGCGAGCGGGAAGAGAGCGCCGCCGGGGCGGTCGAGATTGCCGGTGAGGATGTTGAGTACGTCCACCAGCCAGTTGGCGAGGGTGCCGTACTCGACGGTGGAGCTGCCGATGCGGCCGTACACGGCTGCGGCGGGGGCGGCCGCGAGTTCGCGGGCGATCGTGCGGATCTTGTCGGCCGGGATGTCACACGCCTCGGCGACGGCCTCCGGGGTGAAGGGCCGAATCGCTTCCCGGAGTTCGTCCAGGCCGTCGACATGCTCGTCGAGGCGCCCCGGATCGGCGAGCTTCTCCTCGAAGAGCACCTGAGTGAGCGCGGCCAGCAGCAGCGCGTCGGTGCCTGGCCGGATGGCAAGGTGCTGGTCGGCGAGCTTGGCCGTACGGGTGCGGCGCGGATCGACCACGACCAGCTTGCCGCCACGGCGGCGCAGGGCCTTGAGTTTGCCCGGGAAGTCGGCCGCGGTGCACAGACTGCCGTTGGATTCCAGGGGATTGGCACCGAGGAGGAGGAGATGGTCGGTGCGGTCCAGATCGGGCACCGGGATGGCGACGGCGCTGCCGAAGAGCAGCCCGCTGGAGACATGCTTCGGCATCTGGTCGAGGGTGCTGGCGGTGAAGAGGTTACGGGTGCGCAGCGTGGTCAGGAGTACGGGCGGGTAGAGCGCGCCGGCCATCGTGTGGACGTTGGGGTTGCCGAGGACGACGCCGACGGCGTTCGGCCCGTACTGCTCGATCAGCGGCCGCAATCCGGCGGCGACTGCGTCGAAGGCCTCGTCCCAGCTCGCCTCCTGAAGCCTGCCGTCCTTGCGCACCAGTGGCGTGCGCAGCCGGTCGGGGTCCCCGTCCAGCTCGCCGAAGGAGGCGCCCTTGGGGCAGATGAACCCCTGGCTGAAGACGTCGTCGCGGTCCCCGCGGGCGCCGGTGACCCGCGAACCCTCGATGGTGAGCGTGAGTCCGCAGGTCGCTTCGCAAAGCGGGCAGATGCGCAGGGCGGTGCGGGCTGCGTCGTGGTGAGACATCGGGGGCCCTCCCGGGGCGGCGGCGACGGTGGCGCGCGAGCACCCCCGAGCATACCGACCGGTAGGCACGCTGGGGAGGGTGTTGCGTTGACAGCTGCGGTGCCGGACGGGGGAACCGGCTGCGGGGAAGACTGCGGGGCCGGGCGGGGCTTCCTTCGTGGGCGGCGGCGGGGGGTCAGCCGAGCGTGCGGGCGAGGTACGCGTGAAGTAGCTCGCGGGTCTCCGCAATGAGCTCGGGATCCCCCGACGGCCCGGCGCGGAAGGCGAGCTGCAGCAGCGCGTCGGTGGCCTCGACCGCGACAAGAACGGTGCGGCGCAGCCGTCCGTCGGGGGTGCGGTCCAGATGCGCGGCGATCAGGTCGGTCAGCCGGCCGGCGACGAGGTGGTTGGCATCGGCATCACTTCCCGCCGGGGCGGGCACGCCGAAGTCCACGAGCGCGAAGCCCGGGACGGTGCGCTTCATGGCGATGTACTCGTCGAGTACGGCATCGATGGCGCCGCGCCAGTCGGTCCTCGGTACGGCCGCCAGACGCGCGCCGACGCGCTGGGCGTAACTGTCCAGGTTGCGGTGGGCGAGGGCGTCGGCCATCGCGCGCTTGTTGCCGAAGAAGCGGTAGACCGAACCAATGGGCACTCCGGCGCGGAGGGCGACCGCGCGGGTGCTCAGGTCCTCGTACCCCGTCTCGTCGAGCAGTTCGGCGCAGGCGTCGAGGATGCGGGTCAGGCGCTCGGCGCTGCGCTGCTGGACGGGCGTTCGGCGGAGTGACTTCGCGTGGGGCACGGAATGCATCATGCGCGAGAGTAGAGCATTGTTCACCTTTTGGAACCCCTGACGCACCGGAATCGTCACAGCGGCACGCCCCCGTTGACGTGGCAGACCAGGAATCCTACGGTCATGCATAGGATTCCTTCAGAGCGGCAGGAGCACGCAATGGGCACTGGTGGCACCGAGCAGGCGAGGAAAACGGCGGAGGGCCTGGCGTACTCCTCCGGTTTCGGCAATGAGCACAGCTCGGAAGCCGTACCCGGCGCTTTGCCGCACGGCCGGAATTCGCCCCAGCGCGCCCCGCTCGGCCTGTACGCCGAGCAGTTGAGCGGCTCGGCCTTCACCGAGCCCCGCGCGCAGAACCGCCGCTCATGGCTCTACCGCATCCGGCCATCGGCGGCGCATCCCGCCTTCGTACGGACGGACAACGGCACCCTGCGCACCGCACCCTTCACCGAGACCGTTCCGGACCCCAACCGCCTGCGCTGGAATCCCGTGCCCGAGCCCGCGCCCGGCACCGACTTCCTGGCCGGCCTCTGGACACTCGGCGGCAACGGCGACGCGACCCAGCGCACGGGTATGGCCATCCATCTCTACTGCGCCAACACCTCCATGACGGACCGGGTGTTCAGCGACTCCGACGGTGAGCTGCTGATCGTCCCCGAGCGCGGCGGGCTGCTGCTGCGCACCGAGTTCGGGCTGCTGCGCGCCGAGCCCGGCCATGTGGCCCTGATCCCGCGCGGCGTCCGCTTCCGCGTCGAGCTCCTCGACGACACCGCCCGCGGCTATGTCTGCGAGAACTACGGGCAGCCCTTCACCCTCCCCGACCTGGGACCGATCGGCGCCAACGGGCTCGCCCACCCAAGGGACTTCCTCGCGCCCGTCGCGGCGTACGAGGAGACGGAAGGACCGGTGGAGGTGGTCAACAAGTTCTGCGGAAACCTCTGGACCGCGACCTACGGCCACTCACCCCTCGATGTCGTCGCCTGGCACGGCAACCATGTGCCGTACGTCTACGACCTGCGCCGCTTCAATGTGCTGGGCACCATCAGCTACGACCACCCCGACCCGTCGATCTTCACGGTCCTGACGTCTCCGTCCGACACCCCCGGGCTCGCGAGCGTCGACTTCGTCGTCTTCGCGCCCCGCTGGCTGGTCGGCGAGGACACCTTCCGGCCGCCGTACTTCCACCGCAATGTGATGAGCGAGTACATGGGCCTGATCGAGGGCGCGTACGACGCGAAGGCGGAAGGCTTCCTGCCGGGCGGCGGCTCGCTGCACAACATGATGTCGGCCCACGGACCGGACCGGGAGACCTTCGACCGGGCGAGCGCCGCCGAACTCGTGCCACAGAAGATCGACGACGGCCTGGCCTTCATGTTCGAGACTCGCTGGCCGGTGACCGCGACCGGGCAGGCCGCGACCGCCCCTCATCTCCAGCGAGGGTACGACGACGTGTGGCAGGGTCTCCAGCGCCACTTCCGATCGTAAGAACATAAGCAGGCAAGACGTACGCAGGTACGCAAGTACGTACGGAGAAGACGCCGTGACCGCCTTTGCCCCGGACTCGCTGGTCCTGAACCGGAAGCTTCCCCTCTGGTACCAGGTCTCGCAGTCGCTGCGCGCCTCGATACTGGGCCGCACACCGGACGCCTCGCTGCGCCTGCCCACCGAGGAGCAGCTCGCCGAGCACTACGGCGTCAGCGTGCTCACCATGCGCCAGGCCCTCAAGGAGCTGGAGCAGGAGGGCCTGATCAGCCGGCACCGGCGGCGCGGCACCTTCATCGAGCCGGGGGCCCAGCGGGGCGCCCCGGTACGGCTGCTGGGCTCGGTGGACGCCATCGTGGCCCAGCAGTCGGGCGAGCACACGACCGTGCTGAGCCACGGCCTCGTTCCGGTACCGGTCGAACTCGCCGAGCACTTCCCGGGGCTGGCCGAGGTGGTCACGTACAAGCGGCTGCGCCGCGACGGTGACGGCGGCGAGCCCACCAACTGGGCCGAGAACGCGGTCCGTCCCGATCTCGCCGCCGCCATCGACCTCGCCGACCTGGAGCGCTGGCCGATGACGAAGGTGCTGCGGGACGCGGTCGGCGTACGGATCAGCCGGATCACCGACACCGTCGAGGCACGGCTCGCCGACCCGCCCACGGCGGAACTGCTCCAGGTACCTCTGCTGAGCCCGATCCTGCACTACACCGGCGTGACCTACGACGAGGGGGGAAGGGTCGTCGACGTCGCCCGGATCCGCTACCGGGGAGACCGGTTCTCCTTCACGGTCACCATGGACGCGCACTGACGCCCGGTCCGCGGCATGGATACGATGCGGGCGCCGGGAGGAAGGGCCCGGCGCGCGGCACCACGGGGAGGGTGGCACGGTGACGGCACGGCGCGGAACAGGCAGAGCGGGCCGGGCAGCCGGTAACGCCCCACTGCTCGAGGAACTGATGCCTTGGTCCGTGGCTCCGATGCGCCTGGGCCGGTCCTGGCCGATGGCTCCGCACGCCCCTTCCCTGCGGGCCCGTTGGGACCGGCTCGTCGGCACCGACGGGGCCGCCCGCGAACGGCTCTTCGGTCCCAGCCGGGCACGTACCCAGCAGAGTTCCGTCGCCGCCCTGCCCGGGCAGCCCACCTCCACCGGCCGGTTCGCCCGCGAGAGTGGCCGCTGCCCGGCTCCGGTCCGGGTGCTGTACGCCCCCTTCGACGAGCAGTGGCTGCTTCCCGACCACCGCCTGATCGACGCCGCCCGCCCGGAGCTGTGGCGCGTCGCGGACGACCGGCAGCTCTTCGCCGTCGAGCAGGGCTGCGTGCCCGAGGCCGGTGGACCCGCGCTGCTGGCCACGGCGCTGCTGCCGGTGGGCGGGAGCGCCTCCGGCACGAAGGCCGGTGCCGGCCGTGCACCCGCCGGGCGCCCGTCGCGCATCCGGCCGCTCCACCGCCGCCCCGGCGGCCTGGAACCGAATCTCGCGCCGGGCCTGCTCCCGTTTCTGAGCGGCCGGTACGGGCAGGAGGTCACCCCGCAGGACGTGCTGGCCTGGGTTCTGGCCGCGGCTCGGAGCACCCCGGAGGGCTGCGCCGTACCGCTGCCCGAGGACGGCGAACTCTGGTCGCGTGGTGTCGGTTTGGGCCGGCGGATGCTGACGTTGCAACTGCGTGGTGCACACGGCGGCGAGCGGCCGCGGATGCCGGGCGGCCGGCGGCCGTACGTACGGGCGGCAATCCCGGCGCATCCGGCGGAGCTGCTGTACGACCGCGAGGAAGAGGTGCTTCAGCTGGGCGAGGGACGGGTCTCACCCGTTCCGGCGGGGGCCTGGGACTTCCACGTGTCCGGGGTGCGGGTCCTCGGGGCGTGGTTCGAGCGCCGCACAGTCCTCGGCGAGCCGGGCACCCTGGATGCGGTTCGTCCCGCGTCCTGGCCCCAGGAGTGGACGTCCGAGCTGCTCGAGCTGATCACCGTACTGGGACTGCTGTACGAACTGAGGCCGCAGCAGGAGGAATTGGCGGACTGCCCGCAGATCACCCGGACCGAGCTGCTGCGCGCGGGCGTGCTGCCGGTGCCGGCCGGCGCGCGGCGCCCCGCGTCCGTACTCGACCACCACGAGGAAGGCCCGGAAGGCCAGTTCGTGCTCCTGTGAGGATGCGGAGTCAGGGGCCCGCGCCTTCGCGCTTGAAGCAGTCGAGCAGTCGTCCGAGCGCCCGCTCGAAGACCGCGTCCAGGTCGATCGGCCCGGAGTCCTCGGCGAACGCGGCGGCCATGCGCGGGTATTTGCCGGTCCTGACCTCGCGCATCAGGTACGCGCCGCGCACCGCCTGGTCCTGTTGCTCCGTCCAGGGCAGCGACCGGCCGCGTTCGGCGGTGGCCAGTTCGTTGCTCACGAAGGTCGTCACCATGCCGTTGAGCATCGCGACGAGTTCCATCTTCGTCCCGAAGGTGACGTCGAGGCCGTCCAGGCAGGCGAGGCAGTACTCGAGGTAGCGCAGCGCGTTGGGGCTGAAGCCGTACACCGGGGACATCAGGCGGGGCATCCACGGGTGCCGGTGCATGAGCGCGCGGGTCTGCCGCGTGAGCGCGAGCATGTCCGCCCGCCAGTCGCCGGACGGCTCCTCGGGCAGCTCGTACTCGCCGCTGGCGGCGTCGAACATCAGCTCGTACAGGTCTTCCTTGCGGGGCACGTAGTTGTACAGCGACATCGTGCCGCAGCCGATCTCGGCGGCGACCCGCCGCATGGAGACGGCGTCGAGACCGTCCGCGTCGGCGATGCGCACCGCCGCCGCGGCGATGTCGGCCCGGCTGTAGGCGGGCCGGGGACCACGCCCAGCCCGTTCCGGGCGTGCCCAGATCACCTCGGGTACCGCGGAACGCCCGTCGGCTGTCATCGATCCATCACCTCGCCCACCATCCTAGTTACGTACGCCGTACGTAGTGCGGTACGGTGCAGCCATGCCAACTACGTACGCCGTACTTAGTGAAGGTCTTCAGAAGCGCTACGGACAGGTGCACGCCCTGCGCGGGCTCGATCTCGCGGTCGCCCAGGGGACGGTCTGCGGAGTGCTCGGGCCGAACGGCGCGGGCAAGACCACCGCTGTCCGGATCCTGACCACGCTCACCACCCCCGACGCGGGCACGGCCCGGGTCGCCGGCCACGAGGTGGTCCGGGAGGCGGCCGCCGTGCGCCGGAGCATCGGCGTCACCGGCCAGTACGCCTCGGTCGACGGCGATCTGACCGGGCGCGAGAATCTGCGGCTGTTCGCCAAGTTGCTCCGGCTCAGGGGTGCTGCGGGCCGGACGCGCGCCGATGAACTCCTTGAACGCTTCGAGCTGACCGACGCCGCCGATCGTCCGGCCCGCACCTACTCCGGCGGTATGCGGCGCCGCCTGGACCTCGCGAGCAGCCTGCTCACCCGGCCCGCGGTGCTCTTCCTCGACGAGCCGACCACCGGCCTCGACCCGCAGAGCCGCAACCAGATCTGGACGGCGGTGCGCGAGCTCACCGGCGAGGGCACGACCGTGCTGCTCACCACCCAGTACCTGGAGGAAGCCGACCAACTGGCCGACGACATCGTACTGATCGACCGGGGCCGGGCCGCGGTCACCGGCACCCCGGCCGGCCTCAAGGCGCGGATCGGCTCGTACGCGGAGGTGGTGGTCGCGGACGTGTCCGCGCTGATCCCGGCCGCCGGTGTCCTCGACCAGCTCACCGGCTCCGAACCGGTCCTCGACCACGAGCGCCGCACCGTGGGGGCCGTCGCGGCCGACCCCGCGCTCGCCCTCCCCCGTATCGTCCGCGAACTCGATGCGGCCGGAGTGCCGGTGGTCGACGCGAGCCTGCGCCCTCCGACACTCGACGAGGTCTTCCTCCGCCTGACCGACCGCCCGACCTACCGCGTCGGCACGGCCGGCTCCGCAAGGATCGAGGAGTGTGAGGCATGAGCACCATCGTGTACGACGGGACCGCGGTGCTCGGCCGCCATCTGCAGCGCATCCGGCACGCCCCCGGCGTGCTGATCCTCACCCAGACCATGCCGATCACCATGCTGCTGTTCTTCGGCTATGTCTTCGGCAGCGCACTGGCCGTGCCGGGCCAGGAGTACCGCGCCTTCCTGGTGCCGGGACTGCTGGCCGCGACCGCCGCGAACGGCATCATGACCGGGATGTTCCAGGCGGCGCAGGACGCCGACCGCGGCGTGATGGACCGCTTCCGTACGCTGCCGATGAGCCGGGCGGCGGTTCCGCTCGGGCAGACCGCCGCCGATCTCCTGACGACCGCCGCCGGGATGGTCCCGCTGATCCTGGTGGGCCTCGCGGTGGGCTGGCGGATCGAGGGCGGGGCGCTCGACGCTCTCGGCGCCTTCGGGCTGCTGCTCCTCTTCCGGTTCGCGAGCTCCTGGGTCGGCGCGTACCTCGGGATGCTCGTGCGGAACGAGGAGGCGGCCGGCCAGCTCGGCAGCGCGACCTTCATCCTGCCGTTGCTGTCCGGTGCGTACATTCCGACGGACAACCTGCCGGACTGGCTGCGCGCGATCGCCGAGTGGAACCCGATCAGCGCGGTCGCCACGGCCGTCCGCGAACTGTTCGGCAACTCGGGAGCCCAGGCGGCGCCGGGCGCGGCCTGGCCGATCACCCATCCGGTGGCCGGGGCGGTCTGCTGGTCAGTGGTGCTGCTGGCCGTGTTCGTCCCCCTGGCGGCCCGTCGGTACGCGCGGGGCGGACGCTGAAGGGGTCCAGGCACCGCCGGGGGTGACAAAGGTGCCCTGTACACGATAGGTACGGCTGTCATGAGCACCCAGCACAGGCCGCAGCCCCTCCCCCTCGACGGGATCACCGTTGTCGCCGTCGAGCAGGCGGTGTCCGCCCCCTTCGCGACCCGCCAGCTCGCCGATCTCGGCGCCCGGGTCATCAAGGTCGAGCGCCGCGACGGCGGGGACTTCGCCCGCGGCTACGACACGGCCGCACGCGGACTGGCCTCGCACTTCGTCTGGGCCAACCGTGGCAAGGAGTCCCTCGCCGTCGATCTCAAGGATCCCCGCGGCCTCGAGGTGGTCCACCGACTCGTCGCCGAAGCGGACGTGTTCGTGCAGAACCTGGCGCAGGGCGCGGCCGCCCGGCTCGGCCTGGACGCCGCGACGCTGTGTGCGCGCCACCCCCGGCTGATCGCGGTGGACGTCTCCGGTTACGGAGCCGGTGGACCCTACGCCCACAAACGCGCGTACGACATGCTCGTCCAGTGCGAGGCGGGCCTGGTGTCGGTGACCGGGACGCCGGAGCAGCCGGTGAAGGCCGGCATCCCGGCGGCCGACATCGCCGCCGCGATGTACGCGTTCTCGGGGGTGCTGGCCGCTCTGCTGCGGCGAGGGGTCACCGGCCTCGGCGGGCCGGTCGAGATCTCCATGCTGGACTCCCTCGCCGAGTGGATGGGCCACCCACTGCACCATGTGATGCACGGTGGTGAACCACCGGCGCGCACCGGGGTGGCGCACGCCGTCATCGCGCCGTACGACGCCTATCCGACCAGCGACGGCGGGCAGGTTCTGCTCTCGGTGCAGAACGACCGGGAGTGGCGCCGGCTCACCGAACAGGTGCTTTCCGCACCCGAGTTGGCGGACGACCCGATGTTCGCCAGCAATGCCGCCCGTACCGCGAACCGCGAGAAGACCGACTCGGTGGTGGCGCAGGCGCTGGTCAGCATGAACACGGAAGACGCCATCATCCGGCTGGAGGCCGCGGGTATCGCCTGCGCCCGGTTGAACTCGGTCGCCGATCTGGCCGCGCATCCGCAGCTCGCGGCCCAGGACCGCTGGCGGGAAGTGGAGTCACCGGCCGGGCCGCTGCGGGCGATGCTGCCACCGATCGGACTGCCGGGCGGCCCGGCTCCTCGTATGGGCGCGATTCCCGCGCTCGGCGAGCACACCGACGCGCTGCTGCACGCCCTGGGGATGACGGACGCGCAGATCGCAGCGCTGCGCCGGGACGGCGTGGTCGCCTGAGCGCGATGTGCGTACGGAGTTCTCCGTACGCAGTCGTACGCATTCGTGCGCGGCCTCTGCGGCCTACGCGGAGCAGGTCAGCCGCGGCTGCCGAACAGCGAACGGCGCAGGCGCCGCAGCGGGGCGAAGAGCGAGACGCGCGCACTCTTGCTCCGGCGGGTGTGCGCGATGTCGCGCGTGGTGAGCTCCTGCATCAGCAGTGTCGCCTCGGCCGCCTCGCGCTGGGGAACGGCTGGGCCGCCCAGCACCGCGAGATGGCGGTCGAGCCGCGAACTGGTCGCGCTGCTCCCACACGTGACAGCAGGCACACGCGGCCTGCTGCGCATAGCTATTTGTTCCATGTCACTCCCCACCCGTACGAGGGCACCCGGCCCGGGCAGGTTAACCCTATCGCCCCGACGTCACACCCGTGTATCCCGGTCACGCGATTGACCACCTCTGTACGGAAGTTGACGACTACTCCCCGAATCTAACGTATTCCAGGGCGAGTTGGACAGTGCTCAGCCATCCGCGCAAGGCTCTGCGGAATTGATCGCACGTGCGACCAATCCACCCGGCCGCCGGCACCGAATGCCGGTCATCGGAGCACGATCAGCACTCGCGCGAAGGACGTACGGGATGACAGCCATACCCAGGCGGCGACCGGGGCTCAGGAGTATCGCCGCGCTCACCTGTGGTGCGCTGGCCACCGGAGGGCTCGTAGCCGCCGGCGTGGCCACCCTCGAACCGGAGGCCGCCCGCGCCTCCAGCCACCGGGAGGCTCCGCTGATCTCGGGCCAGCCGCAGTATGACAACACGGACGTATACGCGTTTGTCAGCCCCGACAAAGCAGACACGACGACGATCGTCGCCAACTGGCTGCCGTTCGAGGAGCCGGCCGGCGGGCCGAACTTCTTCAAGTTCGCCGACGACGCCCAGTACGACGTGCACGTCGACAGTGACGGCGACGCCCAGGGCGACCTGCTCTACCGGTGGACGTTCAAGGACCACGTGAAGAACGGCGACACGTTCCTGTTCAACACCGGCCCGGTCACCGCTCTCGACGACCCGGACCTCAACGTCACCCAGACCTACGACATCGATCTGCTGAGGCTGAAGAACCAGCATGTGATGTCCACCACGAAGATCGCCGACGACCTGCCGGTCGCCCCCTCCAATGTGGGCAAGGCGTCCATGCCGGACTACCGGGACCTGCGCGACCAAGCGGTACGTGAACTGCCCAGCGGAGCAACGGCGTTCGCGGGTCAGGCCGACGATCCGTTCTTCCTCGACCTGCGGGTCTTCGACCTGCTGTACGGCGCGGACCTCTCGGAGGTCGGCCGCGACACCCTGAGCGGCTACAACGTCAACACCATCGCCCTTCAGGTGCCGACCGAGCACATCCGCCACTCGGAGGCGCAGCCCGTCGTCGGCATCTGGTCGACGACCCAGCGCAGGAACGCCCAGGGCGACTTCACGCAGGTGTCGCGACTCGGCATGCCGCTGGTCAACGAGGTCGTCCTGCCGATGAAGGACAAGGACAAGTTCAACGCGTCCGCTCCTTGGAACGACGGCGACTTCCTGCAGTCCGTCACGAACCCGGAACTGCCCAAGCTGATCGAGGCCATCTACAAGATCGAGGCCCCCGCCGAGCCACGTGACGACCTGGTCTCCGTCTTTCTGACCGGTGTTGACGAGCTCAACAAGCCGCCGCACGTCAAGCCCGCCGAGGTCCTGCGGCTCAACACCGCCATCCCGCCCGCCGGCGAGCCCAAGCGACTGGGTGTGCTGGACGGCGACAACGCCGGCTTCCCCAACGGGCGTCGGCTGACGGACGACGTCGTGGACATCGCACTCCAGGTCGTGGAGGGCGAGCTGCTGGGCAAGAAGAACGATCTGGGCGACGCGGTGAACGAGAACGACCAGAAGTTCGACCGGAGCTTCCCCTATGTCGCGCTCCCGACCGCCGGTTCCCGCGGCCCGGTGGCGAAGCAGGACGGGGCTCAGGGGTCAGGACGCAACCTGATCAACGGGGGCGCGGCCGTGGCCGGTTCCAGCGCCGACGACAGCAGCACGGTGCTGCTCGCATCGGCCGGCGCGGCAGCGGCCGGCGTCCTGCTGGTCGGACTCGGACTCACGTGGTGGCGGAACCGTCGCAGGAACCTGCCCTACTGACCGGCTCGTAGGGGGCCGGCCGGAGGGCCGGCCCCCGCCGAACGAGGTCACGAAGGCAGGAACGCACGAACGCGCGAACGGAAAGGGCGGTTGCATGTCCCTGCGAGGGGAACCACGAACGAACGAGGGCGGGTCGGGCGGCTCCAACAGGAAGGCGCGGGCAGGAGGGGTGTTCCTCCTCGCGGGGGCGACAGCGCTCGCGCTCACCGCGACCGCCCTCGCCGTCGGCGGGCCCGACCCCGCTCCGCCCGCCGCGCGCACGGCGCCGGCGGCCGACGCCCCGCTCGACCGGCTCGGCGCCGGCGACTTGGCCCGGGGTGTCAGGGACCTCCAGGCGCATCTGCGGTCGCAGCCCGAGGACGCCGGCGCGTGGGCCACGCTGGGCACCGCCTATGTCGAGCAGGCCAGGACCGGCGGTGATCCGACCCGCTACCCGCAGGCCGCCAAGGCCTTCGCCCGCTCGCTGGGAATTCAGCCGCGCGACAACGACGCGGCCTTCGCGGGACGTGCGGCGCTCGCCGCCGCGAGGCACGACTTCCGTGGAGCGCTGCGCGATGCCGGGCGGGCGCTGGCGGTCAATCCGTACAGCGAACGCGCGCTTTCCTCGCGGATTGACGCCCTGGTCGAACTGGGGAGCTATCCCAAGGCCTTGGCCGCCGCCAAGGAGGCCGACAGCCGCCGTCCGGGCATTCCCGTCTTCACGCGTTACGCATATGTTCTGGAGCTGCGAGGCGACACGAAGGGGGCTCGGGGCGTGCTCACACGGGCCCTCGACTCGGCCGCGTCCTCCGCAGACACGGCGTACGTGGCGTCGGCACTCGGGCAACTCGACTGGAGCCAGGGTCAGTACGACACGGCTCTGCGGCACTTCACGACCGCCCTGCGCGCCGACCCCGGCCACCTGCCCGCCCTGGAGGGCAGGGCCCGCACCCAGGCGGCGCGCGGCGACACGGAGGCCGCCCGGAAGGGGCTGGAGGCGGTGGTGGCCCGGCACCCGCTGCCGGGCCAACTCGTGGCGCTGGGTGAGCTGTACGAGGCGGAGGGGCGTACCGCCGACGCGCGCGCCCAGTACGAACTGATCGGCGCGTGGACGGCGCTCGCCCGTGCCAATGGCGTGAACACCGACCTGGACACCGCTCTCGCTCTGGCCGACCACGGCGACCGGACCGAGGCGCTGCGCTCCGCTCGCGCCGAGTGGGGCAAGCGGCACACCGTCCACACCGCCGACGCCCTGGCCTGGGCGCTGCACGTCAACGGCCGTTCGGCTGAGGCGCTCCGGTACGTCGAGCGGTCCGCGCCGGCCGGCAGCCGCAACGCGGTGTTCCTCTACCACCGGGGCATGATCGAGCGGGCGGCGGGCGAGAAGCGGGCCGCGCTCCGCTCACTCACCGCGGCCCTGGACATCAACCCCGCCTTCTCCCCCACCGGTTCGCGTGCGGCCCGTGCCGCGCTCAAGTCGCTGGGAGCGTCATGAGGTGGCGCACCCGCGCCGTCGGCGCCGCGGTCCTCGTGGCCGCGGCCGCGCTCGCGGTTATGCCCGCGGGAACAGCCGCCGCGCACCCGCTGGGGAACTTCACGGTCAACCGGTACGACGGGCTGGTCGTCGCGCCCGGCAGGCTGACGGTCGACCATGTCGAGGACCTGGCGGAGATTCCGGCCGCCCAGGCGCGCTCGCGGATCGACCGGAACGGGGACAAGCAGATGTCCCCGGCCGAGCTGTCCGTCTGGGCCGGTGAGCGGTGCCGGACCGCCGCGCGTGACAGCCGGCTCACGGTGGACCGGCGCGGCATCGCGCTCACGCCGGGCGCGGGCAGTGCACAGGTGCGCCCCGGTCAGGCGGGACTGCCGACGCTCCGCGTGGAGTGCCGGCTGGCCGCCGCCCTGCCGGACGGCCGGCACACGGTCGGATTCCGGACGGCGGACGACCAGGTCCCGGGCTGGCGGGAGATCACCGCGCTCGGCGACCGGATGACCCTGGCGGAGTCCGACGTACCGCGGTCGTCGATCTCAGGGCGACTGGACCGGTACCCGGAGGAGCAGCTCTCCTCACCGCCCGACCGCAGGACGGCCGGACTTTCGGTCTCCCCGGGCGGCCCCGCACTGGTGGCGCAGGAGACGGGAACGGCCCCGGCCTCAATACTCCCGCGGGGCGCGGACCGCTGGACACAGGCACTGACCGGCCTGGTGGACCGGCACGACCTGACCGCCGGATTCGCCGTCCTCGCCCTGGGGGCCGCGCTGCTGCTCGGCGCGATGCACGCGCTCGCGCCCGGCCACGGCAAGACGCTGATGGCGGCGGCCGCAGCGGCCGGCGGGCGGAACTCCCTGCGAGACGTCCTCGCCCTGGGTGCCTCGGTGACGGTCACGCACACTCTAGGGGTATTCGCCCTGGGCGCACTCATCGCGGCGGGCTCGGCGGCGGCGCCGTCGGTGGTCGCCTGGCTGGGCGTGGCCAGCGGCGCGCTGGTGGCGGGCGCGGGCGGGGTGCTGGTACGGCGAGCCTGGAAGAACCGGGGCGGTGCACACGGCCACACCCACGGACACGGGGGGCACAGCCACACCCACGGACACGGCGGGCACAGCCACACGCACGGGGCACCCAGCCATGACCACGACCACGCCCACAGCCACGACCGCCGTCGCGCCGGGCTTCGCGGCACCGTTCTGCTCGGGTTCGCCGGTGGGCTCGTGCCCAGTCCTTCCGCCGTCGTCGTGCTCGTCGGGGCCGCGGCCCTGGGACGGGCCTGGTTCGGCTTCCTGCTCGTGCTCGCCTACGGCGCCGGTCTCGCCCTCACCCTCTCCGCCGCCGGGTTCGCCGTCGTGCGCCTCGGCGCCCGCGCCACCCGGCGTCTCACCGAGCGCAAGCGCCGCGAGGGGCGCGTGTTCTCGGTCGCTCACCGCCTGGCTCCGCTCGGCACCGCGTTCGTCGTGCTGGTTCTCGGGTGCGGTTTGGCGCTCAGGGGGGCGGCAACCGCTCTTGGTTGAGCTAACTTGGGGTAATCACGCTGTTGCGGATTGGGGGCTCGCCTGTGAGCGGAGTGCCGGGCAATGAGCGTGTGGTGGCGGGCCGGTACCGGCTGATCACCCCACTGGGCCAGGGCGGCATGGGTGTCGTCTGGCGGGCCCGTGACGAGGTGCTGGGCCGCGAGGTCGCCGTCAAGGAGGTCCGCGCCCCGGCCGGTCTGCCGGCCTCGGACGAGCAGCGGATGTACGCCCGGCTGGAGCGCGAGGCGTGGGCCACGGCCCGTATCTCGCACCGCAACGTGGTCACCGTCTACGACGTGGCGAGCGAGGACGGCCGTCCCTGGATCGTGATGGAGCTGGTGCGCGGGCTCTCCCTCTCCGAGGTGCTGGAGGGGGAGGGACCCATGCCGCCTCAGCGCGCCGCGCACATCGGCGCCGAGGTCCTCGCCGCGCTGCGCGCCGCGCACGAGGCGGGCGTACTGCACCGGGACGTCAAGCCCGGCAATGTACTGATCTCCAACGACGGGCGGGTGGTGCTGACCGACTTCGGCATCGCGACGGTGGAGGGCAGCTCCGCGCTCACCATGACGGGCGAGGTGGTCGGCTCACCGGAATTCCTCGCTCCCGAGCGCGCGTTGGGTCGCAGGCCGGGCCCCGAGTCCGATCTGTGGTCGCTCGGCGTGCTGCTGTACGCGGCGGTGGAGGGCAGTTCGCCGTTCCGCCAGGACACCCCCCTGAGCACGCTGCGGGCCGTGGTCGACGAAGAACTTCCGCCGCCGCGCCGGGCGGGGCCCCTCACTCCGGTACTCGAGGGGCTGCTGCGCAAGGACCCGGCGGACCGGCTGCATGCCGACGATGCCGAGCGGATGCTGCGGGTCGTCGGTGCCGGTGGCGCCCCCCGGGCAGATGTGCCGCCCTCCCCCGGTCCGTACGGGCCGACGGTCACGTCGGCGACCCCGCCGGCCACGCCCCGGCTCCCCTCGCCCCTGCCGTCCGCGGGCGGCCCGGCGACCACGAACACCACCAGTACCGCCGCACAGGACCGCCCTCGGCGGGCTGCCGTGGTCCTGGCGGCCGGTGTCCTCGCGCTCCTCCTCGCGGTCGGCGGTATCGCTTGGGTACTGATCAACGGCATGGGCGGCGACGGCGACAACGGGGGCACGACAAGGAGTCCGGGCGGTACGACGGGTGGCGCGTCGGGTGGCGGTGACACCGGAAGTCCGGGCGTCGGCACACCGAGCGACTCGGGTGAGCCGGGCGGCGCGAGCGGAACCCCCAGCGGCAACGGCACCACGACGGACGGCGGCGGCCATACGTCCAGCCCGCCACCCGAGCAGACCGTGGAGATCCATCTCCAGACCGTGCGCGGCAGCTTCTCGGGCGCCTGTCCGCCACCGGAGGCGGAGGCACCGGCCTTCACCGCCACGATCACGGTGGGCCGTACCCCTGCCACGGTGGAGTACCGCTGGGTGAAAAGGAGCGGTGAGACGTCCGGGGGCGGCTGGAAGACGCTCACCTTCGCCGCGGGCGGTGGCAGGACGCAGCAGGTGAACCACACGGAGCTGACGTACAAGCAGGGCGAGGTGCACCGCGACGAGATCTGGGTGGAGGCCGGGCAGCCGGTCGAAGCACGGTCGGGCACTGTGGAGTTCTCGGTGACATGTGAGGAGGAGACCCCGACGGGCGGGGCCTCCTCCTATTCGCCGGATACGGTCACGCCACAGCCGTGAGGACGGGCAGGTATCCGCCCGACTGTCCGGCTGAGGTGGGGTGGTAGGACTCGGCGATGTTGAGCCAGTTCACACTGTGCAGCCACGCACTGCCGGAGCAGATCTCGTGGCCGGTGAAGGTGGGGACGACGTCGCCGAAGGTGAAGCCGTGGTCGGCGGCGCGCTTGGCGGTGGCGCTGTTGAGGTGGTCGGCGGCGTTGTTGATGGCGGAGCGTTCCTTTTCGCTGAGCCCGGCCACGCAGGTGCCGCTGAGCTTGTAGAAGCGCGGGTATCCGAGGACGACGACCTGGGCCGCGGGTGCCTTGGACCGGATCGCCGAGTAGACCTGGTCGAGCTGACCGGGCAGCGTCGTGTCGACGTACCGGCGGGCTTCGTTGACGCGGTTGATGCAGTTGGTCTCGGACTGCAGTACGCACGTGGTCATGACGTCGGAGAAGCCGGCGTCGTTGCCGCCGACGGTGATGCTGACGAGGTCGGTGGCGGCGTTGAGGGGGCCGAGTTGACCGGCGAGAACATCACCCGTTCGAGCGCCGGAGCAAGCGGTGAAGTGGAAGCTGGAGGGTGATTGGGCGGCTGCCCAACGAGCCGGATAGGCCCGCGTGGTGCGCTTGCAGTTGCCGCTCGCACTGTCGTAGCCGCCGGCGCCGAGACCCGAGGAATACGAGTCACCGAGCGCCACATAAGGCCCGGGAGCGGCCTGTTGAGCGGCGTGCGCCGCGCCGGACCCGGTCAGGGCTCCGGCGACGGCGAGGAGGAGTGAGGATGAGAAAGCCGCGAATCGGGACAGTTTCATGGAACCTCCCTTAGCAGGATCTCTGCCACATCTGTCGTACCAAGACCCATGCGCTTCGGGAAGTGTCCATGCCAAAACAGACGATGCGTGTGCCCGCATTTCCCTTGCGTGACACCGGCATGACAGACCGTCATGCGACCTGTGCGCCTCCAGTGCTCCTGCACATGCTGTTCACATCTTGACGACCCCTCATCTCCTGCGCGACATTGAAGCCCGGCATCAGGCGCGTCGGGGGGCAAAGCCGCCAATGCAGACGATCAGTGGCAAGTCGGGGCCAGCAGGGCATGGCGTCCTGCCCGTGCTCGCGGGCGCGGCGGCAGCCGTCGGAGGGGTCGGCGCCGTCCTCGCGGTCAACGACAGCGAATCGCTGCTGCGCGCTCCGTTCGCGCTCTTCTTTCTGATCACGATGCCCGCCACCGCAATCGGTTCGGCATTGTCCGCAATGGAACTGCCGGCCCGTCTGGTGGCGTCGACAGCAGGGGCAGTGACGGTCAATCTGCTGATCGCTCAAGTGATGTCGGCCATGAACACCCGGTCGGTCGGCGCCGGTATTGCGTCAGTCGCCGCGGTCAGCGCTCTCCTCTTCCTTCCGGCGATTCTCCGCGCCCACGAAAGAAGGGTCAAAAACACAGAAACGTGAGACCTCAATGCAGGTCTTGCCATACAGTCTCAATCATCAATACCGTCATGCATCCACCCGCATCGGACCATCATGCACAGCGGCTCAGGGGAGGGCTCTAGCGTCGCGATGGGACCCGGGGCGGGGCGCGGTAGGGGGGTGCCGTACTCGGTCACCGACTTGTGCCAAGTCGCGGGCCGGCACGGCCAGTTTTGCCAGCTCACTCAGCCAGTACGGTGTGCCGTGCCGTCATGGCCGCAGTGAGAACCCCCCTTTCGAACCGGACACTCATCCGGACTGCCCGGGGGCGGGCAGTCCACCGGACGAGAGGGAAAAGACTCATGAGCTCATTCCTTCGCCCTGCAGTTCCGGGGCAAGATCCGTTAACGCTGCCGTCGTGGAACGGCAACTCCGCCGAGACCGGAGCCGGCCGAATACACGGCCAGTACCGCCCGGTCTCCTCCCACCTCGCCATAGCGCCACCGGTGAGTGTGGTGATCCCCGCAATGAACGAGGCGGAGAATCTTCCCTACGTATTCAAGACCCTGCCCGAATGGATTCATGAAGTCGTCCTCGTCGACGGGAATTCGACGGACGACACCGTCCAGGTCGCGAGAGATCTCTGGCCGGGCGTCAAAATCGTCAAACAGCGTGGAAAAGGCAAGGGCGACGCGCTGATCAGCGGATTCGCCGCCTGCACGGGCGACATCATCGTGATGGTCGACGCGGACGGTTCGGCGGACGGCGGCGAGATCGTCTCCTACGTGTCGGCTCTGGTCGGCGGAGCCGACTTCGCCAAGGGCTCCCGATTCGCCAACGGCGGCGGTACGGACGACATGACGCTGGTCCGCAAGCTGGGCAACCGGGCCCTGTGTGCCGTGGTCAACGCCAAGTTCGGCGCCCGCTACACCGATCTCTGCTACGGCTACAACGCCTTCTGGCGCCACTGCCTCGACAAGATCTCACTGGACTGCACCGGGTTCGAGGTCGAGACCCTGATGAACATCCGCATCGTCAAGGCAGGGCTCAAGGTGCAGGAGATCCCCAGCCACGAGTACCTGCGGATCCACGGCGTCAGCAATCTGCGCGCCGTGCGTGACGGCCTGCGGGTTCTCAAGGTCATCCTCGAGGAGCAGGGAATCCGCCGGCGCAGGCGGCTCACTCCGCCCCTCACCCTCAACACGGGCCGGGGAGAGGTGTCTTGAACCAGGCGGACATCTCGGTGGTGATCTGCGTCTACACCGAGGAGCGCTGGGACGACATCCTCGCGGCGGTCTCCTCGGTGCGGCACCAGTCGCTGCCCGCGCTCGAGACGCTGCTCGTGGTGGACCACAATCCGGCCCTCCTGGAGCGGCTCGGCAACCAGTACAAGGACAGCACGGCGGCCGGCACGGTGCGGGTGCTCGCCAACTCGGGCCCCCGCGGCCTCTCCGCGGGCCGCAACACCGGTATCGCATCCGCCAGGGGCTCGATCCTGGCGTTCCTCGACGACGACGCGGTCGCCGAGCGCGAGTGGCTGCACCACTTCGCCGCCGCGTACGACGATCCCCGTGTGATGGCGGTCGGCGGGCGGACCGTGCCGGTCTGGGCCTCGCGCCGCAGGCCGGCCTGGTTCCCGGAGGAGTTCGACTGGATCGTCGGGTGTACGTACCGGGGGCTGCCGGAGGGCAAGGTGCGCGTCCGTAACGTACTCGGCGGGAATGCCTCCTTCCGCAGGGTGGCCTTCGACGCGGCCGGAGGCTTCGCGACGGGCATCGGACGGGACGGCGACAAGCGGCCGCTGGGCTGCGAGGAGACCGAACTGTGCATACGGCTCACCAGGGCGCTGCCGCACGCGTTGCTGCTGATCGACGACCGGGCGGTCATCCATCACAAGGTGCCGGCTGCGCGGGAGCGGTTCGGTTACTTCCGCACCCGGGCTTATGCGGAAGGTCTGTCGAAGGCGCTGGTGGCCCGCAGTGTGGGTGCGGACAAGGGGCTCGAGTCGGAGCGCCGCTACACCACCCGGGTACTGCCCGCAGGTGTGGGGCGCGGGCTGCGCGACGCGCTGCTCGGCCGCCCCGGCGGCGCTGGGCGTGCCGGTGCCATCGTCGCCGGGGTCGCGGCCGCGGCGGGCGGATACGTACTCGGCAGCGTCCGCGCCCGCCGGGGAGGTACCACCTTCAAGGCCGCGCCCATCGACCCGCCGGACGGATGCGACTCGCGGCGGGCGGGGTTCGAGGAGGGCGCCGCGTGAACACGGCAGGCGACGCGGGCAACCACGCGAAGGAGAGAAGCACGGGGAGCACGGGAAGCGGGAGAGGCACGGGCAGCGCCGGTCCGGTGCCGATCCTGATGTACCACGCGGTCGCCCACACTCCGGCGGCCGCGACCCACGGGCTCTCGGTCACCCCGGAGGCGTTCGCCGAGCAGATGGACCTGCTCGGCGACCGGGGCTTCACCCCGCTGACCACAGCACAACTGGCCGCCGCCTGGCGTTGCCGCGGAGCGCTGCCGCGGCGGCCCGTGCTGATCACCTTCGACGACGGCTACGAGGGTGTGCACCGGCACGCCCTCCCCGTCCTCACCAAGCACGGATTCGCCTCGACCGTCTTCGTCTCCACCGGCTGGCTCCGCGGCCCGGACGACTGCGGGGGCGCACTCGACACCATGCTCGACTGGGACCAGGTGCGCGAAATCGCCGCGGCCGGCAGCGAGATCGGGGGTCACAGCCACACCCATCCACAGCTGGACCAACTCGCGGACGACCAGCTCGGCTTCGAGGTTCGGCACTGTACGGAGGCGATCGCCGGACAACTCGGGGAGCCGCCGGTGTCCTTCGCGTTCCCGTACGGCTACTCGACCCGGCGGGTCCGGCGTACCGTGCGCGCCGCCGGGTACATGCAGTCGCTCGCGGTGGGCAACGCTCTCGCGCGGCGCCGCCAGGGCCCGTACGCGCTGGAGCGGCTGACGGTGCGGCGCCGTACGGGGATCGAGGAGTTCGAGCGTCTGGTCGAGGGCCGGGCAATCGCCCGGGACTTCGCCCGCGACCGGGCCCTCACCAAGGGGTACGCCCTCGTCCGGGGGGTGCGCCGGGCGCTGCAGGCCGGCCGGCGGCCCGATCGGTGATCCGGCGAAACCTGGGTGCGAAGGACCTTGCCGTGCCGGATCATGGGCGCCATGTCCGCCAACCCTCATGAGGCTCTGCCGATCCGGCTCAACGTCGACGACAGTGATTCACCGTCCGATGTCGTCGACGCGCTGTTTCTCGGCCGCTTCGCGACGGGCGAGCAACCGTACTCCCACAGCTCCTCGCTCGAGCGGGTCAAGTCCGGCGCGACTCTGCTGCCGCCGGCGGCGAAGGTGCTGCGGTCGGCGCGCGACGACGACCGCAGCGCCACCCTCGCCGAGGGTGAGGGCTGGACCCTGCTCGTCTCGCGCTGGAACCGTGGTGCCGATGTGACGGTGACCGCCGTCAGCGACATCCTGGCCGAGACGGTGCTGAAGCAGGCCACCGACGGGGCACAGGACGAGCCCGAACCGCAGCCCGAGAACGTGACGATGGGCTTCTGGTACGTCTCGCCGCGCCGCGGCCCGCACCGCACCACCCGGCAGATCGCGGCAGGCACCTGGGCCGAGGTCCGGCCCAACTACACCGCGCCGGTGGCCGAGGCGATGGACCGGCTGATGAAGGTCACCCCCGACGACATCGCCGGCCGGCTGCTCCTGCTGCACGGCCCTCCCGGGACCGGCAAGACCTCGGCACTGCGGACGCTGGCGCGCTCGTGGCGGGACTGGTGCCAGGTCGACTGCGTACTCGACCCCGAACGGCTGTTCAACGACGTCGGCTACCTGATGGACATCGCGATCGGCGAGGACGACGGTACGGCGAAGGGCCGCTGGCGGCTGCTGCTGTTGGAGGACTGCGACGAACTCATCCGTGGCGAGGCCAAGCACACGGCCGGCCAGGCCCTGTCCCGGCTGCTGAACCTCACGGACGGGCTGCTCGGCCAGGGCCGCAATGTCCTGGTGGGTGTCACGACGAACGAGGACCTGGAACGCCTCCACCCCGCGGTCGTCCGCCCGGGCCGCTGCCTGGCCCGGATCCAGGTCGGCTCGCTGACGCACCGGGAAGCGGTCGACTGGCTCGGCACGGACGAGGGCCTCGGCCGCGACGGCGCGACCCTGGCCGAGCTGTACGCCCTGCGCCGGGGCAGCGGGCCGGCCTCGGTCCCCTCCCAGCACCCGACCGCGGACGCGGGCCTGTACATGTGATTCCGCGGGCGCGGTAATCCATTTGCCGGTGATACGGCTCACTTCGCATAGGCCGCACGCAGCGCGTCCTCGACCGCGGCCAGGGCCATGGCCTTGTCGAGGCCCAGCCGCCGGACCCGCTCCGCGTACGCCTGCGCCGCGGCCGCCGCCTCCCGCTCGGCCGCATCGCCCGCGGCCGCGACGAACGTGCCGTTCCGGCCGCGTGTCTCGATCACGCCGTCGGCCTCCAGCGCGCGGTACGCCTTGGCCACGGTGTTGGCAGCGAGCCCGAGGTCCTCGGCCAGCCCCCGTACGGTCGGCAGCTTGTAGCCGACGGGAAGCCGGCCGGAGCGGGCCTGCCCGGCGATCTGGGCACGCAGTTGCTCGTACGGAGCGGTCCCGACAGCGGGATCAATGGAGATCTTCAAGGTCACGGCCCGATTCTCCCCCACCGCCGGGCGGAACGCCGTCCGGAGAAAAATGAGAGGCGGCCGTTGCCCGCCCGCGCGTAGCGTGCTGCCTCATGACTGTGATCGTCCGCGATTTCCGCCCCGACGACGCCGACGGGGTCGTACGGGTACGCCGCGCCGCGCTCCCCTTCATGGTGACCACACCCGACGGCATCGCCTTCGAGCTCGCGAGCGCCAACCCGGCCAAACGCTTCCGGATCCTGGTCGCAGAGGAGGACGGCGAGGTGATCGGAACGGCGCAGGTGGGCATCGCGTACGACAGCGCCGAGCCGGGCCAGTCCTTCGTCAACCCGTACGTCCGCCCGGAGCGCCGGGGCCGGGGTGCGGGCTCACTGATCCTGCGTAAGGCCGAGGATTACCTCGCTGCCGCTGGAGCCACCGCCGTCTACTCCTGGGTACTGGACGAGCCCCCGTTCCGCGCCTTCGCCGAGCGCCGCGGCTACCGGCCGAGCCGCCCGGCCCACTTCCTGCGGCTGGACCTCGCGAACGGCACGCTGCCGCCACAGGCCGAGCTGCCGGCGGGGACCGAGCTGCGTACGGCCGCGGACTTCGCCGACGACCCGCGACCGCTCTTCGAGGCCGACGCGGAGACCACCATGGACGAGCCGAGCGACGTGGGCGCGGAGTTCACGGACTACGCGGACTGGCTCAACCACACCTGGAACAACCCGTCCCTGGACCGCGAACTGACAACGGTCGTGGTGGTGGACGGCGAGGTCGCGGCGTTCAGCGCCGCGGAGACCGACGGTCTGACCCGCTACTCGTCGGCCATGACCGGCACCCGCCGTGCCTTCCGCGGGCGGGGCCTGGCCAAGCTCGCCAAGAACGCCTCCCTGCACCGGGCCAGGGCGGCCGGCTACACGGAGGCGTTCACCGGCAACGACGCGGACAACGGTCCCATGCTCGCGGTCAACAAGTGGTTCGGCTACGAGATCTCGGCGACCGAGGTCCGGCACGTCAAGCAACTGGGCGAGGGCAGCTCATGACCGCGCTGACCGTCGCGCTGGTCAAGGGCGGTCGCACGAAGATCCGCTACCCGGCGACCGTGATCGCGGACGACGGGGACCGCATCACGGTCCGCGCTCCGTGGGCGGCCGAGGGCACCCGGGACTTCGGCTTCGTCCGGTTCGAGCCGGGCGATGTGTTCACCGAGCACTTCTGGCGGGATCGCTGGTACGCGCTCAAGGAGGTCCGCTCGGGGGACGGAATGCTGAAGGGCTGGTACTGCGACGTGACCCGGCCCGCCGTCGTCCGCGGCGACGAGCTGGTGGTCGAGGACCTGGACCTCGACCTGTGGGTCTCGGCGGACGGGTCCGCCGTTCTGCGCCTGGACGAGGACGAGTTCGAGGCGAGCGGCCTGGCCGCCCGCGACCCGCAGGCGGCGGCACAGGCCCGACGTGCCCTCGACACCCTCGAACTCCTGGCGCGGGGGACCGGTTTCGACCGGCTGCTCGCCTGAAGCGGAGGTGGCGGGGCGCACCCGGACGGGGCGAAAGATACGCCGCAGGTCGATCCGCTCAGATCACCCTGGCCCGGCTCTCCCGCTCCGGGTCGTACGCGACGGTGTCCCCGTCCTCGCGCCAGTGCACGACGAACCGGTCACCGGTCCGGTAGGCGTCGAGCCCCGCACGGCAGTACGCCACCATGTCGTCCGGCAGCGCGGCCAGCGGGTGCCAGACCAGTTCGGAGCACTTGTGCGGCTCGCGGTTGTACGGCTCCCCGCCCGTCCCGTACCCGGCCTCGAAGAACCAGCCGGTCCTGGGCGTCTCGCCGGGCGCGCGGTGGTGCATCACCAGGGCGACGCGCAGGTCGTCCGGGGTCAGTTCGAGGCCGGTCTCCTCCCGTGCCTCACGGATCACCGCCTCGAGAACGTCCTCGCCGTCCTCGACATGGCCCGCCGGGCTGTGCAACAGCCCGTCCGCGTAGCCGGTGTTGGCACGGCGCGCGAGCAGCACCTCGTCGCCCCGGCGCAGGATCAGATGTACGTCGACGACCTCGGTGTGACGCTGGGGCGGGGCAGGGCGGAGCCGCTTCCGGTAGTGGATGCGGTCGTAGGGACCGTCGACCCGGCGCTCGACGACCTCGTAGCCGTACCGGGGGTAGATCTTCTGGTTCTCCCACATCAGCGCGTTCGTATACAGCTGGATCTCGGGCAGGCCCAGCGCCAGGGCGTAGGCGTCGGCGAAGCGCAGAAGCCGGCGGCCCACCCCGGTGCCATGGGCGTCGGGGTGGACCGCGATGCTGTCCAGGAAGAGGTGGTCGTCGTGCGGGACAAGGACGACCAGGCCGACCACGGGGTCACCGGTGACGAACACCCGCCCCGCCGCCACGTTCGAGCTGTGTTCCGCCTCCATCGGGACCGGACGGATCCCGATCCGTTCGATGTAGGGGTGATAGGCCGCGTCGGTCACGGCCTTCACGGCGGGCACGTCTGCTGCGGTGGCAGGGCGGATGTCGTCGGTCATGCCGACACGTTACGGCGGCGCAGGACCAGTTTCTTCAGCCAGGGCCAGGCCAGCAGGACCAGGATCACCGCGTAGACGGTCACCGAGAAGGGGGTGTCGACCAGGCCCGTCACGCTGCCGTCGCTGATCTGCAGCGCTCGCCGCAGCTGCTGTTCGGCGGCCGGGCCGAGGATGACGCCGATGACGGCCGGCAGCACCGGCAGGCCGTACCGGCGCATCCCGAACCCCACCAGGCCGATGGCCAGCAGGATCACCAGGTCCAGGGCCTCGCCGCCGACGGCATACGCGCCGACCGCCGCGAAGAAGAGGATGCCCGCGTACAGGTAGGGCCGCGGGATCCGCAACAGCTTCGCCCACAGGGGGGCCAGCGGCAGGTTCAGGGCCAGCAGCAGCACCATGCCGACGAAGAGGGATGCGATGAGGCCCCACACCAGGTCGGGTTCGCGCTCGAAGAGCAGCGGACCGGGCTGGATTCCGTACTGCTGGAAGGCGGCGAGCATCACGGCCGCGACCGCGGTGGTCGGCAGGCCGAGCGTCAGCATGGACACCAGCGTCCCGGCGGCCGAGGCGGACGCAGCGGACTCGGGGCCCGCGACCCCCTCGATGGCCCCCTTGCCGAACTCCTCCCTGTGCTTGGAGAGCCGCTTCTCCGTGACGTAGGAGAGAAAGGTGGGGATCTCCGCGCCGCCGGCCGGGATCGCGCCGAACGGGAAGCCTATGACCGGACCGCGCAGCCAGGACTTCCAGGTGCGCCGGACGTCGGACTTGGCGAGCCAGGGACGGCCGACCGGGATCGCCTCGCCCGTCGAGCGGCGCAGATGGGCGGCGACCCACAAGGCCTCGCCTATCGCGAACAGACCCACCGCGACGATCACGACGTCTATGCCGTCGGCGAGCTGGAGGGAGCCGAACGTAAGGCGCTGCTGTCCGGTCATCTGGTCGAGCCCGACCAGACCGATGGTCAGGCCGATGAGCAGGGACGCGGCCCCGCGGATGCGCGAGGACCCGAGCACGGAGGTGACGGCGATGAAGGCCAGCACCATGATGGCGAAGTAGTCGGGCGCTCCGATGCCGACGGCGAGCGAGGCAACGGTGGGGGCGAGGGCGACCAGCAGGACGGTGCCGATCATGCCGCCCGCGAAGTGGCCGATGGCGGCGGCCGCGAGGGCCTGCGCTCCGCGCCCGGCGCGGGCCATCGGATTGCCTTCGATGGCGGCGACGACGGCCGCGCTCTCGCCGGGGGTGTTGAGGAGGATGGAGGTGGTGGAGCCGCCGAACATGGCGCCGTAGTAGATCCCGGCGAACATGATGAACGCGCCGGTGGGTTCGAGTCCGTAGGTGACCGGCAACAGCAGGGCCACCGCCATGGCGGGGCCGATGCCGGGCAGTACACCGATCGCCGTGCCGAGCAGAACGCCGATCGCCGCCCAGAGCAGGTTCATCGGGGTGAGGGCGGTACCGAAGCCGTCGAGCAGGGAGTTCAACGAATCCATGTCACAGCGCTCCCATCAGCGGGCCGCCGGGGAGCGGGACACCGAGCAGGTTGTTGAAGACGACGTAGGTGAGCAGGGAGAGCCCGGCCGCGATGAGCGGGTCGCGGTCGACTTGGCGGCTGCCGAGGGCGTACGCCGAGCCCCAGAAGAGCAACGCGCCGGAGATCGGGAAGCCGAGCGGTCCGATGAGGACGGCGTTGCCGAGGAAGACTCCGGCGAGCAGCAGCACGGTCCGCCAGTCGCTCGGTTCGGTGAGGTCGATGTCCTCGCCGCCCTCGGCCTCGCCGCGACCGCCGCGCAGGACGTCGACGGTGAGCAGTGCGGCCACGAGCAGGAGCGCGACGCCCACGACGACGGGAACGGTCTTCGGTCCGACCGGTCCGCGCTGGGCGATGTCGACGTCCATGGTGAGCGCGTCGGTGAGGACGAGGACACCGAGCGCCAGCAGCATGACGCCGACGCCGAGTTCGGAGTGCTCGCGCAGCCATGACGTGCGGCGCGTGGCGCGGGTTTTCACGTCGGTCGTCACAGCCCCAGCTCCTTCAGTACCGTGTCCACGCGCTTGTCCTGGTCCGCCAGGAAGTCGCGGAATGCGTCCCCGGTCAGGAAGGCGTCGTCCCAGCCGTTCTTCTTCATCGACTCCTGCCACTGCGGGGAGTCGTGCAGCTCTTCGGCCAGGGCGATGAGCTTGTCCCGTTCCGCACCGGAGAGTCCGGGCGGGGCGACGATGCCACGCCAGTTGGTGAACTCCGTGTCGAGTCCGGCCTCGCGGAGGGTCGGTGCTGCGAGGCCGGGTACCCGCTCGGGGCCGGTGACGGCGAGCAGTCTCAGCTCTCCCGACCTGATCTGGTCGAGGTACTCGCCTACGCCCGATACGCCGAAGGCGACCTTGTTGCCGAGGATCGAGGCGAGCAGCTCGCCGCCGCCGTCGAAGGGGATGTAGTTGACGGATTTGGGGGCGATCCCGGCCGCCTGGGCCATCAGCATGGGGGCGAGGTGGTCGGGCCCGCCGGGTGAGGACCCTCCGCCGACCGGCAGTTTGCCGGGGTTCTTCTTCCACGCGTCGAGCAACTGCCCGATGGTCCGGTACGGGGAGTCCTTGGAGACGACCACGATGTCCTGCTCTTCGGTGAGCCGGGCGATGGGGGTGGTGTCGGACAGGCTCTTCGGGGCCTTGTTGGTGTGGACGGCGCCGACGACGCCGAGCCCCATGGACATGGCGAGTTTGCCGTTGCCGTGCTCGCCGACGAGCCGGGTGAGCCCGACGGTGCCGCCGGCGCCCGGCAGGTTGAACACCTCGATGTTGTGGCTGAGGCCGGCGTCCTCGGCGTTCTTGGCGGCGGTACGGGCCGTGATGTCGTATCCGCCGCCCGGACTGTTGGGAACCATGAAGCGCAGGCCGGGGATCTGCGTGCCGGTGCCGGCGCCGCTGCCTGTGGTGAGCAGCGGTGGGCCGACGAGCACGAGCAGCGCCGCCCCGAGCAGGGCGAGGGGAGTGCGCAGACGCACGTGTGCCACCACCTGTTCGTACGGGAGTCTGTGTGAGGTGGCCCACATGTTGCCTGCGTGTTAAGAAGCTGTCTCCCTTCCGGAATCAACGGACGTTGTGGTCGTTGTGGTCGCGGCTTAGCCTGTCGCCGTGACAAAGGTGCTGGTCGTGGATGACGACTTCATGGTCGCCAGGCTGCACAGCCGTTATGTGTCCGCGACGGACGGGTTCACGGTCGTCGGGGTGGCCCACAGCGGCGCCGAAGCGCTGCGCGCGGCGGCCGGCCTGCGCCCCGACCTCGTACTCCTGGACGTCTATCTGCCCGATATGACGGGGATCGACGTACTGCGCGAAGTGCGCGCGGCGGAGGAGCGGGAGGGCAGGCCCAGTGCCGACGCACTGTTCATCACGGCGGCGCGCGACGCCGGGGTCATCCGGGCGGCCCTGCGGGCCGGGGCCCTGCACTATCTGATCAAGCCGTTCAACCAGGCGGCCTTGCAGGAACAGCTGCGCCACGTGGCCTCCCTGCGCGCGCGCCTGGCCACCCTGGGCGATGCACGCCAGGCGGACGTGGACCAGATCTTCGGCACCCGTCCGCCCGGCTCGCGCGAGCTTCCGAAAGGGCTCGCGGCACACACGGCGGAGCTTGTGGAGCGCACCCTTCGCGCTCACGCGGGAGGCCTGTCGGCTTCGGAGTGCGCGGAGGCAGGAGCACTGTCGCGCGTCAGCGCGCGCCGCTACCTGGAGTTCTTCGCGGACACGGGCCGCGCGGAGGTGACGCTCCGGTACGGCGGTACGGGCCGCCCGGAACGCCGCTACCGGTGGGTGGGCTGAACGCTCGCCCTCCCTCCCGTCGCCGCACTACGGTGCTTGCCATGCATGGATCAATAGAAGCCGAAGCGTTGCCTGTCACTGCGGAGGACCTCGGCCAAGCCGTCCAACTCGCGGTCGCCACGCTCCGGAAGGCGCCCGCGGCGTCCTGGAGCAGCATGGCGGGCACGCTGGAGTGGGACTGCTGGGAGACCGTCGAGCACCTCAGCGACGACCTCTTCGCTTACGCCGCGCAACTGGGACCGAGGAGACCGCCGTTGAACGGTGAAGTCCCCTTCGTCTGGGAGAGCCGGAGACCGGGCGGCCCCGCGAACGCCATCCACGCGGACCGGGCGGCAGGGTCCGCCGGACTGCTGCAGGTACTGGAGGCGAGCGGCGCGCTGCTGGTCGCGATGGTGCGTACGACGCCGCCGCAGGTCCGCGCTTACCACAGCCACGGGGTGTCGGATCCGGAAGGCTTCGCCGCGATGGGGGTCGTGGAGACCCTGGTTCACACGCACGACCTGGCCGAGGGCCTGGGGCTTCCCTGGGACCCGCCCGCCGACCTGTGCTCGCGGGTCCTCGCACGGCTGTTTCCGGACGCACCCGGGACCACGGACCCCTGGCCCACCCTGTTGTGGGCGACCGGACGCACCGCACTGCCGGGGCGCCCGCGCCTGACCAAGTGGCGCTGGTACGGCACGCCGCGGACGTAGCTCCCGGCTCGGCGGGATGCGATGAACGGCCCCGCATTCCGCACAGGGCGCAGTCGCTCCTGTCAAGACACGAATATTCGAGATATGACGTACAGCTCTTCGATCATGCCTGATGAGACCCAGTGCCTCACCAGGCGCGGATCGATGCATTCGGGAAATCCCGAGGCGGTTGTCTCGGCGCACATGCCGCAAGAAATCCTGACCTGCCGACTCGCACGAGGTGCGGTTCCACGCCTCGGCCTTCCGGGAAGTCGTGCGGGAGAAGTCCGGGTTCACATACTCAGCCAAACGAATCAGGTGTAGTCCCCTGGGGTCACCTGCAAGGTGGGCCCGGCGTGCGGTGGCCACCGGGCTGAGGTCTGCTTGGTGAGTCAGACACCCCTGGCTCCACTGAAAGGGCAGCGTCCATGGCTGACAAGCCCACAATCGTTTTGGTACACGGCGGATTCGTGGACGGGTCCGGCTGGCGGGCGGTGTACGACCTGCTCACCCGCGACGGCTACCACGTCGCCGTGGTGCAGAACCCCACCCTGTCGCTGCAGGGCGACGCCGCCATGGCACGGCTGATCATCGACGCGCATGACGGCCCGGTCGTGCTGGTCGGTCACTCCTATGGCGGCGCGGTCATCACCGAAGCGGGAACCGACCCGAACGTGGCGGCCCTGGTCTACATCGCGGCGTTCGTACCGGACGCGGGCGAGTCGGTCAGCACGCTCCTCGCCGGTTTCCCGACCGACGTGCCCGGACCGCCGATCCTGCCGCCCAGGGACGGCTTCCTGTTTCTGGACCGGGACAAATTCCCCGCATCGTTCGCCGGTGACCTGCCCGCCGACCTGGCCGCGTTCATGGCCGACTCGCAGGTCCCCTGGGGCGTGGACGCCCTCGGCGAGCAGGTCACCGAGCCCGCCTGGCGGGCCAAGCCAAGCTGGTACATGGTCGCTACCGACGACAAGATGATTCCTCCGCCCGCGCAGCGCACCATGTCCGGGCGAGTCGGCTCGACCACCGTCGAGGTCGCGGGCAGCCATTCCATCTACGTGTCACAACCGGCCGCAGTAACCGACCTCATCAAACAGGCCGCGTCCGCGGTGGCCGCGCCACAGTAGCGCAGCAGCTCACCGTAGTTGCGCCGGATGGCGCTGCGTTCTGATGATGCCGCTGTCCGCTGACAGGCTCAGGGAGCGGACCAGTTGCCCGTCCTCCCACACGGCAAAGGCGAGCCAGTCGACGACGCTGTGCATGGCGTGCAGGACAAGCCGTCGGCCGGCGCTTGCCGCAACGAGATGCACGGGAAGTTGGGACGTTGGTGGCAGACGATCTCCACGCTGGGCCAGCTTGCGGCGTAGGCCACACCCTTCAGGGGGTGGGGAGCTGTTGATTCTTTAGTGTGGATGAATCTCAAGGAGTGGGCGAAGGCGCAGGGTGTGCATCCGCAGACCGCGTATCGCTGGTTCCGTGAGGGCAATTTGCCCGTTCCGGCTGAGCGTGTTGGGCCGCGCACGATTCTGGTGAACGTGGAGGCCAATGCCGTGCCGGAGATGGTCGGTGGTGTCGGCTTGTATGCCCGCGCTCCTCACACGACCAGAAGGCGGATCTGGAGCGTCAGACGGCGCGGTTGTCGGCGTGGGCGGCGAAGGCCGGGCATCGGGTGATGCGGATCGAAGTTGAGGTCGCGTCCGGGATGAACGGTTCTGTCGGCGGCCTACCTGAGAGCCCGCTTAGCGTTGCCTTAAAGCGACCATAAGGATGTCCTCCACACCTCCTCAGCAGGCCATTTCGGCGTTCCGAGCGGCTAGCTTGCTGATCGTCGGGCGCGGGTTTCGGTCCGTCGGTGCCGTCTTTCGGGGGGTGGCGCCGACGGGGTGAAGTGCCTGCAGTGAACTTGCCGCTGTCGAAGGAGATCCCCCATGACCGCTCGTCGTACGGCCACCGGCATAGCCGCCCTCGGCTTCGCGCCGCTCGCGCTGGCCGCGCTCGCCGCCGGGCCCGCCGCCGCCCACGGGTCGATGACCGACCCGGTCAGCCGGGTGTCGGCCTGCTTCGCGGAAGGGCCGGAGAGCCCGAAGTCGGCGGCGTGCAAGGCGGCTGTCGCGGCGAGTGGAACGCAGGCGTTCTACGACTGGAACGAGGTCAACATCGCCAACGCGGCGGGCAACCACAAGTCGCTGATCCCGGACGGCAAGCTCTGCTCCGCGGGCCGGGACAAGTACAAGGGGGTGGATCTGGCGCGGGCCGACTGGCCGTCCAGCAAGCTCTCGCCGGGTGCGCACACCTTCCGTTACAAGGCGACCGCTCCCCACAAGGGCTCCTTCGAGCTGTACATCACGAAGGACGGATACGACCCGTCGAGGCCGTTGAAGTGGTCCGACCTCGAGGCGAAGCCGTTCGCGACGGTCACCGACCCGAAGTTGCAGAGCGGCGAGTACGTCTTCGACGGAACAGTGCCGGAGAAGTCCGGACGCCACCTGATCTACAGCATCTGGCAGCGGTCGGACAGCCCCGAGGCCTTCTACACCTGCTCCGACGTGGTGTTCGGCAAGGACACCGGCGGGTCGGGTTCCGGCGGGTCGGGTTCCGGCGGGTCGGGTTCCGGCGGTGGTTCCGGTGAGACCGCACCGGCTCCGGCGCCGACCGCCTCCGCCCCCACCGACGACCAGATCGAGGACGGCGCAGACGACTCCTCCGTCGATCACGGCGGGCACGGCGGCGACGAACCCGGCACGGGTACGGAGTCGAGTGCCCCCGCGACCACTCCCGCCACCGAGGAGGCGGCCGGCAACCAACCGGCCGCCAATGGTTCCGCCACCCCGGCCGCCGACGGCGAGAACCTCGCCGAGACCGGCGGCGACAGCACCACCTCCACGCTCGCGATCGGTGGTGCGGCCGCCCTCGCCGTCGGGGCCGCGGTGCTGTTCGCCTCGGTCCGCCGGAAGGCGGTGACGGGCGGCCGTCACGGCCGCTGAGTCACCGGCCTCCCCGCAAGGACCGGACCACCTGTGCGTCAGGCGAAGACCGACGCGCAGGTGGTCCTTTTCGCATGGGCGGGGTCCAGCGCGTTGGCCGCCTCGTGGAAGGCGATACGGTCCATCAGCCCGATCGCGACGTGTTCGGAGATGTCGACCGGGCACAGGTCCTGCAACAGGACGTTGCGTACGCCCGAGCCCTCGAGGAACTGGCTGCGGTACGGGGTGACGACCTGGTCGTACTTGGTGGCGATGACGGTGTAGCTCACGCCGGGGACGGTGTCGCCTCCCTGGTTGAGCTTGGTCAGGAAGGGCGAGCCCGCCACCTGGTCGGCGAGTCCGGGGGTGGCGGAGCTGAGCAGGTCCTCCGCGCCGGGGAAGTACGGGAGCAGTTTCGTCAGCCCGAGCAGAGTGGTTCCGTGGTTGTCGGGGGCCAGGCCGACGAGGGCGTTGACCTTTTCGGCGCCGCCGAGGAACTTCAGGTAGTAGCGCGGCATCATGCCGCCCTGGGAGTGGCCGACGAGGTCGGCTTCGGAGGCGCCGGTGGCGGCGAGCACTTTGTCTACGAACGTGTCGAGCTGCTCGGCCGACTTGTCGATCGGGCCGAGGCCGTGGAAGAACGGCACACCGGGCAGTTGACCGTAGTCGAGCGAGTAGACGCAGTAGCCGCGGTGCACCAGGTAGGGGGCGAAACCGAGCCAGTTGTCGACGGCGTTGCCGAAGGTGCCGTGAACCAGGACGACGGGGCGGGGGTGGGCGGCGGAGGGCTTGCAGGAGTAGTTGTTCCAGCCGCTGCTGGGCGCGGCGGCCGCCCCCGCGGTCGCGGGGGCGGCGGTGACGGCGGCGAAGGCCAGGAGCATGGCGGCCAGGGGTCTGAGCACTCGTTTCCAGGGCAGCATCGGGTGATCTCCTTGCGGCTCAAGGGGAATTGCGATGGGGGATTCGCCCTGTGATCCGGATCACAAGAATGCCGTGCTCATGCCAAATTACGCGCGAGTAGTAAAAGTGTGAAGTTACGCGTCGGTAAAAACCTTGCGGGCCATCACCAGGTGGGTCTGATGGGTGCGCCCGGGGCTCGCCGAGCAGCTCGGTCCACGGACGTAGGGCATCGGCGGCCGCGGCCTCCGCCGCCCGGGTGCACTCCCCCGTGGGCGAACCAGTGACCTGAGTCAGAACTCTCGGGCCGCGCGGGCAAGCAGGCGGCGCAGCTGTACGGGTCAGGCCGCCAGCGAACCCGGCAGGACCGCCCGCGGGCCGAACTTCGCCCGGGCCAGGTCGGCGACCTCCTCGATCCTGCGGGCCTTGTCGTCCGCCGGATCGAAGCTGAGCTGGTGGGCGGCGAGTTCGGCGGGGGCCAGCCCCTCCGCGCGCAGCGCGAGACCGCGGACCCTGGCCCGTTGCAGGCCGAGCGATTCGTAGATCCCGTACGCGGTCCCGGTGAGCGCCGCGGAGTGTCCCGTCGGCTCCCGCAGCGTACGGCTCCTGGTGACCGTTGACCGGTCGGCGCAGCGCACGGTGAGGGTCAGAGAGCGGCATACCTGCCCCTCACCACGCAGACGGGCGCCCAGTTCCTCGGTGAGGGAGAGCAGCGCCCGCCGGTGCCGTACCGGGTCCAGCTCGTCGCGGTCGAAGGGGCGTTCGGCGGCCATCGACCGGGCGGCGGCGTTCGGGACGACCGGCGTACGGTCGATGCCCCGCGCCCTCTCGTACAGTTCGCGCCCGGCGCGCGCGCCGATGATCCGCTGGAGGGTGGGCAGGGGCGCCGCGGCGATCCGGCCGATGGAGTCGAGCCCGTACGAACAGAGGGTGCGGGCGGTCGAGGCACCGACCCCGTCCAGCGCGCCGACGGGCATCCGGGCGAGGAACTCCCGTACAGCCTCCGGCTCGTCGGGCAGGACCAGGGTCGTCCCGGGCGCGGCCCGCCGCGCGGCCATCCGGGCCAGCATCGGGTTGCCGGCCACGCCGATCGTGCAGCCGATGCCCCAGTGCGCGAGCGCACGCACCCGCAGCAACGCAGCGACTCCGGCCGCGTCCCGGCCGAAGTACCGCTCGGCGCCCCGGACATCGGCGAGCGCGGCGTCGGGCGGCATGGCCTGGACGGTGGGGGTGAGTCCCTCGGTCAGCGCGAGCAGCGCGGAGAGGGCGGTCCCGGCACAGGTGGCCCCGGTACTCAAGGCCCCGGCACCGGTGGCCCTCGCGCCGAAAGCGTCCGGCTCCAGATGGAAACGTATACAGAGGATCATCCCGCGCTCCCCGGACTCGAGTGCCACAGCTTGCGACCGGTGGCGGCCTGCTCACCGGCCGGCTGGAGGTCCGCCCACGGGTTCAGTTCGTACCCCGTGGACAACTGGATCCGGCGGCCGCTGTCGCCCGCACGCGCCGCCTCCCCAGAGACCTCCCTCGCCGCATCCTCCGGAACCTCCGGAACCTCCGGAACCTCCGGAACCTCCGGAACCTCCGCCAGCCTGGCCGCGACCGCGTCCAGGCCGCCCTCGCGCCGCAGTTCGGCCAGTTCAGCCAGGTTCCAGGCCGCCGCGCCGACCACACTGAGGCTCTGCGGACCGCGCCGCTGGACCACTCCGCGCACCAGCAGCAGCCAGGAGTGGAAGACGGTGTGCGCGCAGGCCTCGTGGCTGTCGTCGAAGAAGGCGAGGTCGACCAGGCCGGTCCCGTCGTCGAGGGTGGTGAAGATGACCCGGCGGCCGGAACGGATCGGCGGGGTCTGGGTGGCCGCCTTGGCGCCCGCGACCAGCACGGTCTGCCCGTGCGCGGTGTCCCGGAGCCGCTTCGCCGGGATGGCGCCCAGCTCGTCGAGGAAGGTGTGGTGGTCGCTCATCAGGTGCCGGGAGGCATCCATGCCGAGGACGCCCAGTTCGGCACTGAGGCGCTCGGCCTCGTTGAGATCCGGCAGTCCGACGGGCGCGGTCTTCCGGCCGCCTCCGAGAGGAAGTTGTCCGCCCTCCAGCGGCATCTTCCGCTGTGCGCGGTGGAGTTCGGCCAGGTGCAGGAGCAGGTCCCGGCGGTTCGGGCCGAAGGTGTCCAACGCGCCCACCTGCGCCAGCCGTTCGGCGACCGGCCGGCCAGGACGGGCCCTTTCCCAGAAGTCCAGCAGGGAGGAGTAGGGCTGTCCGGCCTCGATCCGGGCGGCCTCGGCCTCGCTGATGCCATGGACGTCGGAGAACGCGAGCCGCAGTCCCCACCTCCTCGTCTCGGGCACCTCAGCCGCATCAGACACCAGTTCGATTCGATGAGCGACGGCGGACCGGTTCACATCCAGGGGCAGCACCGGCACGCCGCGCCGCCGCGCGTCCGCGAGCAGCAGCCGCTTCGGGTACATCCCGGGGTCGTGCGTGAGCAGCCCGGCGTAGAACGCCGCCGGATGGTGCGCCTTGAGCCAGGCCGACTGGTAGGTGGGTACGGCGAAGGCGACGGCGTGCGCCTTGCAGAAGCCGTAGGACCCGAACGCCTCGATGATCTCCCAGGCACGGGCGATCACCTCGGCCGTGTACCCCTTGCGCTCCGCGTGCTGCGCGAACCAGACCTTGATCTTCCCCTGGGACTCGGGGTGGGAGAGCCCGCGCCTCACCCGGTCGGCCTCGTCCCGGCCGCAGCCGGTCATGATGTTCACCATCTCGATGATCTGCTCGTGGAAGACCACGACTCCGTACGTCTCGCTCAGCGGCTTCTCCAGGTCGCGGTGCGGATAGCGAACCGGCGCACGCCCGTGCCGGGCCTCGACGAACGGCCGCACCATGTCCGCAGCGACCGGCCCCGGCCGGAACAGTGAGATGTCGACCACCAGGTCGTGGAAGGTCGCGGGCTGCAGCCGGCCGACCAGGTCGCGCTGTCCGGGCGACTCGATCTGGAAGCAGCCCAGCGTCTCGGCGGAGCGGATCAGTTCGTACGTCGCCGGGTCGCCGTCCGGCACCTGGGCCGGGTCGTCCAGGTCGAGCCGCCGGCCCGTCGCGCGCCCGATCTCGGCGACGGCGTGCGCCATCGCCGACTGCATCCGCACGCCCAGGACATCGAGCTTGAGCAGGCCGAGCTCCTCCACGTCGTCCTTGTCGAACTGGGACATGGGGAAGCCCTCGCCGCTGGTGGGCACGACGGGGGTGCGGTGCAGCAGGGTGGCGTCCGAGAGCAGCACTCCGCACGGGTGCATGGCGGTCCCGCGCGGCAGCGCGTCCAGTGCCTCGACCAGTTCCCACAGCCGCCCGTACTTCTTCCCGTCGGGGTCGACACCGCGCAGCTCCGGCAGCTCCGCCAGCGCGGCGCGCGCGTCGCGGGCCCTGATGTGCGGGAAGGACTTGGCAAGCCGGTCCACTTCGACGGGGTCCATGGAGAGCGCGGCGCCCACGTCCCGTACCGCGTGGCGCACCCGGTAGGTCTCGGGCATGGAGACGGTCGCGACCCGCTCGGTGCCGAAGCGGCCGATGATCGCGCGGTAGACCTCGAGCCGGCGGGCGGACTCGACGTCGATGTCGATGTCGGGCAGCTCCTTGCGGCGCTTGGACAGGAAGCGCTCCATCAGCAGGTCCTGCTCGACGGGGTCTGCGTGGGCGATGCCGAGCAGATGGTTGACGAGGGAGCCCGCGCCGGAGCCACGGGCGGCCACCCTGATTCCCATCTTGCGTACGTCGTCGACGACTTGGGCCACGGTCAGGAAGTACGAGGCGAAGCCGTGGTGGTCGATGATGTCCAGCTCGTGGTCCATCCGCTCCCAGTAGGCGTACGTACGGTCGTAGCCGCGCAGCACCATGCCCGCGGCGGCGCGCGAGCGCAGCACGCGCGCCGCGGTGCGGTGGCCGGCGCCGACGAGATGCGGTTCGGGGAAGTGGGCGAAGCCGATGCCCAGGTCGTCGGCGGGGTCGACCAGGCACTCGGCGGCGGTGCGCTGCGTCTCCTCCAGCAGCCGGTGCGCCGCGTCGCGCCGCCATCCGGCCGCCTCCACGATCCGCCCGGCGGTCGCCCCCATGGCATCGGCACCTTTGAGCCAGCGTTCGCCGCTGTCGAGGGGCCCCCGCGGATCGATGGGGACGAGACGGCGGGCCGCGTCGAGCACGTCGGCGACCGGGCCCTGCCCCCGGTCGGCGTAGCGGACGGCGTTGGTCAGTACGGCGCGTACGCCCTGTTCGGCGGCGAAGCCGACGGTGCGGGCGGCGAGCCGCAGTGAGCCGGGGCCGGTGCCGGTCCTGCCGTGGTGCACGGCCTCCAGGCGCAGCGCGTCGCCGTACACGTCCCGCCAGGGGGCGAGCAGTTTCGCGGCGCGGTCGGGGCGGCCGGCGGCCAGCGCCCGGCCGACCTCGGAGCCTGGGCCGAGCAGCACGGTGAGACCGTCGCCGTGGTTCTCCGGCCAGGGCAGCAGAGGGCGCTCCGCACCGTCGGCGTGGGCGGCGGTGACCAGCCGGCACAGCGCGGCCCAGCCGGTGGCGCCGTCCCGGGCCAGGAAGACGGCGCGGGGCGCGGACTCGTCGATGAACGCCCCACCACGGACCGGCGTACGCGACCGGTGCGTACGCCCGGCCTCCTTCACGCGCTCCCCCACCGCCAGCTCCACCCCGAAGAGCGGCCGCACTCCCGCCTCCGCGCATGCCTTGGCGAAGCGGACGGTGCCCGCGAGGGTGTCGCGGTCGGTGAGGGCGAGGGCGTCCATGTCCCGCTCGGAGGCGCGTGCGGCCAGCTGTTCCGGGTGAGAGCCTCCGTATCGCATGGAGAACCCGGAAACGGTGTGCAGATGGGTAAACCCTGGCACCCGCGCCTCCTGCTTCCCTCTATGACCGCCGTGACCTCTGTGATCGCCTCCCCCGTCTCCACCATAGACCAAGTTTCGAACATTCGTGCGACACCTGTGCGACCCCCGTGGAGGTGTGCGCCCAGGTCGCGGAGCTCGCCGGGAAGCGGCGGCAGCGGCGGCAGCGGCAGCGGCGCACCGTACGGGCCACCGCTGCGGTCCCTGCCACCCCCGGGCGACACATGTCGCGTACCTCGCGGACACTCACCCCGACGCGGCGCATAATCGCGACTGGACACCCGACGTCCTGGGGGACACATGCGTACCACCGCCGCCACAGCCGTGCTCATCACGGCCGGTCTGCTCACGATCACCGCATGCGAAGGCTCCGGCACCGCGTCGAAGCCACCCGCCCCGACCCGCGAGGACGGAGCAAAGCCGTCCACACCCGCACCCGGGACCGGGGGAACAGAGACCGCCCAGCTGCCCGACTTCGTGGGCATGGGCCTCCAGAGCGCCCAGGACAGCGCACAAGATGCCGGTTTCCACAGCCTCACCTCGCACGACGCTCTCGGCCGAGGCCGCAACCAGGCGTTCGACCGCAACTGGAAGGTCTGCTCGCAGACGCCCAAGCCCGGCAACCGGCCGTCGGACTCCCGAGTCGACTTCGGCACCGTCAAGCTCGAAGAGACCTGCCCGAAGTCCTGAAGGGGCAGCCGGTCACTTTCACCGCGGTGGAGTTCGGCGAGAACTGCCCCTGAACGCGGCGCCCCGCCCCGGTTTCGACCCGGGGCGGGGCACATGACGCAGGGGTGGTGGCCGGAAGTCAGCCGATCTGGGCTCCGAACGCCGCCAGTACTTCCGGTACCGGCTGGAAGAACGTCTCGCCGCCCGAGGTGCAGTCGCCGCTGCCGCCGGACGTGAGGCCTATCGCCGTGTCACCCGCGAAGAGGGAACCGCCGCTGTCACCGGGTTCGGCGCAGACCGTGGTCTGGATGAGCCCTTCCACGATGTCACCGTTGCCGTAGTTCACGGTGGCGCCCAGGCCGGTGACCTCGCCGTCATGGACCTGGGTGGTGGAGCCGCTGCGCGTCACCTGCATGCCGACGGTCGCCTCACCCGCCTTCGCGATCTGCTGCGCGCTGCCGTTGTAGAGATTGACCTCACTCGGGTGGTCGGTCTGCGCGGTGTACTTGACCAGGGCGAAGTCGTTGCCCGGGAACTGCGAGTCGACCATCTCGCCGACGGCCGCGCCGCCCTGCTGGTCGGACCACTGGCTGCCGGCTTCCCCGCAGTGACCCGCGGTGATGAAGTGCGGCTCGCCGTCCTTGACCACGTTGAAGCCGAGCGAGCAGCGCCCACCGCCGGTGTGGATGGCGTCTCCACCGGCCACGAAGGGCTTGAACTCTCCGGCGGTCCGCTTCAGTACGGCCTTCGAGCCGAGGCTCTTCACGACCCCGGAGAGCTTGGCCCACTCCGCGCTGTCGACCGTGCGGTCCGCGGTGACACGGACCTTGTTGGTGACCGGGTCCACCGCCCACGAGGTGCCCGGAATGGTGGCCTTGGCGCTGAGGGTCTCCCGGGCGCTCTTCAGGTCGAGGAGTGAGTTCTCCACGATTCTGGCCTTGCCGCCGGCCTCGCGTACGCCCTCGGCCGCCGCCTCGTCGAGGACGTTCACCACAAGGGTCTTGGTGTCGGCGTCGTAATAGGCGCCAACCCCGTCGGCGCCCAGGTCCTCGGAGAGGTCGGACGCGAGATTTCCGGCCGCCGTCGCCGACAGCGTCTTGACCGTGAACCGGGGGACATCCTCACTGGCGTTCGCAGTCTGCAATGTGACGCCGGCAGCAACGAGCGCTGCAACGCCCGCCCCTGCGATGACCGCACGTCGTTTGGCTATGCGTCGGTGCTTCAAGTCGTGACCTCCTGTGGGGGCCGTACCGGGAGACAAGTGGGGTGTCAGACGGGTACGGAGGACGTGAGAGGCCCACTATTCCGATACTGATCGGTAGCACACAAGGACGACTTCAGGACGCGCACACCACAACCACACCGTGACGCCGTTGTGTTGATTACCGGTGGTCACGCCATGTCAGTTCCACATGCGAACACTGCCTGCGATCAAGCCTTCGTCACCGCGTGAGGACTAGTCCTGTCCTGAACCGGTCTCCCCGGTTCGGTTGGATGTGGCGTACAGCCTTACGCAGCCGGTCCGCACCGACGACAATCAGGGTGCAGCCGGGCGAAGTCCCAGGCGAAGCGGAGTCCCAGGCGAAGTCCCGGAACAAGCCCCGGGCGAAATCCCGGGCGAAGGCCCGGGCGAAGGCGAAGGCCACAGCGAAGGAGGCGGGGTGCGCAGTCAGGTGCGCGCCGCGGACGGGCGGCATCTGATGGTGGAGCGGTTCGGAGACCCGCGCGGCAGGCCGGTCTTCCTGCTGCACGGCACACCCGGCAGCCGCCTCGGTCCCGCTCCCCGCGGCATGGTGCTCTATCAGCGCCGGATGCAGCTCATCGCCTACGACCGCCCCGGTTACGGCGGTTCGGACCGGCTGCGGGGCCGCAGCGTCGCCCATGTGGCCGAGGACGTCGCGGCCATCGCCGACGCCCTGGGCCTCGACACCTTCGCCGTGGCCGGCCGGTCGGGCGGCGCACCGCACGCCCTGGCGTGCGCCGCGCTGCTGCCGGACCGGGTCACCCGGACCGCGGCGCTGGTGGGTCTCGCGCCCTGGGACGCGGACGGGCTCGACTGGTTCGACGGGATGACGGCGTCCAATGTCCGCGAATACAGCACCGCGGCCGTGGACCCCGAAGAGCTCGCCGCCCGCCTCATCCCCCGCTCGGACGCGATCAGGAAGGATCCGGGCCGGCTGCTGGACGAGCTGCGCCGCGAACTCACGGACAACGACCGGATGATCGTCTCCGACGCCGGACTGCGTTCGATGCTCCTCCGCAACTACCGTGAGGGCTTGCGCACGTCGGCGTACGGCTGGATCGACGACGCCATCGCCTTCTGCACGCCGTGGGGCTTCGATCCGGCCGACATCACCTCCCCGGTCATGCTGTGGCACGGCGAGCAGGACGTCTTCTCGCCGGTCGGCCACTCGCGCTGGCTGGCCGCCCGCATCCCCAGCGCGACGGCCGCGTTCGAACCCGCCGCCGCGCATTTCGCCGCCCTGCATGCTCTCCCCAGAATCCTCACCTGGCTGCTGCGCGACTGAGGAACAGCGTGCGGATCACACCGCCAGCGGTTCGAGATCGCGGTGCACACGCCGCTCGTCCCGGGCGATCCGGGTCAGGGCGTGCTCGTCGCCGAGCAGCCGCTGCAACTCGTCGACGGTCTCGTTGCGCAGCCGCTGGGCCTCCTCCTTCCGGCCGAGGGCATCGAGGGTGACCGACATGTTCGAGGCACAGGCCAGCGTCTCCGGGTGATGCGCCCCCAGCACGTCCCGCAGCAGGTCGACCGCGCGCCGCTCCATGTCGAGGGCGCCGTCCAGCTTCCCGAGGTCGGCACGGGCGTTGGCGAGGTTGAGCGTGGTGAAGATGGTGTGCGGGTGGGTGTCCCCGAGCACCTGCCGCATCACCCGCACCGCCGATTCGAGCAGCGGCTCGGCGGTCTCCGGTGCGCCGCAGCCCCAGTGGTAGATGCCCAGGTTGTTGATGGCGGCGAGCGTGTACGGGTGCCGCTCCCCCGGCACTTTCCGGTACTCGTCCACGACCTCCTGGGCCAGGTCCCGCGCCCCCACCGAGTCGCCTGCGGCGAACAGGTCGGCGGCGAGGTTCAGGTCGCAGGCGAGCGAGTCGGGGTTGGCGGAGGTGTACTTGGCGCGGTAGCGGGCCCGCGTTGCCGTGGTCAGCCGGCGTGCGTCCTCCAGCCGGCCCGCCCTGCGCAGCGAAACGGCAAGGCTCTTGGCCGCGCTCAGCGTGCCGGGGAACGCCTTGCCGAGCTGCCGCTTGTAGACGTCGTAGGTACGGCTGAGCAGGCTCACCGAGTCCTCGTAGCGCCCGACCTCGCGCAGGTCACGGGCCAGGCTGGTGGCCGACGACAGGGTGTATGGGTGCTCCGGGCCGAGTACCTCGGTGCGCCGGTCGAAGACGTCCTGGTCGATCTCGCGGGCCCGCGCGTACTGACCGACCATGCGCAGGTTGAGCGCCAGGTTGTTCGCGGCGGCCAGTGTCCGGGGATGGGACTCGTGGAAGATCTGGCTGAAGCCTTCGTGCGCCTCCCTCGCCAGTTCTATGGCCCTGCCGTACTCACCGAGTGTGCCCAGGTCCATGGCGAGGCCGCTGGTGGTCATGTACGTGTGCGGGTGCGAGGCTCCCAGCGCCTCGCGCTGCCGCTCCAGCGTCACCTCGTCCAGCTCCCGGGCCTCCACGTAACGGCCCTGCGAGCGGAGGATGTTGGAGAGGTGGAACCGAAGGTAGAGGTACTGCAGATCGCTGTCGCCCAGCATCTCCTTCCAGGTTTCGCGCAGCTCGCCGCCGAGGGCGGAGGCGGCCTTGAAGTCGCCACGCTTCCACAGGTAGCGCACCCGGTCGATCAGCAGTCGCCGGGTCTCCGGATCCTTGCTGAGCCGGGCTTCCGACGGCGTGAGATGCGGCCAGATCGCGGCGAACCGCGGCCAGGTCTCCGGGTTGTCTATCGGCTCGTCGTCGTCGGGCCGGGCGCCCGCCAGGATCCGGTGGACCGCGGCCCGGGCGTCCGCCTGCTCCTCCTCCGAGAGCTGGGCCCTGATGACGGCCTGCACCAGCCGGTGCACCTGGATGCTGTTGCCGACCTGGTCGACCTTGGCCAGCGCGAACCGGCCGATCTCCCGGATGACCCGGCCGAGTACGAGCTTCTCCTGGAGGGAGGCGTCGTACGGCTTGAGGGCGTCGATCATCTCCTTGCTGTACAGCAGATTGGCCGAGATCGGCTCGGGCGCGAAGAAGGCGCAGAGCTGCAACAGCCGTACCGCGGCGGGCGACCGGCTTTGCAGCCGGTCTATTGAGACGTTCCAGGTGGCGGCGACCGGCTCGGGGTAACCGGCGGGCTGGTTGAGCGCGAGGACCCGGGCGGCCTGCTGAGCCAGCTGCTCCACATAGGCCGCGACCGGTGTGGCGGTCTCGGCGATCCAGGCGGCGGCCTGCTCGACGGCGAGGGGCAGGTCACCGACGGCGGTGGCGACCTGGTCGGCGTCCTCCTTCGTCAGTCCGGGCGCGCGACGCTGCAGGTGCTCGATGGACTCGTCGCGCAGGAAGACGTCGACGGGCAGCGCGTCCCCGTACTGCGACCAGGTCTGGTTCCTGGAGGTGACAAGGACATGGCCGGGCCCGCCGGGCGGGAAGAACCGCTTCAGCTGCTCGGGGTCGTCGGCGTTGTCGAAGACGAGCAGCCAGCGCGACGACGGCACACCGCGGCGCAACAGGTCGATGGCCTCCTGGGAGGCCGCCGCCATGTCCTCGCCACCCTGGGCTCCCAGCCGGACGGCGAGCTCGGCGAGGCCGGCCACCACGTCGTCGGTCTGCTCGGAGGAGATCCACCACACCAGGTCGTAGTCCGCCATGAAGCGGTGCACGTACTCCAGGGCGACCTGCGTCTTGCCGACCCCGCCCAGTCCGTACAGAGTCTGGGGCTGCGGCAGCACCACGGCCATGCCGCCGCCCAACTGGTCGCGCATACGCTCCAGTACGACACTGCGGCCGGTGAAGCCGGGGTTGCGGGGCGGTGCGTTCCAGATCTTCGGCACCGTGCCGGGGAAGCGGGGTCCGGGCGAGACGTTGTCGGTGAGCTGGACCGGCCGCTCCAGCGCGCGCAGCAGCGCGGCGGTGGCGTGGACCTCGTCGAGCCGGAACAGGTCGACGGGGTTCCGGTCGATGTACGGCGTGGTCAGCCGGACGTCGCCGACGCGCAGCGGCAGCAGATGCCGCCGGGCACCGGTGGGGTCCTCGGCCGCGGCGCGTTCCCAGACCGCCACGGCACGCGCGGACTTGAGGTACGCGCTGGAGAGCAGAACAACGGTCCGGGCCGCGCTGTCCAGGCCGGCGCCCAGTGTGTCGGACGGCCGCGGCTCCCCGGACACGTCCCGCGGCACGACCCGGAAGCCGGCGCGGGTGAGCACCGACTCGATCCAGTCGGCCCACATCCGGTTCTCCGCCACATAGCTGAGGAAGAGGTCGGCGGGCAGCGCGGGCCGGCGACGGGTGAACGCGTCCCGGATGCGGAGCCTGACATCCTCGGCGACCGGCGGCATCGAGGTGATCTGCTGGTCTGTGACGACGGCTGCGAGCCGTTCGAAGGCGGAGAGCAGCGAGTTGGTCAGCCCCGCTTCGTCGCCGAAGGTGGCCAGCGTCTCTTCGTACGCGTAGTAGGGGCGGTACGGGATCTCCACCGCGCCCCAGTACGAGGTGAGTTCGTCACCGGCGAGCCCGTTCGGGAAGCGGTCGAACTTCAGCCGCGCGAGGGCTCGTCCGGCGTCGGCCTTCTCCTTCTCGCCCTCGTCGATGCGCATGGGTACGGGGAAGATCCTGATGCCCCGGTCGCCGTAGCGTTCGTCGATCTGGCGGGCCACCGAGGCGGCGCCGTCGATGGACTGGTCGCTGAGGGTGAAGCAGTCGACGAGGACGTCCGGCAGATGGACGGTACAGATGTCGGCGATGTCGCTGAGGCCGGTCCGGCTGTCGATGAGGACGTAGTCGTAGTTCTCCTTCATGTCCTCGCGTAATGCGTCGAAGAAGTGCCCTCCGCCGAGCCGGTCGTAGAAGTTGTCCCAGTCGAAGGTGGAGACCGTGGCGGAGTACTCGCGGTTCTGCCGTCCCGCGGAGACGAAGTCGAGGGTGCCGCCGTCGGGGAACTCCCAGCCCAGCGCCTCGGGGGCCAGGGAGACGGCGTGCGGCTGGATCCGGGCGTAGTCCCGGTGCCAGTCGTCGGCGCGCTGGACGGGGCTGGTCGCGGCCCATGCGTACTCGGTGATCAGGTCGATGACACCGGTGGTGGCGCCGAGCGTGGAGGGGTCCAGGAAGGGGTGGAAGAAGCGGTGGAGGCCGGGCGCCTCAAGGTCCCAGTCGACCGCGAGGACGCGCTTGCCGTTCGCCGCCAGGATCCAGGCCGTGTTGGCCAGGGCCATGGTGCGGCCCGTACCTCCCTTGTACGAATAGAAGGTGACGATGCGTCCGTCACGACTGGCTGTCATCCGTGTCCTCCGCATCGGCATCGAGGTCGTCGTCGCTGTCATGCAGCGGGCTGTTCTGCGTCCACCCGGACGGTGGGTGCTGCGTGGGACCGTCCGGCGCCATGGGGCCGACCAGCCGGGGCCGTTCGGTGTGGACTCCCCCGGCCGGCGGATAGACCTGGGCGTGTCTGAGGAACTGCTGCGCGGCGGCTTCCACCACCTGGGGCAGTATCTGGCCGAAGGCCTCCATACTGGGCACACCGTTGGCGGCGGTCCGGCACGCGGCCCTTCCCTGACTCATCTTGGTCGGCATCGTGTCCTCGAGCCGATGGGCCAATTCGGTCTCCTTTGCCCGGCTCTGGTGGTCGAGCCGGTTCCACGGCACGACCACGCTCACCCACGGCCGGGCGTCCTGGTCGAAGGCGGCGAGCCGCTGCCTTCGCTCCTCGTCGGCCACCGCCCAGCGGTCGACGAGCAGGATCTCCGGCTTGGTCGGGGGCTGCTTGTTGTCGAAGTGCCCCGCCTCCTCGTCGAAAGAGGCCATGGTGGTCTGGTAGTTGAGCGAGCGCACCAGGTCCTCCGCGACATAGGCGACCGGTCGCTGGGACACCGGGTGGTAGGGGTTCCAGTCGAGTGCGGAATCCCCGTAGTACTCGGAATTGCGTCCCTCGGGGAGTTCATGGCGGTTGGCGGCGGCGACCGTGACCTGCATGGTCCTTGATCGGCCGCTGGGGTTTCCGAAGGCGCTCGGGGCGAGCCTGTAGTCGACCGGCCGGCCGGGGCCCAGACGTACGGTGTCCGCCACCCGGACTATGCGCTTGGCCAGTTCATAGACGGCCCGTTCGTACTCCTCGGCGAATATCCGGAGCTTGATCAGACCGTAGAGCCCGTCGGTCACATAGCGGTCCCCAAAGGTGCCGTGGTTGAACTGCAACCGCTCGGCGGGCCCCGGCAGTTCGTCGGGTGGTACGGGCACCCAGAGCGCCGGCACGATCGCCTCGGCCGGCTGGTTGCTGAGAGCGCTGTGGTGGATCGCCCGCTGCGCGAAGGCGTACCACTCCTTTCCGCACATCTCACTGGCGAAATAGCGCGGCGAGAACAGCGGTACGAAGACCCGGCACGAGGCGAGGACCGCCCCCAGCCGCTCCGACCAGCCCTCGCCGGAGCGTATCTCCCGGTCCATGAAACCCGCGGGCGCGCCGGCGGGGAGGTCGGTCAGCGCCATCACATGTCCGCAGAGGTCCCGGAACAGCCGCTCGACCCACATGTCGGGATCGGGACCACCGGCCCCGTACCTCGGCGTATGCGCGTAGCTGAGAAAGAAGTACGGTCGATGGTCCGCCGCTCGCTGTTGTGCTGCTGCGTGCACACGACCCCCGTCCTGTGATGACCGCTCACATCGCATGGAGTGAGGAAGATGCGAGGAAGAACATCATTCCCGAGCAGCCCCCGCCACATCCCCTCAACCTTCAGTCAATCAACGCCTGTTTTGAGTCATCCAGGCAACAGCGTGGTCAACCGCTTCCTTGATCGAGAACAGCATTGCGGTTGTTCCTCCCAGTTGTCCGGTGCGCACCTCGGAACCCGGGAACGCCGCGCCGATCTCCGCGAAATCGCTGTCGTCCAGCTCGACATCCTTGTAAGCGACCCATACCGCCCTACCCCGCAGGTTCACCACACATCGGTACTCGCGCAAGGGGGTGAAGGGAATTCGATATTCCGCGAGGTGGAAAGCAGAACAGACTGCGAATCCCACGTTGACCATCAGCACCTGGCCCCCCTCCCGGAACATGGCCCCCAATGGCGATGCCTCGCCTAGATGGCAGTCCTGCTCATGATCGGCGAGCAGAGCCTTCGCGCTCCTGCCCAGGGCCGCGAAGGAAGTCTGCGGATGGGTGCTCCGGACCGCGCCGGGCGCCGTCCGCACCGATTCGGCCAGCCTGCCCATTCCCTGGCTCGGCGTCCGCTCCGGGTCGAAGGCGGGCATGGTCGCACGGAATGCCCGGATCTGCTCGCCGGTCATTCCCTGGACACGTGCCAGATGGGCGGAGGAAGACGCGGAGTTCTCGGGGGTGAAAGTGGGCACCATCAGCGTGCCGTCCTCCCCCAGCACCTCCAGCAGCGCCTCGCGCAGGGCGCTCGGCCGGAGCCCCGTGTTGTGCAGCGAAGCGTGCGCGAGCACCGTCGTCCCGCGGCGCAGCCCCAGGGACCGGAGGTCGCCGGCCAGCGCGGCCGTGTGCTCACGCAGAGGCCGCTCAGCCAGAGGCCGCTCAGCCATGGGTCGCCTCTTCCAGTTCGCTCCACAGGCCGGCCAGCAGGCTCTTGCCACTGCTGGTGAGCTCGGCCGCACCCCCCAGCCGCTCCATGGCCCGCCTGGTGTCGTCCAGGCTCCCGTTCCCGCTCGCGCCGGCGTCCGCCCGGCCCGCCCGGTACGCCGCCACGGCCACCCGCTCGTACACGTCCGCCAACAACCGCGACACCGGCACCGGCCGCTCCCGCCACGGCACCTCGTGCAGCCACTCGGCGTCCAGTGCGTACAGATCGGCCACCTCGGTCAGCGCTCGCAGCCGGGCCCGGCGATATCCCGCCAGCAGCGCGAGGGCCGTGGCGTCCGCGCTGTACGACATGGCGATCCCGAGCGCCCCCGGGCCGTGCCGGCCCACCGAACCCACACCGTCGGGTTCCTCTTTCTCCAGCGGAGTCAGGGTGGTCAGCCCGGCGGCCGCCGCCCGCGCCAGCTCCGGTACGGCCGCGCCGAGCAGGGCCCAGGCGCGGGCGAGCTTCGCCTGCCAGTCCGCCACCTGCCGTGCGCCCAGCCGCCGGTGCAATGGCATCGAGAAGCAGTCGCGGTACGGGTCCACATCGTCCAGCGCCAGCTGCGGCACCCCCTCGGCGGTGAGCCTGCGGACCCGCTGCCACCCAGCCGCTTCGTCGTCCGGCCCGCCGGGCCCGCCGGTCCGCCATTCCCGCCGCCCGCTGCGGACCACGAAGCCACCCTCGCCGGTGGCCCGCACCTCGGCCCAGGTCTGCCCTGCGGCGGTGGCCGCCGGAAGTAACCGCCCGAGAGTCGGCAGGCTGAGCCGGCCGTCCTGATACGGCACCCGCACCGTCAGGTCCAGCTCTCCCCCCACCACCGCCGCGGCGGCGACCGCGGCCAACTGGCCGGCAGGGTCCGCCTCGCAGGAGCGCCCTTCCCGTACGGCCTCCAGCGTGCCCAGCAGCCAGCTGCGCGTATAGGGGTGGTCCAGGACCGGATCGAGGGCGTCGGAGCTCTGTTCGATCTCACCCAGCAGAGCCCATGCCCGGTCCCATTCGTCGCCCCCGCGACCGTCCAGATCGCTGTGCAGCTGGGCGAGCAGTGTGCTCGTCAGTTCCTGCTGGGAGGCGGCCAGCTCCGCCGGGTCGGACACCTCGGCCGCCGTGACCGTACGCATGGTCCGGGCCTCGATGCCCTCGATGAGCGCCTGCAGATCCGCGCAGTAGACCGACGGGTTGTCGAATCCGGATTCCGGCTTGTAGCGATGGGTGTAGAGGCCACCGCCGCACGAGCGTACGACCGGGCATTCCCGGCACTCCTTGCTGACGCCTGCCAGACCAAGCTGCCGGGCACGCACGCCTGGATGTGCCGCGACCTGGTCGAAGGAGTGTGAGAAGACGTCGAAGCCGGTGGCGGCCGCGCCTTCGTATGCGCTCTTGAGCGAATCGACCTGCTCCAGGGTTCCGTCGGTCTCCACGACGACCAGATCGGTCGGCGCGAGACCGAGCGACTCGGTGAGGCTGGCGCCGCCCGCCAGCGTGCTGAGGACGGAGGAGAAGAGCCGGACGGGAACCGGCCGGCCCTGCCGGTCCCAGTGGTCGAAGATGCGCAGCAGCCAGTCCGCGTAAGGTGTGCCGGCGCCGTCCGGCCTGGCCGGGGGCGTCTGCCAGGTGGCGTGGGGCAGCAGGTAGTCGATGCGCGGAGGGCCCAGCGCGGTCAGCGCGTCATGGACGGCGAGGGGGTCGTTGGCCACGTCGACCGTGCAGAGCAGGCCCAGGTAGAGGTGCCGGTAGCGCTCCTCGCGGAGCAGGTCGACAGCACGTAACACCAGGGGATGGCTGCTGCGGCCGTCCGCGAAGCGGCGGTGGCGGTCGTTGGCCGCCCTGTCGCCGTCGAGCGAGATGCCGACCTTCACTCCGTACTCGACGAAGAGGTCCAGAACGCGGCTGCTCAGCTGCAGTCCGTTGGTGTGGATGCGCAGGTCGAGGGCGGCCACGCCGTCGAGGGCCCGGGTGAACTCTTCGCAGACCAGCCGCAGTCTCGCGGGCCCGGCAAGAAGAGGCTCCCCTCCATGGAGAATCACCGTGACGGAGGGGAGCGAATGTGCTCCGGCATGCTCGGCCAGGCGGGACGCGGTCCGGGAAATGGCCTCTTCCGAGATCACTTTCGGACGGGCGCGCCAGCTTTGATCTGCATGTTCGTAGACGTAGCAATGATCACAAGCAAGATCACACCTGCTGTGAACCTTGAGAACGATCTCGCGAAATGCGATCAGGCCGGTCATTCCACCAGTCTAGAGCGCCGAGTTGAACGTCGGAGCCTGCACGGGACGGCCGCTCGCCGCCGGAAGTACCCGGCCGAGCTTCGCCGCGGCGGAAGCGCTGTGAACGTCGATCTCGGCCACGGGCACACGACGCTTCTTCGCAGCGGCGAACGAAGGATTTGCAGAGATCTTCACGGCCGTCCTTAGGGCTGGGCATGGTGATGACAACAGCGACGCTGTAGTGTCAGCGTGGACTTTACTCTTCTGCGCACTGTTGGCAACTGAAGCACGAGCACCTGATACACGAGCGTTGCGCGGTGCTTGCGCCAAAAGATCGAAGGCAAGCATTCCGTCAAAAGGGTGAGGACCAGAACAGCAGACGGGGGTGGCTGTGACGGAGTTTCCCGGTCCACTGCAGAGCATGGTGTTCCGGAACGATGACCTACCCGCCCTGTTCCATCGGGCCGACACCGCGGCGATCTCTCGCCAGCAGGAATCCACCCAGGCCACCAGGACCCAGCTGCTCCTGCTGGTGCTGGCGGCGGTGGCTGCCGCGCTGCCGTGGAGTGTCGAGCTTGGAGGACTCCAGCTCGTCGGGGCGCTCAGCGCGTCGGCGTACGCGGGAGTGCTGTTCCTCAGCTTCCGGATCGCCCGGCGCAGGGCCAGACCGCAGTGGCAACTGAACCGCTCGGCCGCCGAGTTCATCAAATCGCTCTGCTGGCGGTATGCCGTGCACGGTGCGCCGTTCGAGTCGGACACGGCGGACCCCGACGGGCTGTTCCACGCCCGCATGGAGGCGGGGCTGCAGGAGCTGCGGAAGATCGGCTGGCAGGACCCGCGCGGGGATGCCGGCTCGGCCTCCGGTGTCGAAATAACCGCGCCCATGCGGGAGTTACGGGTCCGGGCCTACCAGGTCCGCAGAGAGACGTACGTACGTGACCGGCTGATCGAGCAGCGCAACTGGTACCGCAGGCGCACCGAGGTGTCACGGAAGGCGACCACCCTGTGGGCCTCCTCCATCGCCGTACTCACCTTCCTGGCCCTGATGTTCAGCTCGCTGCGAGCCCTCGGTACCGGGCCGTCCGCCAATCTCGCCGGGCTGTTCTCCGCCGCGGCGGCGGCCGGCATCGCCTGGAACGAGGTCCGGCGCCACCACGCCCTCATCGAAGCGCACTCCGTGGTGGAGCGGGATCTGTCGGCCATGCTGGTCGCGATGCAGACCACGGTCACCGAGCCGCAGTGGTCCGGCGCCGTCTACGAGACCGAACGGTACGTCTCCCCCCAGCACACGGACTGGCTGGCACGGCACAGCAGCTGACTTCGGATCAGGTGCGCCGTACGCCCTCGCGCCAGATGACGGTGACGGGTCTGCCGAGTGCACGTGCATATTCGACGATCTCCGCCGTGCCGCCGCGGCCGCGCGCCGGGAGGCCGTCCCACACCGCGACCAGCCGGTCGCAGTTGTCGGCGATATAGGTGCCGGCCGCGTAGTAGGCGTCATCGCTCGAGTGGGTGTAGGCCATCCGGATCTCCTGCGTGGCCCGGCTCTTGAGCGCGCGGTAGCGGGCGAGCTCGCCGGGGTCGTCGAACCCCTCCTCGTAGTCGCCGCTGGGAATGACGACCGTGAGGTCCGCCCCGCCTTCCAGCGCGATGTCCGCGAAGAGCTGGTCGGCGCCCGCGGCCAGGCTCGACAGTGCCTCCATCGGCCCGTCGTGGCCGCACAGCAGAGCGCGCAGCCGTGCACGCACCTCGTCGAGCGCCTCGCCCGGAATGGTCCTGTGGCCCGTCACCCCGATGCGCTTCATACCTGACAGCCTCCCCCGGGAATCCCCCTGTGCATCCTCTCAAAAGGGCGCAAGACGTCCAGGGGCGCGCACACGCGAGCCCCCGCCCGGATTGTGTGCCGGACGGGGGCCCCTGTGCCGCTGGCTGCGAGCTGGTGGGACTGGCGGGGATCAGTAGACGCTGACGCCGTACGCGCTCAGGGCCTCGGTGACCGGCTGGAAGAACGTCGTGCCGCCGGAGGAGCAGTTACCGCTGCCGCCGGAGGTAAGACCGATGGCACGGGTGCCCGAGTAGAGCGGGCCGCCGCTGTCGCCGGGCTCGGCGCAGACGTTGGTGCGGATCATCCCGTAGACGACGTCGCCGCCGCCGTAGTTGACGGTGGCGTTGAGGCCGGTGACGCTGCCGCTGTGGGTGCCGGTGGTGGAACCGCGGCGGGTGACGGACATCCCCACCGTGGCGTTGGCCGCGCTGGTGATGTCCTGGCCGCCGACGGTGCCCGGGTGCGCGAGCGAGGTGTTGCTGTACCGGACGAGGCCGTAGTCGTTGCCGGGGAAGCTGGAGCCGGCCGTCGGACCGATGCTCGTGGTGCGCGAGGAATTGGTGTACCAGGGCGGGTTGCCGTCGGTGCAGTGGCCGGCAGTCAGGAAGTAGTACGTGCTGCCGCTGCGGACGTTGAAGCCGAGCGAACAGCGCCAGCTGGTCGCGTAGATGGCGTCGCCGCCGGAGATCAGCTTGGAGAATTTGCCGGGCGTCCGCTCGATGCGGAGCGCTCCGGCGTTGGCGCCGGCTTCCCGTTTGATCTCGGCGATCTCGGCCTTCGAGACGGTGCTGTCGGCCGTGACGACAAGGGTGTTGGCGGCCTTGTCGACATGCCAGGCGGTACCGGCCACATCGGCACGGAGCACCGACGCGCCGGCCTGGGTGAGCTGGGTGGCACTGTACGTACCGGCCTGGTCGGCGCTGGCGGTGGGTACGGCGAGTGCGGCAGCTGCGATGAGGCCGGTGGTCACGGCCAGCAGCCGCGTTCGTCTCGCCATACCGCTGCGGGGGTTGGTGCGCTTGATCCTCACTTCTCGTTCCTCCCGAGGGGAATCGGGGGCCCGTTGTGGGGTTCGGGGCCCGTGAGGCGCAGCCGGGGGCACGTCCGGAATCCGGACAAGCCGTGCCCCTGACAAGCGCTGTTCGGGAGTATTCGCGGCGTCAATCAACGTACGCAAGGGCGCCTTTCGGCCGACCGGGAGCGCACACGCGCACCGGCCCCGGCGGCTCGTGATCCGCCGGGGCTGGGGACTCCCGTCTCGGTGGTCGGACGGTTCAGCGGCCGAGAAGGTTCCGGTCTCCCGTCCGAGGCTTGAACGGAAGGGTGTTCCCTGGCGGCGCGGCGGGGCGGATGAAGTGGTTGATAAAGGTGCGGCGGCAGTGGCGACCGGTCGAAGCCAACCGCCACGGCGCCCTCGGCATCGGGCGGCGGAGGGCCGCAGAAATCGGAACCGGCATCTGCTGTTCCCGCTGGTCCCGGCGCCGAAGACCGCCCGGAGCGACCCTCTCCCTCAAGCGGCGCGTGGACGGTGCACTCGTCGCCGTCGAGCCGGAAGGCGACTTCCCCGCGCCGAGACCGGCCCCCTTCGTGGCCGTCTGCGTCCTGACCCGTACGGTGCTCCGTTCCGGGTTCGGTCGGAGGGGGCCCGGCCGTACCCGGCGGGCGTCGTACGCGGTGGCACCGATGCCCGCGAAGGCTTGGTGCGTGGCCGATCGGGGGTTCAGGACGCGCATCTCCCACCGGCCTTCGCGAGCGGCACGATCAGGCGTCGCTCGCCGACCGCGACCCGCGATCCGGCGAACGGTCCGGTGTCCGCGGTGAGGCGGACCCGCCGGTGAACGGCCTGCCGTCGACGGTGAGCCGTCCTCCGGGGTGGCACTCGGCACGATCGCGTCCCCCCTCCCCGCGCCACTCCCCCGGGACGGCCGGAATTCGACCTTCCGGGCCATGGCGGTCCCCCCTCGACACGCGACGCGGGTGGCCGGGGCTCCTCCGGGTGGGCCACCTCAGGCCGAATCACCTCCGGCCGGGCCGGGTCAGCAGTCGCAGGAGCAGCAGTCGCAGCAGTCACAGTCACAGTCACGACAGCAGCCCTCGCGCTTCTTGCGCGACCACGGGCCCTCGTACTCCTTGGCGCAGCAGAGCTTGCATGTGCAGCACAGCCCGATCGCGACCGCGCAGCCCTCCCAGAAGCCCCGCCTTCCGGGGCGCTGCGGCTCGTTCGTGGGACCCACACCGGGCGGCGTGCCGCCGGGTCCCCCGGGTACGCCGGGAGCGCCCCCGCCGTACGGGTTGCCGCCGTACGGGCCGCCTCCATACGCATTGCCGCTCTGACCGCCTTGCCACGACTGCGGCGGCCCGAAGCCGCCGGGTCCGCCCTGGTCCCCGTGGCTCGCACGGTGTGCGCAGCTCGTCGTGCCGAAGGCACGGTCGACCGAGGCCTTCAGCTCGTGCGCGAGCAGCAGATGCGCCAGCCTGCCGTCCACGAACTCGGCGTCCTTCAGTGCCAGCCTGATTCCGTGCAGCGCGTCGTCGCACAACCGCCGCGCCTCCGCCAGAGAGGTACCCGTCGCCGTGAGCGGGTTCCAGGCGCCCGACGCCGCGTCAGTTGCCTGGTCCTCCACGGCATCCAGCAAGTGCGCGAGCCGGCCGAAGAGCCGGCCCGCCTCGGCCAGCGGGGCGGCGTTCCCGGGCCGGCCGGCGAGCACCGAGGTATGGGCGAAGGCCGCCGCGGTGGCCGTCTCGGTCGGCTCGGTGATGGTGAGCAGTGGAGTGCCGGGCCCCGCCCCCGCCTCGATGCCCGGCTGCCGGTCGACCGCGTCGAGGAGTACGGCGGTGTCGAAACCCAGCGCCGCCCCGGTGCGCGCGCCCGCCCTGTCCCAGCCCGCGGCGACCCTGCGGGCGGCGGCGGCCAGCGGCCTCCGGGCCAACAGTCCGTCCCGGTCGGCGACGTGGTCGCGTACCTTCGCCGACGCCAGCACCAGCGAGACGGCGGCCGCGAGCCGGGCCCCCTCGCCCTGGGCGACCGGCGCGGTGCGCATACCCCGCAGCGGGCAGGGGCCGGCCGTGCGCCGCCGGTCCGTGCCGCGCTCCGCCTGAGCCTCCGTCAGAACCGAGACGATCAGGCCGTCGTAGTTGGTGACGACCCGGGCGAACTGGCCGTGGTCACTTCGCAGTGCCAGACAGAGCCCACAGAGATGCGCCACCCACTCCGCTTTGAACCCATCGGTGAGCCGGTGCGTGCAAGGTCTGACGATTCCGAACATGACGGTCCCCCCGAAAGTCGTGCGGCTGCGCGGCCCGCATCGTATCGAGCGATCCGTTCACCCGTACGCTCCCGCGTCACCCGTACGGATCGATGAGTCATATTTTCACTCTGTCAGCAGCCGGGTGCAGGAAGAACCTTGACGAATCGCCATAAGTTCTGCACCAGTAGCGTCACGAAACCCCTACGCGGCGTCTATCCACTTGGCGCGCTATCCGCATCATGGACGACCATAGGTGTGCGGAACGCAGACAGACCGCGGTGAGAGGAGGCGTCCATGGGTTCGGTGCGCAAGGCGAGTGCCTGGCTGGGACTCGTCGAGGAGAGCGACGACGAGCGTTACTACGACGACGAGTACGCCGAGGGATCCGGGGCCGGCGAGCAGTGGGTGACCGACCCGCGCGTGCGGGTGGCTTCCGAGGCCGCGCACGAGCAGGGCCGCCGGATCGCCACGGTCACACCGGACGGCTTCCGGGATGCCCGCGGCATCGGCGAGCTCTTCCGGGCGGGAGTCCCGGTCATCGTGAACCTGACGTCCATGGAGCCCTCCGACGCCAAGCGCGTGGTGGACTTCGCGGCCGGCCTGACCTTCGGCCTGCGCGGCTCGATCGAGCGCGTGGCCACCCGGGTCTTCCTGCTGTCCCCCGTCGACACCCAGGTCGTCAGTGGCGAAGCCGGCGGCCGGCCCGGGGACGGCTTCTTCAACCAGAGCTGAGCAGGGCGCTCGCCGGTTTACCGGAAGGCGTCGAGACCGGTGAGCGCCTTGCCCAGCACCAGCTGATGCATCTCGACGGTGCCCTCGTAGGTGAGCACCGACTCGAGGTTCGTCGCGTGCCGCATCACGGGGTACTCGAGCGAGATCCCGTTGGCGCCCAGGATCGTGCGCGAGGTACGGCAGATCTCGATGGCCTCGCGCACATTGTTGAGCTTCCCGAAACTGACCTGCTCGGGACGGAGTTTCCCCGCGTCCATGCGCAGGCCCAGATGGTGGGCGAGCAGGATGCCCTTGTGCAGTTCGAGCGCCATGTCGGCCAGCTTGGCCTGAGTGAGCTGGAAGCCGCCGATCGGCCTGCCGAACTGCTCTCGCGTCCGCGCGTACTCGACCGCCGCCTCGAAGCTGGCGCGTGCTGCGCCCATCGCTCCCCAGACGATTCCGTAGCGGGCGTGGTTCAGACAGTTCAGGGGCCCGCGCAGTCCGGTGACCCCGGGCAGTACCGCGTCGGCGGGCAGCCGTACCTCGTCGAGGACCAGCTCGCTGGTGACCGAGGCGCGCAGTGACCACTTGTGCTTGATCTCGGGTGCGGAGAAGCCGGGGCTGTCCGTCGGGACGGCGAATCCACGGATGCCGTCATCGGTCTGCGCCCACACGACCGCGACTCCGGCCACCGAGCCGTTGGTGATCCACATCTTGCGCCCGGTCAGCACCCAGTCGCTGCCGTCGCGCTTGGCGTACGTCCGCATGCCGGCCGGGTCGGAGCCGTGGTCGGGCTCGGTCAGACCGAAGCAGCCGATGACCGAGCCGTCGGCCATGCCGGGCAGCCAGCGCTGCTTCTGCTCCTCGGAGCCGAAGCGGTGGATGGCGTACATCGCCAGCGACCCCTGTACGGAGACGAGCGAGCGAATGCCGGAGTCGGCAGCCTCCAGTTCAAGACAGGCCAGCCCATACTGCACCGCGGTGGCGCCCGCGCAGCCGTAGCCCTGGAGGGACATCCCGAGCGCGCCGATCGAGCCGAGCTCCCTCGCCAGTTCGCGGATGCCCGGCAGCTCGCCCTTCTCGTACCAGTCGGCGATGTGCGGCAGGACCCGGTCGGCCGCCCACGAGCGGACGGTGTCGCGAACCGCCAGGTCCTCGGCGCTGAGCAGGTCGTCGATACCGAGCGGATCGCCGGCGTCGAAGGGGGGCAGCTTCGAGGGTGCGGACGAGGACATGCGGGGCCTCCCGGCAGGCATACGCGCTGGGTACGCTGCGAAACTAGCAGTGGTAGTCACGGCTCGGCGCCGACGTTACGGGTCAGTGTCCCGCGCGTCCAGAGCCGGCCGCCTCGGCGGGTTCCCGGCGCGACGCCGGTACGGGGACCCGGGCCTCCCGCTGCGATGTCCCGGCTTCCTGTTCCGCCTGCGGTACGGCCTGCTCCCCCTGCGGCGCGGCGCACTCCATCACCCGCGGCAGCCGCAGCGCGGCAAGGGCGCCGAGCAGCAGCAGGCCCGCGCTGACGAAGAGGGTCACATGCAGACCGTGCACGAAGGAGTCCCGCGCGGCCGTGCGCAGCGCGTCTCCGGCGGATCCGCCCAGCTGGGCCGCGACCTGGTATGCCTCACCGAGTGAGTGACCGGCGGCGCTGCTCTCGGCGGACGGGACCCCGGCCACGCGGGAAAGGGCCGGCGAGTAGGCGGCATTCATGACACTGCCGAGCAGGGCGATACCCATACCCGCACCCAGCTGGTACGACGTCTCCCCTATGGCCGCCGCGCCGCCCGCCTGCTCCGCCGGCGCTTCGCTGAGCATCGACTCGTACGCGCCGAAGAGCGTGGTCTGCAGCCCGAAGCCGAGCAGGACGAAGCCGACGGTCAGCAGGAGGGGCCGGTCCTGCTGGCCCATCAGCGTGAGCAGGAGGACGGCGGCGGCGGTGAGCGCGAAGCCGAGCGAGACCATGACCCGCGGGCCGAGTCGCTGCAGCGTGTACGAACCGGTGGCGCCGGCCGCCATCGCGGCGAAGGTGAGCGGCAGCAGCCGCAGTCCGGTCTCCAGCGGGCTGAGGTCCAGGACCAGCTGCAGGTACTGGACGGCTATCAGCTCCAGGCCGACCAGCGCCAGCATGGCCAGGACGATGCAGCCCACGGAGGTGGAGAAGGTGGGGCGCGCGAACATCCGCACGTCGATGAGCGGCTGGCTGCGCCGCTTCTGCCTGCGCACGAAGAAGACCAGCAGCACAGCGCCGACGATCAGCGGGCAGAGGGTTTTCGCGTCGACGATGCCCTCACCGCCACCGGCCCGCTTCACGCCGAGCACGACACCGAGCACTCCGGCCGCGGCCATCAGCGCGCCGAGCACGTCCCACGGGCCGTTGCCCTCGCCCTTCGACTCTGGGAGCAGCCAGCGGCCGATGGGCAGGATCAGCGCCATCAGCGGGATGTTGATCAGGAAGACCGAGCCCCACCAGTAGTGCTGGACGAGGAACCCGCCCAGCACCGGGCCGGTGGCGGCGCCTATCGCGGCGACCGCCGTCCAGATGCCGATGGCGGTGGCCCGCTCCCGTCGGTCCGGGAAGACCTGGCGGAGTATCGAGAGCGTGGCCGGCATGATCATGGCGCCGCCGACGCCGAGCAGCGCCCGGGCCGCGATCAGCACCTGCGGGGTGTCCGCCAGGGCGGCGACCGCCGAGGCCACGCCGAACAGTCCGTATCCGAGCAGCAGGATGCGGCGTCGTCCCACGCGGTCGCCGAGGGTACCGAAGAGGATCAGCAGCGAAGCGCAGACCAGCGGATAGGCGTCGACGATCCAGAGCAACTCGATCGCGCCGGGGCGCAGGTCCTCGGTGACGGCCGGGACGGCGACATGCAGCACCGTGGCGTCGAGGGCGACGAACAGCAGGCTCACGCACAGGACGACGAGGACGACCCAGCGGTTCACGCCGTCGGCCGTCGCGGTGAGGCGTTGCCAGGGAGCGTCGGGGCGGCGGTTGCCGGCCGTGTTCGTCCCTGACATGTACGTACCTCCCAGTGATCCCTCGCGCTCGGCGGACCAGCGAGGACGGCGTTCTCCGCGTACCCCGGGTCCCGGCATCGACAGGCGAGTGAGCCGTCAGCGTACGCGAGTCCACGGACAGGATGCGTGGTCCATCTCTCACCTCCGCAGGCCACGGGGTGTGGCGTACGCCACTCCCGCCTTTGCGTACACGCCGACGGGCGGCCGGCGCTTCGCGCGCTGCCCGGATAATCGTCTTCGTGACTGTTCTCGCTCCCGCCGCTTCCCCGGGCTCCTCGGCGTCTCCCGCCGGGACCGCGCTGCGCCACGCGGCCCCCGCGCTGCTCGCGTACGCCGCGGTCCGGCTGCTCGGAGTCGCGGTACTGGGGGTGTGGGGAGCGGCGGCGGGCAGCAGCCCGCACCAGTTGCTGTCGGCGCGCTGGGACTCGCTCTGGTACACCCGCGTCGCCGAGCTCGGGTACGGCTACGAAGTACGGCTCGCAAACGGCGACGTCCACTCCAATCTGGCGTTCTTCCCACTGCTGCCCTGGCTGGAGCGGCTGCTCTCGGCGATCAGTCCGCTCTCGCCCGCGGATGCCGGACTCGTGGTGGCCTGGACTGCCTCGCTCTTCGCCGCCTGGGGGATCTTCGCGATCGCGGACCGGCTGTACGGGCGCCGGGCCGGGACCCTGGCGGTGGTGCTCTGGGCGGTGCTGCCGGTGGGGATCGTCCAGTCGATGGCGTACAGCGAGACGCTTTTCACCGCGCTGGCGGCCTGGTCGCTGTACGCGCTGCTGAGCGGGCGCTGGGTGTGGGCGGGGGTCCTCGCCTCCCTGGCCGGGCTGACCCGGCCGGTGGGGGCCGCGGTGGTGGCGGCGGTCTGGGTCGCCGGGGCCGTGACACTGATCCGCGAGTCACGGGCCGGGGGGTCGGACGGCGGCAGGCCGGACGACAGCGGGAGTGGTGTCGGTGAGTGGGGCGTCGGCGGGTGGAGCCCCGACGGGCCGCGCGGCCGGTGGCGGATGCTGTGGGGAGTGGTGCTCGCTCCGCTCGGCGCCGCGGGCTACGTGCTGTGGGTCGGGCACCGGACGGGCGGCGGGCTCTTCGGCTATCTCGAGGTCCAGGGCGGGTGGGGCAACGGCTTCGACGGGGGGTTGGCGTTCGCCCGGTTCATCGGCGAGCGGCTGGCCTCGCCCGCCTTCGCGGCCGGTGCCGGACTGATCGCCGGGGTCCTCCTCGTGCTCTGGCTCTACCGGCTGTGCCTGCGGCAGCGCCAGCCGCTGCCGCTGCTGGTGTTCTGCGGGATCGTGGTGGCTCTGGCCCTGTGCGCCTCCGGTTACTTCGGCTCCAAGCCCCGGCTGCTGATGCCGGCGTTCCCGCTGCTGCTGCCGGTCGCCGTGGCGTTGGCACGTCTGCGCACGTCACGGGCGGTGCTGGTGCTGGGCCCGGTGGCGCTGGCCTCGGCGGTGTACGGGGCTCTGTGGCTGAACGGCACCGGGCCGCCGTGAGCAGACGGGAAAGTCTCCGCAGCGCCCGGGTGAATTGAATACGGCGGACGCACAACTGCCGCATCCATAATCAATTGAATTGATCCGAACATCATTCTCGGCGCAGCACAGGGTTTCCTGGATTCATAGGAATTAAGGCCGGATTGAGACCAAGTCCACATCACATCGTCATCACAAAGCGACCGATTCGACGTGGGCTCCGACGCGCTCGCTGTAACGTCGATTGAGTGCGTACCGACCGAACTCTCACCCGTCTGGACCGGGTCTTCGCCCGGCTGGACCGTGAGCCCGAACGACCGGCCCATCTAGAGATCCCTCGGATGAGCCGGCACCGCACGGTGCTCTTCGGCTCGACCCTGGGTTTCTACCTGGCGATCGTCGTGGCCGTGCTGACCACCTCCTGGCTGGTCCGGCTGGACTGGCAGATCATGTTCTTCCGGCCCTACGAGCAATGGCCGGAACTGCACGCGTTCCTCGACTACTTCGTGGTGCTGGGCCAGCGCGGCCCCACCGCGGTGATGGTCGCGGCCTGGCTCGGCTGGCGGTCCTGGCGCCAGCACACCCTGCGCCCGCTGATCACGCTCGGCGTGTCCCTGCTGTTGCTCAACGTCACGGTGGGCGCCGTGAAGCTGGGCCTCGGCCGGCTCGGTCCGCACTACGCGACCCAGATCGGATCGGCCGAACTCTTCGCGGGCGGCGATATATTTCCTTCGGGACACACCGCGAACGCGGTGGTGACGTGGGGCATCCTGGCGTATCTGGCCTCCACGCTGCGGACCAGGCGCTACCTGTCCGTGCTGTCCGCGGTCGTGGCCCTCGGCGTCGGAGCGACCACCGTCTACCTCGGTACGCACTGGGTGAGCGATGTTCTGCTGGGATGGGCCGCCGGGCTGTTGATCCTGCTGGCCCTGCCCTGGTTCGAGCCGCTGATCGCCGTCGCCGAGGCATGGATCCTGGCCAGGCGCGACGAGCTGCGCACCCGGCTGCGCGAGCGCCGCGCTCCGGTACCGGTACCGGTCCCGGTCCCGGTGGGGGTCAGGCCCGCGATGTACCCGCAGCGCATCCCGGCGGTGGAGGAAGAACCCCCTGTCCGCAAGCCCGTGGGCACCGGGCGTGGCGCCGCCACCGTCAGCGCCACGTCCAGCAGGACCACCGCGCATCTCTCGTCGCCCAAGCCGCACACGGTCCGTTCCGAGCGGACGCCGGTCACGCCCGTGGGCGGCCGGCGGCCGCCGCACCCGGAACGGGTGTCCCGCAATCCCTCGGCCCGCCCGCTGGCGGGCGGCTGAGCCCCCGGCAGAGGTACGCACCACCTCGCCACCGCGAGACGAGGCCCTGGCACGCTCCCGAGGAGCCTGCCAGGGCCTCGGTCCGTAACGGACCGTCTCCGCCCGCCCGGGCCGTTCGAGCCCGCCTCAGCCCTTCCAGCAACGACGGACGACGCCGCCGTCGACCTCGAAGTTCAGTCGTCCGGCAAGGTACTCCAGGGTGATGATCGCGCCCGGCGGCAGCGCTCTGACGGTGCTCCAGCCGCGCCTGCGGGCCAGTTGCTCGGCGGCGGCCGCGTCCAGTCCGACGTACGACTCGGGGCTGTCTGCGGGGTCTGCGGAGGGGGTCGGTATGGGTGCCATGACATTCACCGTAGGCGTCGGACGGCGGGGGCGGAAGTCGGGGGCCGTCAGCCGGGCGCCTCACCATTCGTCCCCCACCGGTCACGCTTGTGTCACAGGATCACGACACTGCTTTCCCTCGAACGGGCCTACTCGAATGGGAAGTTCCGCGGTTCACCCGCCGCAATTCCCCGCCCGGTGCGCGCCCCGTTGAACTGCCTTCCGAATTTCCACCGGACCAAGCGGCCGAACGCCGCGCCGAATTCCCCGTGACCCGTCGACGGGGGCAGATTGACGGGCCATTGGCAATTCACGGTATCCCCACCGGATCCACACAACGGGATGTGTCCTGGCGCGTCCGCGCCCTGTTGGACACCGCCGCCTGCGAGCATCATGGCTTGAGCCTGAGGCCCGATCCGCAGACGGGACGGACAGCGAGGGGACAGCGATGGGGACGGAGACCGCAGAGTCCGTTGCGGGACCGGAACGGATCAAGCATCCCGGCCGGATCGTCGTGGACTGGCTGACCACCACCGACCACAAGAAAATCGGGCACCTCTACCTGATCACGTCGTTCCTGTTCTTCCTGATCGCCGGCCTGATGGCCCTGATGATGCGGGCCGAGCTCGCCCGGCCGGGCCTGCAGCTGATGTCGAACAACGAGTTCAACCAGGCTTTCACCCTGCACGGCACGATCATGCTGCTGCTCTTCGCCACCCCGGCGTTCGCCGGGTTCGCCAACGCGATCATGCCCCTGCAGATCGGGTCCCCCGACGTGGCGTTCCCCCGGCTGAACATGCTGGCGTACTGGCTCTACCTCTTCGGCGGCGTGATCGTGCTCGGCTCACTGCTCACCCCGAGCGGCCCGGCGAATTTCGGCTGGTTCGCCTACGCCCCGCTCAACAGTCTGGACCGCACACCCGGTATCGGCGCCGACATGTGGATCATGGGGCTCGCGCTCTCCGGCTTCGGCACGATCCTCGGCGCGGTCAACTTCATCACCACGATCATCGGGATGCGCGCGCCCGGCATGACGATGTTCCGGCTGCCGATCTTCACCTGGAACGTGCTCTTCACCTCGATCCTGGTGCTCTTCGCCTTCCCCGTGCTCGCCGCCGCGCTGCTGGTGCTGGAGTCCGACCGGCGGTACGGATCGATGGTCTTCCAGTCCGAGTTCGGCGGCGCGCTGCTCTGGCAGCACCTGTTCTGGTTCTTCGGCCATCCCGAGGTCTACATCATCGCGCTGCCGTTCTTCGGCATCGCGACCGAGATCCTGCCGGTCTTCTCCCGGAAGCCGATCTTCGGTTACATCCCTCTCGTGGGGGCGACCATGGCCATCACCGGCCTCTCCGTGGTCGTCTGGGCGCACCACATGTTCGCCACGGGCGCGGTGCTGCTTCCCTTCTTCTCCTTCATGTCCTTCCTGATCGCGGTCCCGACGGGGGTGAAGTTCTTCAACTGGAGCGGAACGATGCTGAAGGGCTCGCTGAGCTTCGAGACCCCCATGCTGTGGACCGTCGGATTCCTGGTGAGCTTCCTGTTCGGCGGGCTGACCGGCGTGATCCTCGCCTCGCCTCCGATGGACTTCCATGTCACCGACTCGTACTTCGTGGTGGCGCACTTCCACTACGTCGTCTTCGGGACGGTGGTGTTCGCGACCTTCGCGGGCTTCCACTTCTGGTGGCCCAAGTTCACCGGCAAGCTGCTCGACGAGCGGCTCGGCAAGATCCACTTCTGGACGCTCTTCGTCGGCTTCCACATGACGTTCCTCGTGCAGCACTGGCTGGGCGCCGAGGGAATGCCCCGCCGGTACGCGGATTATCTGGCCACCGACGGCTTCACCGCGCTGAACACGGTCTCGACCATCGGCTCCTTCCTGCTGGGGCTGTCCACCCTGCCGTTCCTCTACAACGTCTGGAAGACCGCGAAGTACGGGAAGAAGGTCGAGGTCGACGACCCGTGGGGGTTCGGGCGGTCCCTGGAGTGGGCGACCTCCTGCCCGCCGCCCCGCCACAACTTCCTGACGATTCCCCGCGTGCGCTCCGAGTCGCCCGCGTTCGACCTCCACCACCCCGAGTACGCGGCGGTGGCCGAGGAGCGGCAGATCAGTTCAGGGCCCGGGAAAGCCGGTCCCGTACAGCCCTGATGTGGTCGGAGAGCTCCACCGGCTCGACCACCTCGAAGTCGAAGCCCATCATCGCCACATGGATCACCATCACATCGAGGCTCGCGGCTCCGGTGCGGAGCAGACAGCTGTGCGCGTCCACGGCCTCCAGTACCCCGGCGGACGGGGAGACGGCTTGCGCCGCCTCCTCCAGCGGCACCAGCAGCCGGATGCACGCATGGGCGGCGTAGGCGTGGGTGGAGACACCCTTCGAGACATACGCGGCCAGGTCGTCGGCCGGCGGCTTGCGCGGGGCGAACCGCGGGCCGTGCGGCGGCCACGGGACGATCCGGTCCGCCCGGAACGTACGCCAGTCGGCGCGGTCGACGTCCCAGGCGACGAGGTACCAGCGCCGTTCTGTGCACACCAGCCGGTGAGGTTCGGCGGTGCGCCGGGTGGTGGAGCCTTCGTGGTCGCGGTACTCGAACCGCACTCGTTCGCTGTCCCGGCAGGCGTTGGCCAGTTCGGTGAGCACGGACGCGTCGACCGAAGAGGTCCGCGGACCGTGCAGCATGGGCACGGTGAAGGCGTTGAGCGCGCTGACCCGGCGGCGCAGCCTGTGGGGCAGCACCTGTTCGAGCTTGGCCAGTGCGCGTACGGACGTCTCGCCGATGCCCTCGATGCCGTTGCCCGCGGCGGTGCGCAGGCCGACGGCGACCGCGACGGCCTCTTCGTCGTCGAGCAGCAGCGGCGGCAGCTCGGCTCCCGCGCCGAGCTGATAGCCGCCGCCCGTTCCGGGGCTGGCGTTGACGGGATAGCCGAGCTCGCGCAGCCGGTCGACGTCACGCCGTACGGTGCGGGGCGTGACGCCGAGCCGGTCCGCCAGGCCGGCGCCGGACCACTCGCGGTGGGCCTGGAGCAGTGACAGCAGGCGGAGCAGTCGTGCCGAGGTCTCCAACATGGACACGAGTCTGCCAGCGATTGAGGACAACGGCTGTCCTCAAAGCTGTCCTCCATCCCTGCCCGGCCGCAGCATCAGGCGGCGCGCCGCTTCCTCACCTGGGCTGCGGCCATGTCCCGGAGGGCGTATGCCCGGCCGAGCGCCGCCCCGCGGCCGCGCAGCACCGAGTCGCGCAGGGCGCTGCGGGACCGTCCGCGGCTGTGCGCGAGCAGATCTCTGAAGATCGCCTCGTGCCGTTCGGCTATCCGTGCCGGGTCGAACCGGGCCGATGCGGCCAGCGCCGCCCGGCCCATCCGGCGCCGCAGTTCGTCGTTCCCGATGAGTTCCAGCAGCGCACCGGCGATCGCCTCCACATCGCCCGGCGGCACCAGCAGGCCGTCGACGCCGTTGTCGATGATCTCGCGCGGGCCGTTCGGACAGTCGGTCGAGACGACGGGCAGTCCGCAGCGCATCGCCTCGACGATCGCCATGCCGAAGGACTCGAGCCGGGAGGTGGAAGCGGCGATCGAGCCCTTCACCCACTCGGGTTCCAGCGGGCTGACCGAGCCCATCAGGGACACGTGGTCGTCCAGGGCGAGTTCCTTGATGAGGACGCCCAGGGCGCCCTTCTCGTTCCCGGTCGCGTCGCCGCTGCCGTATATCCGCAGCCGCCAGTCGGGGTGCGCTGCGACCACCTTGGCGAAAGCCTGGACCAGCAGGTCGTACCGCTTGACCGGAGTGAGCCTGCCGGCCGCGACGATCACCTTCGCCGAACCGTCGGCCGGCTCGACCGAGGCGGCGGGCACGCTGTTGGGCACGGCGTCTATCCGAACACCGGCGAGCCGCAGCCTGGCGCGGTAGGCCCTGGCGTCTGCCTCTGTGACCGTGGTGATCGCGTCGAGCAGTGCGTACCGGCTGCCCAGCTCGCGCCGCAACCGGTAACCGTGGCTGTCGAGGGTCAGGTGCTCCTGACCGACCCGCACCGGGCCGCGCCCGGTCTGCCGGGCTATGTGCACGTTGAGGCCGGGGCGGGTACCGACGACGACGTCCGCGTCCAGGGACTTCAGGTGCTCGGCTATCCGGGTGTCGGTGAGCCGGCTGTACTGCTTGTGGCGGCTGTCGCCGCTCGCGAAGACCTTCGCCGGAAAGTCGCGGTCGGGATGGTCGCCGTCGAAGTCCGGGCTTCCCTTCCGCAGATCAACCAGGTGACTCATGCGTACGCCCGCCGGTGCGCCCATCATGGGCTGCTCCCGGTGCCGGAAGACCGAGACGACTTCGATGTCGTGGTGCTCCGCGAGCGTCTCGGCGAGGTTGAACGTCGTCCGGATCGTGCCGCCGATTCCATACGCGTTGTGGAGCAGGAACGATATGTGCATGCTCGGATGGATCCCCCTGTTGTGAACTGCCGTTCAGGCCAACGAACAGCAGTGCCATTGTCAGCAAGTACAAGGATCTCACCAGGCGGCCAGGACTTCAGTTCAGATAGGCCTGCCGGGGTACGTCGAAGCGGTTCGCGGCCGTTCACCGCCCCGTGTCACCCATTTGCGCCCGCGCTGCCGGCGGGCGGACGACAGCCCGAGTGAGGCCGGGCAGACAGGAATCCGCGGCATCGGTGACCACATCGCCGCCGCCCCGCCCCGCCCAACTGTCACCGGCAGAGCGGCCGGTCGCCCCTCCCGCTCCGCATCCCCTGCCGGACCCGGCGGACTGCCGGGTGGTCCTTGTCCTCGTGGTTGCGGCCGGGGCGGCGCCGGTGGTGGCGAACTCCGGCGAGGGGCCGAGGTGTTCGGCGGGAAAGCGGCCGAACTGCTCAGCGGCCGGTGCCGGCACCCTTCGGCAGGGCCAGCAGGGCGCCGACGGCGAGGCGGTCCGGGGAGGGCCCGATGACCTTTGCATTGGCCCGGTAGAGGACGCGCCAGCCACCCTTGATCCGGTACCTGCGGGCGAGCGAGCTCAGCGTCTCCCCCCGCTTCACCACATGCGCGCGGCCCTTCAGTCCGTATCTCGCGGAGCACACCGGCCAGGCCTTGAAGCCCTGGGTACGCAGCACTTTCTCCGCGACCGCGATCTGCTCCTCGCGGGTTGCGAGATCGGCGCGTGGGGCGTAGGCGAGCCCGCCGTACTGCTTCCAGGTCGGCTGCCAGAACTGCAGCCCGCCGTAGTAGCCATTGCCCGTATTGACGTGCCATCTCCCGCCGCTCTCGCACTTGGCGAGGCAGTTCCACGGCCAGCCGGTGGCGGCGCAGCCGGGGGCGCCGGAAGCGCTGCCGGACGCTGCCGTGGCTGCGGCGGGGGGCAGGGGCGCGGCCCTGGCGGGCAGCGGCACGGCGATCAGCACGGCAGTGAGCAGGGCGACCGGCCAGAGGCGGAGTGTCGGCATCGGGTCACGCTATGCAGATGCACGGGTCACCGGGCCTGCGCCGCGCGGCTCACGCGTCGGCCCCACCCGGTCGGCCGACCGGACGGGCTCGGCCTGCACCTAGGGTCTGGAGCCGTACCGGGCCCGGAGACCTGCCCCTGCAGGACCTGTGCCCGCGCGCACCCGCACCCGCACGCACCCGCACCCGCACCCGCACCCGCACCCGCACCCGCACCCGGCCAACCATCGTCCCGGTCAGAGGTTTTGACGTGGAGTGAGACGACCGGCGGCGGCCCACCTTCCGCTTCGCGGTTCGATTCCGTTCCCTTTCCTGCGTGACTCCGGCGACGGATCGCCCGTTGTGTTCTGAGAGCCGGGAACCACCCGGCACCGCACCGAGTCCGAGGAGCACCCCTTGCCGCGCATGCTCGACGTCAGTGATGACGTACGCGCCGAGATCGGCGACGAAGAAGCCGACCTGCTGCTCGCCGGCGAGTCCGCGCCGGGCAACTACGACTGCACCTCATGCCGCACCCCGGGCGACTCCGAACAGGAGCGGACCAGCACCGTGCTGTTCGTCGGCAACGAGACGGCCGTGCTCGCCTTCGCCCACGCGTCCTGCATTCCGTCCCAGGTGGTGACGGTGTCCGAGGAGCAGCTCCAGGGCGCCGTCCGCAGCATCACCGCCGAGGAGGGACTCGCGGGACAGCCCAGCCTGCCTGCCCAGGCGGGGCAGCCCGGCGGGCAGGCCGTGCTCGGCGTCACGAGCGGACTCGTGCTTCTCGACGGGGACCTGTTCCCGGCCCTCGTCGTCGAGCCGACCGCACGGATCGCCCGTCCCGGCACCTCCGGACCCGGCGACGACTTCCTGCCGCTTCTCATCGAGCAGGGCTTCATGCCGGTCACGGACCTCACGCGGCGGCCGGCCGGCCTGCCCGGCTGGTCCGTGCTGCTCGCCATGGGTCAGCTGCACGCCGTACTTCAGCCGGGGCCCGGTGGCGGGAGCCCCGTTTCCTGGTGGCAGGCGCACCAGCCGCTCCAGGTCACCGACGGCTGGCGTGCGGCGGTCAACCGGTCGCACACCGTCCTGGTGTACGCGGCCCCGGTCGGCTCCATCGGTCAGCAGCCGCGCGAGGACCTGCTCCGGGACGCCCTGGAGAAGGCCGCGGCCTCCGGGGTGCTCGTAGCGGCCGCGATGCCGCTCGCGGGTACCTGACCGGCCCCCGCGCGCCGGGGGTGCGCCGGGTGCACCGGCCGCACCCCCGGCGATCTGCGATTTCCTCGCCCGGCCCGCATCCGTCGGCCGCCCGGTTCGTTGGCAGATACGTGCATTCATACGATCCCCCCCGCCATCAGCCGATCAGCGGCCAGATTCCCTCGATGCGACCAGCGCGGGACAACCAGGCCGGCCACTTCTCGCACACCCCGATCTACGACGCGCTGTACTCGGAGTACCGCCGGTCCTTCAGGACCCTGCCGGGCGACCGCAGCGGCGAGGAGGATCTGGGGTTCACGGCGTTCGGCATCGGGAGTCACGGCGCCCCGAGCAGCCACGGCGGGTCCTGGCACAGCGCCGCGTGGCACAGCAACCACACCGGACACAACAGCCACGGAAACGGCGCGGGAAACGGGCACGGCGGAACTGGTCACGGCGGAACCGGAAACAGCGGCGGGCGACAGCACCACACCGGGAATCACTTCCCGGCGGCGCTGCCGCCCGCGCCCCGCAGGGGGCTCTGAGCCGTACGCGCGGCCCTACTTCCTCTTCTGCTTGCCGCCACGCTTCTCCCGCACCCGCACCGAAATGTGGATCGGGGTGCCTTCAAAACCGAACTCCTCGCGCAGCCGACGCTCGACGAAACGCCGGTAGCCGTGCTCGAGGAAACCGGAGGCGAAGAGCACGAAGCGGGGCGGCTTGGTGCCTGCCTGGGTACCGAACAGGATGCGCGGCTGCTTGCCACCGCGGATCGGGTGCGGGTGGGAGGCGACGATCTCGCCGAGGAAGGCGTTCAGCCGGCCCGTCGGGATGCGGGACTCCCAGCCCTCCAGGGCGGTCTCGATCGCCGGGACCAGCTTCTCCATGTGGCGGCCGGTCCGGGCCGAGACGTTGACCCGCGGGGCCCACGCGATCTGGGCGAGTTCGGTCTCGATCTCGCGCTCGAGGTAGTAGCGCCGCTCCTCGTCGAGGGTGTCCCACTTGTTGAAGGCGATGACCATCGCGCGGCCCGCTTCGACGGCCATGGTGATGATCCGCTGGTCCTGAACGCTGATGGACTCGCTCGCGTCGATCAGTACGACCGCGACCTCGGCCTTCTCCACGGCGGCGGCGGTACGCAGTGAGGCGTAGTAGTCCGCGCCCTCCTGGAGGTGGACCCGGCGCCGGATACCGGCGGTGTCCACGAACTTCCAGGTGATGCCACCGAGCTCGATCAGCTCGTCGACCGGGTCGCGCGTGGTGCCGGCGATCTCGTTGACGACCACCCGCTCCTCGTTCGCCACCTTGTTGAGGAGGGACGACTTGCCCACGTTCGGGCGGCCGATGAGCGCGATACGGCGCGGGCCACCGATGACGTTGCCGAAGGTCTGCGCCGGGGCCTCGGGCAGGGCCTCCAGAACGGCGTCGAGCATGTCGCCGGTGCCGCGGCCGTGCAGCGAGGAGACGGGGTGCGGCTGGCCGAGCCCCAGCGACCACAGCGACGTCGCGTCCGCCTCACCGCTGGGACCGTCGACCTTGTTCGCGCACAGCACGACGGGCTTGCCGGCCCGGCGCAGCAGCTTGACGACGGCCTCATCGGTGGCGGTGGCGCCGACCGTGGAGTCCACGACGAATACGACCGCATCGGCCGCCTCGATGGCGTACTCGGCCTGGGCGGCGACGGACGCGTCGATGCCGAGCACGTCCTGCTCCCAGCCGCCGGTGTCGACGACCTTGAAGCGGCGGCCGGCCCATTCGGCCTCGTAGGTGACGCGGTCGCGGGTGACGCCGGGCTTGTCCTCGACGACGGCCTCGCGGCGGCCGATGATGCGGTTCACCAGGGTCGACTTGCCGACGTTCGGGCGGCCCACGACGGCGAGGACGGGCAGCGGACCGTGACCGGCCTCGCCGATCGCGCCCTCCACCTCCTCGGCGTCGAAGCCCTCCTGAGCGGCGAGCTCCATGAACTCCGCGTACTCGGCGTCGCCAAGCTCCCCGTGCTCGTCGCCGGAGTGGATCTGGTCGTTCATGAAAGTCCGTACCTCGTTCGTTGCATCATCGATGGACCACAGTCCGCAGCCCACTACTCAAGTCTCGCCTAGCGCCCGGTGAGGCGCTTGGCGTTTTCCAGGTGGGCGGTCAGCCGTTCCTGGATGCGCACCGTGGCTTCGTCCAGCCCCTTGCGCGTACGGCGCCCGCTTCGCTCGCCTGCCTGGAAGGCCTCGCCGAACACGACGTCGACGCGGCTTCGCAGCGGGGGCAGCCCCGGTATCAACCGTCCGTTCCGCTCAGTGCTTCCCAGCACCGCCACCGGAACGATCGGCGCCCCGCTGCGTACCGCGAAGTACGCGAGCCCGGCGCGCAGCGAGGCGAAGTCGCCCTCGCCTCTGGTGCCCTCGGGGAAGATCCCGAGCACCCCGCCGTTCTCCAGTACGCCGAGCGCGTTGGTGATCGCGGCGCGGTCGACGGTCGTACGGTCCACCTTCAGCTGACCGATTCCGCGCAGGAACGGGTCGAGCGGGCCGACGAACGCCTCCTTCTTGATCAGGAAGTGCACCGGGCGGGGGGCGGTGCCCATCAGCATGGGTCCGTCGATGTTGTGCGAGTGGTTGACGGCCAGGATGACCGGTCCCCTCGCAGGAACCCGCCAGGCTCCCAGTACGCGCGGCTTCCACAGCCCGTACATCAGTCCGATGCCGATCCGGCGGCCGACCGCCGCACCCCGCAGGGTGGGTGCGCTCACGCGGCTACCCGCTTCTCCTCGACGAGGGTGACGACACACTCGATGACCTGCTCCAGCGTCAGTGCTGTGGTGTCCACCTCGACCGCGTCGTCCGCCTTCGCGAGCGGCGAGGTCTTGCGGCCGGAGTCGGCCGCGTCCCGCTTGATCAGCGCCTCCCTGGTGGCCGCGAGGCTCAGGGCGTCCTTCCCCTTGAGCTCGCCGCTGCGGCGGGCGGCCCGCGCCTCCGGGGAGGCGGTGAGGAAGATCTTGAGGTCGGCGTCCGGCAGGACGGTGGTGCCGATGTCCCGCCCCTCGACCACGATGCCGCCCTCCGCCGCGGCCGCGATGGACCGCTGCAGCTCGGTGATGCGGGCCCGCACCTCCGGCACCGCGCTCACCGCGCTGACCTTGGTGGTGACCTCCTGGGTGCGGATCGGCCCCGAGGCGTCCATGCCGTCAACGGTGATCGTCGGCGCGGCCGGGTCCGTACCGGACTCGATGGACGGCTTGGCGGCGGCCGTCGCCACCGCGGCGACGTCGGTCACGTCCACACCGCTGGTGATCATCCACCAGGTGATGGCCCGGTACTGGGCGCCCGTGTCCAGGTAGTGCAGCCCGAGCTTGGCGGCCACGGCCCTGGAGGTGCTGGACTTGCCCGTGCCGGAGGGACCGTCGATGGCGACAATCACAGCTGCCGGGGCAGTCCGGGCGACGGTTGCTGCGGTTTCCACGGTGGTGGACACCTTCCTGGTACACGGGGCGGGAGGACGGGCACGCGTAAGCGCCCCCGCCCAAGGTTACCGAGTATTCAAGGCCGCCCGGCACGGACGGTCGCGCCCATCGCCCGCACCCGGGCCGGGCGCGGGTCTACTGCCGGATGGACCAGCCCCGTTCACGCAGGGCCGCCGTCAGGACCGGTACCGCACGGGGCTCCACCATCAGCTGGACCAGGCCCGCCTGCTGCCCGGTCGCGTGCTCGATCCGGACGTCCTCGATGTTGACGCCCGCATGGCCGGTGTCCGCGAAGATCCGGGCCAGCTCGCCCGGCCGGTCGCTGATGAGGACCGCGACGACCTCGTACGTGGTGGGAGCCGCGCCGTGCTTGCCGGGCACCCTGACCCGGCCCGCGTTGCCGCGGCGCAGGACGTCCTCGATGCCCTCGGCGCCGCCGCGGCGCTTGTCCTCGTCCGAGGACTGCAGGGCACGCAGCGCCTGGACCGTCTCGTCCAGGTCGGCCGCGACCCCGGCCAGCACGTCGGCGACCGGTCCCGGGTTGGCCGTGAGGATCTCGACCCACATCCGGGGGTCGGAGGCGGCGATCCTGGTGACGTCGCGGATGCCCTGGCCGCACAGCCGTACCGCCGACTCGTCGGCGCTCTCCAGCCGGGCCGCGACCATGCTCGAGATCAGCTGCGGCGTGTGCGAGACGAGCGCCACCGCCCGGTCGTGCGCGTCCGCGTCCATGACCACCGGCACGGCCCGGCACAGCGCCACCAGCTCCAGAGCGAGGTTGAGCACCTCGGTGTCGGTGTCCCGGGTGGGGGTGAGCACCCAGGGGCGTCCCTCGAAAAGATCGGCCGTGGCGGCCAGCGGGCCGGAACGCTCCTTGCCGGACATCGGGTGCGTACCGATGTACGGCGTGAGGTCGAGGCCCAGCGCCTCCAGCTCGCGGCGTGGGCCGCCCTTGACGCTGGCGACATCGATGTAGCCGCGGGCGATGCCGCGCTGCATGGCGTCGGCCAGGGTCGCCGCGACGTGCGCGGGCGGGACGGCGACGATCGCGAGATCGACGGGTCCTTCCTGCGGCTCGTCCGTACCGGCGCCGAGGGCTGCGGCGGTACGGGCCTGGGCCGGGTCGTGGTCGACCAGGTGGACCACGACCCCCCGCCCGGCGAGGGCGAGGGCGGCGGACGTACCGATCAGGCCGGTTCCGATGACGACAGCGGTTCTCACTGGGCGATGTCCTTGCGGAGGGCGCCCGCGGCGCCGAGGTAGACGTGCGCGATCCGGGACTTGGGCAGGTCCGTCTCGACGTGCGCGAGCACGCGGACGACCCGTGGCATGGCACCTACGATGTCCAGCTCCTGGGCGCAGATCAGCGGTACGTCGATGATGCCCAGCTTGCGGGCGGCGGCGGCCGGAAAGTCGCTGCGCAGATCGGGCGTGGCCGTGAACCAGATGCTGATCAGGTCGTCGGCGGTGAGGCCGTTCCGCTCGAGGACGGCGGTGAGCAGCTCGCTGACCTGCTCGTCCATGTGCCCGGCCTCGTCCCGCTCGAGCTGGACGGCTCCCCGGACCGCTCGTACCGCCACGTCTGCTCCTTGCTCCGTACCTCGGTTGTCCCTGCTGCGATCAGCGTAGTCAGCGGGAGGAGCACAAGGCCCCGGCGCCCGTCCTGCGAGACGGCTGCCGGAGTACGGGACGGGCAGGAACCCGGCGTGCGGGCTGCGGTAGAACGGGGTCATGATCTTTCATGTCGTGTCCCTGGACGAGTGGACGGCCTCACCCGGCCTCCCCTACACCCCCGGCTCCCTGGCCGCGGAGGGTTTTGTGCACTGCTCGCCGGACGAGGACTCGGCACTGGCGATCGCGGACGAGTACTACCGGGAGACGCCCGGCCCCCTGCTGGTGCTGCTGATCGACGAAGCGTTGCTGGACGCCGAGGTCCGCCGCGAGGGCAACGGCGAGAAGTTCTTCCCGCACGTGTACGGACCGATCGACCGGGCCGCCGTGACCGGGATGCTGGAGGTGCGGCGGGACGAGGCGGGCCGGGCGTTGGGCCTGGAGCCGTGGCCCGCCGGATCCTGATGGCGTAGGCCGTCCCGTCCTGTTCCCCTCTGGACGCGCGGGGTGCCGGTCCGGTTGCATGGGGCGACTGCGATGCCCCGCCCCTGGGGGAGGACGCGATGAAACGCTCAGGACCGCTCTTCACCCTGTTGGCCGGTCTGCTCCTCGGACTGTTCATGCTGTCCCTCAACGCCACCACGGGGACGAAGACTTCGTCGTACGGGGAGGGCACGGAGACCGGCGCAAGCCCGTCCCCCAGCGCCCCCGCCGCAGCCGGCACGCCCTCCTCGACCACGCCCACCACCACGCCCAGCGTTACGCCCACCGCCACTCCGTCGGTGACGCCGCCGGGGAAGCCGCCGCCGGACGCCGAGTACTCGGGCCGCACCGAGGACGACACCGCGGCCGTCGCCGTGTCCCTGCGGGACGGGAAGGCGATCGCGTACTTCTGCGACGGGCGAAGCGTGGAGTCCTGGCTGCGCGGCGACGTCCAGGACGACGGCTCTATGCGACTGACCGGCCGGAACGGCGCCACGCTCGAAGGCACCCTGAGCGGCGGCAGGATCGAGGGCACGGTCGAGATCAGCGGCAAGAGCCGGCAGTTCACCGCTCCGCGGGCCGACAAGCCGGGTGGGAGCCTCTACCGCGCCACCGCCGAGGTGGGCGGAGCGAAGCTCGACGGCGGCTGGATCGTCCTTCCCGACGGCCGGCAGGTCGGGATCCTCAAGCGTGACGGCGACCCCGCCCCCGCTCCCCGGATCGATCCCCGGACCGGATCGGTGACGATCGACGGTCAGCAGCTCACCGCCCGCCCCGCCGTCCCCTGAGCGCAGGGAGTGGAGTACGCCATGCCCGTCGATCCCAACGCCCGGACCGCCTCGTTCCCCGGCCCGCCCCGAGCCGCCCACGGCCACGCCCGGCCGAGTCCGGCCCGCTTCCTGGTCCCGGCGCTCGTCGCCGCCGCGGTCGCGGTCGGTCTCGGCGTGTACGGCAGGACCCACGATCCGGCGGGGACCGCCTTCAACCTGGCCGGCTTCAACAGCACCGGAGCGGTCAAGTCCTGGCTGGCCACCGCGGCTTTCGCGTTCGCCCTCGTCCAGGTTGTGTCGGCGCTCGCCATGTACGGCCGGCTGCCGGGGATCCGCGTGGCCTCGTGGACCGCGCCCGCGCACCGGTGGTCGGGCCGGATCGCCTTCCTGCTGACGGTGCCCGTCGCCGTCCACTGCCTGTACGGGCTGGGCTATCAGGCTTACGAATCGCGCGTGATGTGGCACTCGCTGGTGGGGTGCTTCTTCTTCGGGGCATTCAGCGCCAAGATGCTCCTGCTGCGTACGGAGCGGCTGCCCGGCTGGCTGCTGCCGATCGTGGGCGGCCTGACGTTCGCGGCGCTGACAGTGATCTGGCTGACCTCGGCGCTGTGGTTCTTCCGCACCTTCGGGGTGACGACCTAAGGAGACGGCCATGCGGGAAACCACCTGCCGACGGACGGTACTGGCGGCGGGCGCCGCGGTGGCGGGCAGCGCGCTCATCGGCTGCAGCGAGTACAACGAGGGCGACAACGGCGCGGACAGCACCCCGAGGGCGACTTCGGCCACGCAGGCTCAGCCGCCCGGCGGCGAGGAGCTGGCCGCCACGGCGGACATCCCGGTGGGCGGCGGCATGGTGTTCAAGGACCGGAAGATCGTGGTCACGCAGCCCGATGCGGGCGACTTCAAAGCCTTCTCGGCGGTATGCCCCCATCAGGGGTGTCTGGTCGACAAGGTGGCGGACGGCACCATCGACTGCCCCTGCCACGGCAGCAAATTCGCCGTCGCGGACGCCTCGGTCGAGGAGGGGCCGGCCACACGTCCCCTGGAGGAGATGAAGATCACCGTCGATGGGGACACGATCCGTCTGGCGTAAGGCTCCCGCGTGCAGGCCACGCCAGGGGCGCTCCGCTCCCTCGCCGAAGCCTGCAACCGGCCCGCTGCCGAGGAGTTCACGGACTGCGGCCTGTCGCCGAAATTCCGAACACCGCGCAGGGCGGCTGTCGTAGCGTTTGGCCGACCGCAACCGTCCTCGCCGGAGACGCCGCACCATGAACATACTGCTGTCAGGGATAGTCGGCTCCACCGCCTACGGACTGGCCAAACCGGGATCCGACATCGACCGCCTCGGTGTCTTCGCCGCGGACACCGCATCATTCCACGGCCTCCAGCAGCCGACCGCGTCCCACGTCACCACCGGCCCCGACCGCACCCTCCACGAAGCCGCGAAATGGTGCCGGCTCGCCCTCCGCGGCAACCCTTCCGTCATGGAACTCGTCTGGCTCCCGGACGACCTGTACGAAGTGCGCACCCCGCTCGGTGACGAGCTGATCGGCATCCGCAGCAACCTGCTGTCCGCGAAGCGCGTCCGCGACGCCTATCTCGGCTACGCCACCCAGCAGTTCAAGCGCCTTTACGACCGCGGCAACGGATCGCTCTCGGCCGAGACCCGCAATCGCACCGCCAAGCACGCCAGACATCTCCGGCGGCTGTGCCATCAGGGCTTCGAGTTGTACGCCACCGGCCGGCTGCAGATACGTGTCGACGACCCGGAGTCCTACCACCAGTTCGGTGAGGAAGTGGCGGCCGACGCCATGGTCGCCCTCCCGATGCTGAAGGGGTTCGAGCGGCTCTTCGACAAAACGAAGAGCGTCCTGCCCGACCAGCCGGACGAAGCGGCCGCCGAGGCGTGGCTGCACCGCGTCCGCGCCGTCCACTACACGTTCGACTAGATCCATTCAGGGCTGGATCCATTCAGGGCTCCTGCGCCCTGGCCGGCCGCACCGGCAACCGCGACGGACCGCGGCGGTCCGCAGCGGCCCCTCGCGATCGATCCGTCGCGGGTCAGGCGTCCCAGAGCGCCCCGAGCGACAGCAGGTCGCTCCGGTACTCAATGCGGGCCTCCCACTCCCGCGGCCAGGCCCCCGCACCCAGGTGCGCGCCCGCGAAGGCGCCCGCCAGGCAGGCGATCGAATCGGAGTCGCCCTTCGTGCAGGCCGCTCTGCGCAGGGCGGTGACCGGTTCCCCGGGGAAGAGCAGGAAGCACAGCAGTCCCGTCGCGAGTGCCTCCTCGGCGATCCAGCCCTCCCCCGTCGCCAGGCAGGGGTCGGTCTCCGGCGACGGTGTGCGCAGGGCCTGGGCAAGGCGGTCCAGGACGGCCAGGCACTCGTCCCAGCCACGGGATATGAAGACCCCGGGCGAGGCGTCGTGCGCGTACGTCCAGAGGTCGCCGAGCCAGCGCTCGTGGTACCGGGTGCGGTTGTCCATCGCGTACGAACGCAGCTGCCCGACCAGTCCGGTCGGCTCCGCGCCCTGGGCGAGCAGGAACACCGCGCGGGCCGTGAGGTCGCTCGCCGCCAGCGCCGTCGGGTGGCCGTGTGTCAGCGCGGCCTGCATCTGTGCGGCGCCCGCGCGCTGTTCCTCGCTCAGCCCCGGCACGAGCCCGACCGGCGCGACCCGCATATTGGCGCCGCAGCCCTTGGAGCCGACCTGGCTCGCCTCCTGCCAGGGCCGGTCACTGTCCAGGAGCCGGCAGGCGACCATGCAGGTCCGCCCGGGTGCCCGGTTGTTCTCCGGCGAGTGGTACCAGTTCACGAACTCCTCGCGCACCGGCCGGGCCAGCCGCAGCGGGCCCAGCAGCCCTCGGTCCATCGCGGTACGGATGCCCTGGGCCAGCGCGAGGGTCATCTGGGTGTCGTCCGTGACGATCGCGGGCTTGGGCAGGTCCATCTCCCGCCAGGGCCCGAACTTTCCCAGGATGGCGGGCACATCACTGAACTCGGTCGGGAACCCGAGCGCGTCGCCGAGGGCCAGTCCGATCAGCGAGCCGGTGGCCGCTTGCTTGGTACGGGTCAGGGTGCCGTTCATGCCGTTCGTGCCGATCATCGGGGCCGTCCTTCCGGGCGCAGCAGCGGTGGGTGCAGGGCAGTGGCGGGGCCGGCGCGGTAGAGCGCGGCGGGCTTGCCCCGCCCGCCGGTGAGCCGCGCGGCCCCCGCCACCTGTTCGACGAAGCCGGGGGTGGCGAGGACCTTGCGCCGGAAGTTGGGGCGGTCGAGTGCGGTGCCCCAGACCGTCTCGTACACCTGCTGGAGCTCGCCGAGCGTGAACTCGGGCGGGCAGAAGGAGGTCGCGAGGCAGGTGTACTCGAGCTTCGCGCCGATGCGCCCCCGGGCGTCGGCGAGGATCAGGTCGTGGTCGAAGGCGAGGGGTTCGTCCGCGTCTGCGGGAACCCACTGGGCGTGGGCCGCGTCACCGCCGCCACGCGGCTCGGGCAGGTCGGGGACGAGCGCGGTGTACGCGACGGAGACGACCCGCATCCTGGGGTCCCGGTCCGGTTCGCTGTACGTGCGCAGCTGTTCGAGGTGGAGCGCGGCCACCGTGCGCTCCGAGAGGCCGGTCTCCTCGGCGAGTTCGCGTCGGGCGGCCGTCTCCGCGGACTCTCTCGGCAGTACGAAGCCACCGGGCAGCGCCCACGCGCCCGCGTACGGGTCCTGTCCGCGCCGGATGAGCAGGACGTGCAGCCGGCCGCCCCGCACGGTGAAGACGGCGAGGTCGACGGTCACCGCGAAGGGCTCGAAGGCGTGCGGGTCGTAGCCCTCGGGCGAACCGGCGTTCACCGGAGCTCCGGGAGTGGGTCGGTGAAGTGCCAGCCCTCGGCGAGCAGACTGTCCACCGCGGCGACGGCGGTGGCGAGCCGCTCCTGATGGCGGCCGCCGAGCATCAGGAACGGCCGCCCTGTACGGGTCAGTTCCGCGTGGAAGCGTCCGGTCATCCAGGGCCGCAGCTCCGCTCCGCCACGAAGGCCGTCGTCCTCGAAGGGCACGTCCTCGTGGTCGGTGAGCAGCCACAGGTGCTGACGTCCGAGCGCGGCGATCTCGGCGACCTCGGGGTGGCTGCCGCCCAGATAGCGCTCGTGCCAGATGGTGGTCGCGAACGCGTCGGTGTCGCAGAACAGTACGGGCGAGGTGGCCCGGGCGGCAGCGTTCTCCATGCCTTGCTGCTTGCGGGCGATCCGGGGGAAGTCGTCCGCCGAGAATTCGACGCCCTCCCACCGGGCGTCCGGCCAGGTGGCCCGCAGAGAGCCGAGTTTGCGCTCGCTGTAGGTCCGACCGTACTCCGGCACACAGCGGGTCTGTGCCCAGACGCCGCCCCGGCGCTGGAAGTGCTCGGTGAGTGCCCGCGCCATGGTGGTGGTGCCGGTGGACTCGGCACCGAGCACCACGACCCGGCGGGTGAGCGCGGCCCGCACCGGACGTTCCAGGAAGTCCCAGCAGCCGACCGGGGCCTTGCGTACGGCGGTCCCGGAGACCGGGAACACCGTACGGTCGGGGTCGACGCAGACCGGTTCCGCGCCGAAGCGCCGGGCGAGTTCCTCGCCGTACGACTCCGAGGTGAACACCGCATCGACCCGCCCGGGGACGGCCGGCCGGAAGACGGCCATGTGCGCGTCCCAGACGGCGTTGTCGGTGAGGTCCACGGGGATGTCGTCCACGGCCCCGACCACGTCGGCGTACGGGTGCGTCTCACGCATCCAGTTGACGCGGTCCTCGAGCGGGATCGACTCGACCGGGGCACCGCAGACCAGCACGGTGACCCGCTCGCACCGGTCCTCGGCGGTCCGTACGAGATGGTGGTGGCCGGCGTGCGGCGGATAGAACTTGCCGAGGACGAGGCCGTGCTCGTAGCGCTTCATACGAGTGCCTCCGCCACCGGCCGCGCGTCCGGTCCCGCCGAAGGGCGGAGCCAGTCGCGCAGTCCAGCAACGCAAGACGCCAATCGAGGCGTCAGGTGCATCCAGCCATAGGCGTACAGCGGGATTTGGAGTTCTCCTTCACGCAAGCGCAAAGGACTCTCCCCTGAATCGCTCCGGGGAGTTCGACAGGTCATGCCTGTCCAGCGACCACCCTCCCGGCGGCCGGGGCGGGTCCACGATCCGCCCGATGAACGTATCAACGAAGCAATCGCCAAAGGGGTCACGGCTCCCCACCACCCCCGCCGAGGCCGGCCAGTCCACTCGGTGCGCGTGGTGCGGCGCACCGGGAGGACGGATGAACCTGGTCCACCCCCGTGGGTCCAGGTCCACCAGCCGTACCCGGCGAGGGTGATGAAGACGACCTGCAGCCCCGCATCGGCGTACAGGCCGGCCTGGGTGAACAGCAGGATGAAGAAGGCGTTGTTGGCGATGCCTATCGGCCAGTTGGAGATGTGCTGGCGGGCGACGAGCCGGACGCAGAGCGCGCCGCTGCCGAACCCCAGGACCTCGGTCCAGGTGAAGGGGGTGTCCAGCACGGTGAACAACGGCTGCTGCAGAGGGTCCAGTACGTCTGCGAGACTCACGCCCGCCTCCTTTATGGTCACTCTGACTATAAAGGGCTGGCGGTGCCCACCACAAGACACAAAAGCCCGCAGTCGGCCCCCCGTTGTCAGGGAACCGGCCGCGGGCTCGTGCTCTCGGTCCTAGAGACCGACCTCGCGCATCAGCATGCCCACCTCGGTGTTGGTGAGGCGGCGCAGCCAGCCGGACTTCTGGTCGCCCAGCGGGATCGGCCCGAAGTGCGTCCGTACGAGTTTGTCGACCGGGAAGCCGGCCTCCGCGAGCATCCGGCGGACGATGTGCTTGCGGCCCTCGTGGAGGGAGACCTCGACGAGGTAGTTCTTGCCGGTGTTCTCGACGACCCGGAAGTGGTCGGCACGGGCGTAGCCGTCCTCCAGCGGGATGCCGTTCTTCAGCTGCTTGCCGAGGTCGCGCGGGAGCGGGCCCTGGATGGCGGCGAGGTACGTCTTCTTGACGCCGTACTTGGGGTGGGTCAGCCGGTGGGCCAGCTCGCCGTGGTTGGTGAGCAGGATGATGCCCTCGGTCTCCGTGTCGAGCCGGCCGACGTGGAACAGCCGGGTCTCCCGGTTGGTGACGTAGTCGCCGAGGCACTGCCGGCCGTCCGGGTCCTCCATGGTGGAGACGACACCGGCAGGCTTGTTCAGCGCGAAGAACAGGTACGACTGGGTGGCGACCGTCAGGCCGTCCACCTTGATCTCGTCCTTCTCCGGGTCGACCCGCTTGCCCTGTTCGAGCACGATCTCGCCGTTGACCTCGACGCGGGCCTGCTCGATCAGTTCCTCGCACGCCCGGCGCGAGCCCATGCCGGCCCGGGCGAGGACCTTTTGCAGCCGCTCGCCCTCCTGCTCGGCCCCGGGGAACGTCTTGGGGGTCTTGACCTGCGGCTTGTTGTGGCGCTCCCGGTTGCGCTCCTCGATCCGGGCGTCGAGCTCGCGCGGGCGGGCCGGACCGCTCTGCGGCCGGCCACCGCCGGAGCGGCGCGGGGCGCCGCTCTTGCCGCCCGCGGGTGCCTTGGGTCCGCCCTTGGCACCGCCGCGGGCGGACGCGCCCCTGCCCCGCTCCGCGGGCTTGTCGGCGGATCCTCCGCCTACGTCGTAACGGCGCTCCTCGGGGCGGGGACGGTCGCGCTTCTGCTTGTCGTCACGCCCGTCACGCCCGGAGCCCGCACCCCGCTGGTTCCGGTTGCCGCTTCCGCTGTTCCTGCCGCTGCTTTGCATTAAAGTTCCGTCTTGTCGTCTGCTTCGGTGTCCGGTGCGTCCGGGTCGAACGACGGAACACCTTCCTGCGTCTCGGCCTCGATCGCGTCCGCCTCCGGAAGGAAGGGCGCGAGCTCCGGGAGCTCGTCCAGGCCACGCAGGCCCATTCGCTCCAAGAAGTAGTTCGTCGTCCTGTACAGGATCGCACCTGTTTCGGGTTCCGTCCCCGCCTCCTCCGCCAGACCGCGCTGGAGGAGCGTCCGCATCACGCCGTCACAGTTCACTCCGCGTACGGCTGAGACCCGCGAACGGCTCACCGGCTGGCGGTAGGCGACCACGGCAAGCGTCTCGAGGGCGGCCTGTGTGAGCCGGGCCTGCTGTCCGTCCAGGACGAAGCCCTCGACGGCCTCGGCGTACTCGGGGCGGGTGTAGAACCGCCATCCCCCGGCGATCAGCCTCAGGTCGAAGCCGCGTCCCTGCACGGTGTACTCGTCCGACAGCTCGCGCAGCGCGTCCGCCACCGCGCGGCGCGGCCGCTCGAGGATCTTGGCGAGGTGCTCCTCCGTGGCGGGTTCGTCCACGACCATGAGCACCGCTTCGAGGGCGGGCTTGAGGCCGAGATCGGCGACCGTGCCCGGTCCCGCCGGAATCTCCTCGCTCACGGCTTCTCCTCCCGGTTCTGCCGAACCTCTTGATCGAACTCGTCCGTCACGGCCGGCTGCGCCCCGTCGCCGCCCGTCCAGCGGACCATGAGGGAGCCGAGCGCCTCCTCCTGGTCGAGGACCACTGCCTTTTCCCGGTACAGCTCCAGCAGGGCCAGGAAGCGCGCCACGACGGTCAGGGTGTCCGGCGCGTCCTCGGTGAGCGTACGGAAGCTCGCCTCCCCGTGCTCGCGCAGGCGTGCGACCAGCACGTCGGCCTGCTCGCGCACACTGACCAGCGGCGCGTGGATGTGGTCGACGTACACCTGCGGCTTCGCCCTGGGCTGCATCGCCTTCACCGCGAGCCTGGCGAAACCCTCCGCGCCGATGCTGATGACCACCTCGGGCAGCAGCTCGGCGTGGTGGGGCTCCAGCCCCACGGTCCGCGGGTAGCGCTTGCCCTCCGCGTCCAGCCGCGCGCTGAAGATGTCGGCGATCTGCTTGTACGCCCGGTACTGCAGCAGCCGCGCGAAGAGCAGGTCCCTCGCCTCCAGGAGGGCGAGGTCGGCCTCGTCCTCCACCTCGGCGGCGGGCAGCAGCCGGGCGGCCTTGAGGTCGAGCAGCGTCGCCGCCACCACCAGGAACTCGGTGGTCTGGTCCAGATCCCAGTCGGCGCCCATGGCACGGATGTGGGCCATGAACTCGTCGGTGACCTTGGACAACGCGACTTCCGTCACGTCCATCTTGTGCTTGGAGATCAGCTGCAGCAGCAGATCGAAGGGGCCCTCGAAGTTGGCCAGCCGGACGGTGAACCGACCGTCCCCGGCCGAGAGCTGCTGGTTTCCGGCCGCGCGCGGCGCGGGGTGGGTTGCCGCCTCCGGGTGCGTTGGCGGTTCCGGCTCGGGGGCCGGTTCCGGGGGTCGGGCGGACGCCTCTGCCGCGAGGTCGCGCGCGCCGCCGGCGAGGGGGCGGCGGCGGTCGGGGAAACCGCGGGCCTCTCGCCGCTCTGGGGACGGGGCGGGACCGGGCAGTTCCTCCGGCGTCTCCTCGCCCTCTGCCGCCGGCAGCACCTCGGGCTCGGTCTCGCCTTCCGAAGGCGCCGGCAGGTCCACCCCGGGGCCACGGCCCAGGCTGCGGCGCGGTGCGCGGGCGGGCCGGGCGGAGGCCGGGTCTTCGGGCTGGGGCATCGCGGTCCAGGGTGCGGGGGATCAGCGGGCGGGCAGCCCGTACGAGTGGGCAGGCTACCGGCGCTGGGGGTGTCCGGTCGATCAGGGCCGGATCAGGGAGCGGGGGCCGGTGCCGTGGATCGCACGCCGGAGGCGGAGGCCTGTGCGGAGCGTCGGCGGCCGACGACAACGCGGCGAGGCCCGGAACTCCGCGGAGCAAGGCTCATGCACTGTGACCGCGCGAGCCCCGGCGCAATCGGCCGGACGCCCCCTTGGCCGGTCAGCGCCCGCGCAGGCGCCGTACGAGGATGCTCGCGTCGCCGCGCGACTCCAGGTCCGCGAGGACGACGGCGACCGCCTCACGCACGATCCGCCCGCGGTCGACAGCGAGGCCGTGCTCACCGCGCAGGACGAGCCGCGCGTGCTCGAGGTCCATCAGCTCCTCGGCGGAGACATAGACCGTGATCTTCTCGTCGTGCCGTTCCCGACCGCTGGGCCGTCGGTTGGCGCCCCGGCCGCGGCGGCGCTGCTGCCCGCCGCCGGACGCCCCGGCGGAAGCCGCCTGAGCCGCCTGAGCCGGCACGGGCCGTGTGCCAGAACCTTCCTGCGGCCGGCGCCCGGTCGCGGCGGCGGTCTGCTCCGCGTCCGCCGCCCTGCTGCGCGGCTCGCCGGAGTCGGCGTCCGCGGCGGAGTGCTCCGCGGCCTCGCCGCTCTGCGCCGCCGCCGGCTCCGGCACGGGATCGCTCTCACCGGCCGGCGCCGGCACCCTCGCTTCGCCGTTCACGCCGCGCCGCGGCGACGACGACTGAAGTGCCATCCCCCCGGTCGTACGGAACAGTTCGTCGGCCCCCGGCAGACTCACTCGGCGTGACACCGGGCGAGCACCTCCCTGGCGAGCTGGCGATAAGCGGCGGCACCGACGGAGTTGGAGGCGTACGTGGTGATGGGCTCGCCGGCGACCGTGGTCTCCGGGAAGCGCACGGTCCGGCCGATCACCGTGTGGTAGACGTGGTCGTCGAAAGCCTCGACGACGCGCGCCAGCACCTCACGGCTGTGCACCGTGCGGGAGTCGTACATGGTGGCGAGAATGCCGTCGAGTTCCAGGTCGGGGTTCAGTCGCTCCTGGACCTTCTCGATGGTCTCGGTCAGCAGCGCCACACCGCGCAGCGCGAAGAACTCGCACTCCAGTGGCACGATCACCTTGTGTGCCGCCGTCAGGGCGTTGACCGTCAGCAGGCCCAGCGAGGGCTGACAGTCGATCACGATGTAGTCGTAGTCGGCCATCAGCGGCTTGAGGGCGCGCTGCAGCGTCGACTCACGGGCCACCTCGCTGACCAACTGCACTTCCGCGGCCGAGAGGTCGATATTGCTCGGCAGCAGGTCCATGTTGGGCACGGCGGTCTTCAGCAGGACCTCGTCGGCCGACATGCCCCGCTCCATGAGCAGGTTGTAGACGGTGAGGTCGAGCTCCATCGGGTTGACGCCGAGGCCGACCGACAGGGCTCCCTGCGGGTCGAAGTCGACGAGCAGCACCCGGCGTCCGTACTCGGCGAGCGCGGCACCCAGGTTGATGGTGGACGTCGTCTTGCCGACGCCGCCCTTCTGGTTGCACATCGCGATGATCTTCGCCGGGCCGTGGTCCGTCAACGGGCCCGGGATCGGGAAGTAGGGCAGTGGCCGTCCGGTCGGGCCGATCCGCTCACGGCGCTGACGGGCCGCGTCGGGCGCCAGGGTGGCCGCGTACTCGGGATCGGGCTCGTACTCGGCGTCGGGGTCGTAGAAGTGCCCCTCGGGGACTTCGTCGTAGTCGGCGAAGCCGGTGGGCTCTCGGCCGCTCCGGTCGCCGGCCATGGCGTTCACGTGTTGGCCGTCCATGCTCTGGTGGGCTGTCGTCATGTGCTGGTGGTTTGCGAAGGTGCGGACAGCGACGGAGCCGACAGCCTCGAGCCCGCCAGGGCCCTGGCCCCGCGCTGGGGGCACCTCCCCCGCGCCCGCAGGGCGTAGGGGGGGGATTCCTGGTTGACCACCCCCGGGAGTAAATGTCGACTCATTCACAAGTCGTCTTACCTCCTTGGACGTGACCAGGAAACTTATCGATAGGTCAGCGTGGCACCATGCCGACGGTTGGCGACTCTATGGCGTGTCACCGCTCCGCAGCAACACAATCCGCCGGACCCGGCACGATGTGTCGGCAACCGAACGCCCCTCTGTCAAGGGCGTACGGCCTGTCACTGCGAAATTTCGCGAGTGTGCGAAACGGTTAAAGGGTTACGTTCGAGGCGAGTTGAGCGAGCTTCGCAAACTGTCCCGATACGCATCCGGCCGGACCCTGCGAGGCAAGGTCCGGCCGGATGCGTGAGGTTGACGGTGCGTGTTGACGCGTCAGCCGAGCAGCGTGTGCAGTTCGACCGTGTCGAGCCCGTGCGCCTCGGCCACCGGACCGTAAACGACCTGGCCCTCATGGGTGTTGAGGCCCTTGGCGAGCGCGGGGTCACGACGCAGCGCCTCGACCCAGCCGTTGTTGGCCAGCGACACGATGTAAGGCAGCGTGGCGTTGGTCAGTGCGTAGGTGGACGTGTTCGGGACCGCGCCGGGCATGTTGGCGACGCAGTAGAAGACCGAGTTGTGGACCTGGAAGGTCGGCTCGGCGTGGGTGGTCGGACGCGAGTCCTCGAAGCAGCCGCCCTGATCGATTGCAATGTCGACAAGTACACTTCCGGGCTTCATTCGGGAGACGAGCTCGTTGGTGACCAGCTTCGGGGCCTTCGCGCCCGGGATGAGCACGGCGCCGATCACGAGGTCGGCCTCGAGGACCGCCTTCTCGAGTTCGAAGGCGTTGGACATGATCGTCTGGATCTTCGTACCGAAGATCTTGTCCGCCTCACGCAGCTTGTTGATGTCGCGGTCGAGCAGCGTGACGTGGAAGCCCATGCCGATGGCGATCTGCGCCGCGTTCCAGCCGGAGACACCGCCACCGATCACCACGGCCTTCGACGCCTGCGTGCCGGGGACGCCGCCGGGGAGCACACCACGGCCGCCGACCGAGCGCATCAGGTGGTACGCGCCGACCTGCGGGGCGATCCGGCCGGCCACCTCGGACATCGGGGCGAGGAGCGGAAGCGCGCGGCCGGCGGTCTCCACCGTCTCGTACGCGATGGCGGTGGTGCCGGACTCCAGCAGCGCGTCCGTGCACTCGCGCGACGCGGCGAGGTGCAGGTAGGTGAAGAGCGTCTGGTCCTTGCGGAGGCGGTGGTACTCCTCGGCGATGGGCTCCTTGACCTTCAGCACCAGGTCTGCGGTGGCCCAGACCTCGTCGGCGGTGCCGAGGATCTGCGCGCCGGCGGAGACGTACTCCACGTCCGTGATCGAGGAGCCGACGCCGGCGTTCTGCTCGACGAAGACCTGGTGGCCGTTGCGGACGAGCTCATGCACTCCGGCGGGGGTGATGGCCACCCGGAACTCGTTGTTCTTGACCTCGCGGGGGATGCCGACCTTCACGTCGATCACGGTCCTTGGCTCAGGGAATTTACGGGGGCAATTCCATACATACCCGGATGCGCGACGGCACATCGGGATACACCGCAGGAACATGCGGCAGAGCCAGTCTAATGAAGGACTTCTCGCTGTCTAGCCTTACAAAGCATCAATCCTCAAGGAAACCACTACGGATTTCGCAGGTAACAGGGTCATCTTCCAACAGTCTTTCGGCTGTAGCGCGGTGCAGCCGGCCCGCCGCCGGGTCACCCAGCCGGTCGAGGGTGTCGGCCAGCCGCAGCTGGAGTGCCGCCTGAAGTCGCACGTCACCGGCCCGACGCGCGAGATCCACCGCCTCCCGGCAGGTGTGCAGCGATTCCGTGGGCCGGCCGGCGTACTCCTGCACCCGCGCCATCTCACTCAACGCCCGCGCATGGCCCGCGAGATCGCCGAGCCTGCGATGCCCGGCCGCGGACGCGCGCCAGTTCCGCAGCGCCTCGCCGTAGCGGCCCGCGTAGGTGTGCACGGTGCCGAGCCGTCCGTACAACCGGGCCTCGTCGGCCCGCTCGCCGCGGGCCAGCCGCTGCGTGAGCGCCCTGCCGTACCAGTCGGCGGCCCGCTGCCAGTCCTCCAGCTCCTGGTACGCGCCGCCTACGGATTCCATCGCCCGGCCGGTCGCGTACGGGTCATTCGCCGCACGTCCCGCGTCCAGCGCGGCGCGGTAGCGGGCCAGCGCCTCCCGCGTACGCCCGGTCTGCGCGTCCAGATCGGCCAGATTCAGCAGCGCCGCGGCCTTCTCGCGGTGCAGTCCGCGCCGGTCGGCCACATCGAGGACCAGCCGGTGCAGCCCGTACAGCTCGGGGGCCGCGGCCTCGGTTCCGCGGTGCGCGGCCAGCGCCCGCACCAGGGCGGACACCAGCCGCCGCGCCAGGGTGTCCAGCTCGCCGTCGGCGACCGCAGCCTCCGCGGCGGCCAGCAGCGCGGGCCGGCGCGTCCGCAGCCAGTCGGCGGCCGCCTGCCGGTTCGGGAAGCGCAGACCTCGGGGCAGTCCGGCCAGTTTCCGGCGGGCGGCGGATCCGTCGGGCTCGGTGATCGCGCGGCACGACTGCAGCAGGCGTACGTTCCGCTCCAGCATCCGGGCCCGGGCCAGCTGCACCTCCGCCAAGCGCTCCTGCGCCTCCATCGCGGCCCGGATCATCGGCACGAGGCAGCCCGGGACCGCGTACTGCGGCGGGACAGACCCGGCGGGCCGCAGCAGGCCGAGCACGGCGAAGTCGTCCAGGGTGGAATCGGCGGCAGAGATCGAGCAGCCCGCGAGGGCGGACGCGGTGTGCGCGTCGACGAGACCGGCGGGCGCCAGCGCCAGGAGTCGCAGTATCCGCGCGGCGGGCTGAGCGAGGCTTTCGTACGAGAGCCGGAAGGCACGGCCGACCGGCCCGTGCTCGCCCGGCATGGCGCGCAGCTGTCTGACCACGTCCGCGACAGAAACCTCGGGGCGGGCGGCCAGCCGGCCGCCGACCAGCACGAGCGCCGCGGGCTGCCCGGCGCACTCCTCGGCGAGCGCCTCGGCGGCGCGCGGGTCGACCTTGATCCGGACCGAACCGGTGAAACGGCTCAGCAGCTCCACGGCCGAAGGCGTGTCCAGGCCGCCGAGCGTGCACGGCCGGACATCGGGGATGCCCGTCAGCGGACCCCGCGCGGTGGCGACGACCAGGCAGTCGGGGTTGTCGGGCAGCAGCATGTCCACCTGCTCGGCATCCGCGGCGTCGTCGAGGAGCAGCAGCACACGGCGTGCGGCGAGCGCCTCGCGCAGCGATTCGGCCAACTCGTCCTCGCCGGCGCCGGGCGGCGTGGGGAGGTCCAGGGCGCCGAGCAGTTCACGGGCGGTGCGGTCGGTGGGGACGGGTTGCCCGCCGGAGTCGGTCAGCCGGGCGTACAGCACACCGTCCGCGTAGTCCTTCTCGAGCTGTCCGGCGAGTTCCTCCGCGAGCGCGGTCCGCCCCGACCCGGGACGGCCCGCGATCAGGAGCACTCGGGCCCGCGGTGCCTTGCGCCCGGAGATGGTGTCGAGCCCTGCCCGCTCGATGTCGGCCCTGAGAGCCTGCAGCTCCCGCCCCCGCCCGAAGAACCAGCCGTGCTCCCCACCACCGCCTCCAGAGCCGGGTCCGCCGCCCCGTGCGGCCGAGCCCGTACCGGAGTGCTGTTCGGGGCGTCCGGCGGTGGGGGCCGGACGGGCGTTCGAGGGCGCCGCACCGACCGCGGACCCGTCCGGCCCGTGCTCGGTGTCCGTCGCTTCGGACACCGCCTCCGGGCCGTTGGTGTCCACCGCCTGATCCGCCACGGGCCACACTCCCGTCCACCTGCGCACGAGCCCGCCCGGGGACTCCGGTCGGGGGATTCCGAGCGTAGTTCACGCTGAGCGACGAACCCGGCAGAGCAGGGCGGGCACATCGCCCGATCGGATCAACCGATCGTCAGATCAACTGCTCCATCTGCCGCACGACCCGTCATGCCTCGAACGGCCGGGCAGGCCAAGGCGCCTGCGCCGGGCGCAACGCGTCCACGCCGTCGCCCGCCAGCGCCGCGCCGAGCGCCAGGACTCCCACCGCCAGGCAGTTGTTGTGCAGGTCGCCGGCGAGCACTCCCCTGACCAGGTCCTGCAGCGGCACTCGGGCCAGCTGCATGTCGGCCTCCTCCTCGGCGACCTCGAAGCGCGCGCCCTCGGCCTCCGACAGATCGCGGGCCAGGAAGATCCGTACCGCTTCGTCGCAGCCGCCGGGCGTCGTGTAGACGTCGGCCAGCACCCGCCAGTCCTCGGCCTTGACGTGCGCCTCCTCGTACAACTCGCGCTGCGCCGCGTGCAACGGGTTCTCCCCCGGGACGTCGAGCAGCCCGGCCGGGATCTCCCACAGCTTGTGGCGCACGGGGTGCCGGTACTGGTTGACCACGACGACCCGGCCCTCCTCGTCGAGGGCGAGGACGGCCACGGAACCCGGATGGACCTGGTAGTCACGGCGGGCGACCGAACCGTCGGGCATGACCACGTCGTCCGTGCGGACGCTGGTCTTGTTGCCCTTGAAAGGGGTCGCCGTCGCGATGACCCGCCACTCCTCGGGCGTGTCCTTGATGATCATGCGGTGTCCTCGATGGTCATGAACGTCCTTCCACACACAGAAAACCGGGGGACAGGTCTCAAAGACCCGTACCCCGGTCAACCGTATCGCCTGGAACTACTTGTCCTTCCGGCCCACGCTCTGCTGCCGGTCGACCGATGCCTTGACCAGGCCCGCGAAGAGCGGGTGCGGGCGGGTGGGGCGGGAACGCAGCTCCGGGTGGGCCTGCGTGGCCACCAGGTAGGGATGGACCTCCCGCGGGTACTCGACGTACTCGACGAGTTTGTTGTCCGGGGACGTGCCGGAGAACACGATCCCGGTCTTCTTCTCGAGCTCCGCGCGGTACGAGTTGTTGACCTCGTAACGGTGGCGGTGCCTCTCCTCCACATAGGGCTGGTCCGCGTACGCCTCGCGCACGATCGAGCCCTCGGCGAGCTTCGCCGGGTACAGGCCGAGCCGCATGGTGCCGCCGAGGTCACCGGCGCCCTCGACGAAGGCAAGCTGCTCCTCCATCGTGGAGATGACTGGGTGGGCGGTCGCCGCGTCGAACTCGGTCGAATTGGCGTCGGGGATGTCCGCCAGGTTCCGCGCGGCCTCGATGACGATGCACTGGAGGCCGAGGCACAGACCCAGCAGCGGCACCTTGTTCTCACGGGCGTACGTGATCGCGCCGACCTTGCCGTTCACCCCGCGGTCGCCGAACCCGCCGGGGATGAGGATGCCGTCGCAGTCGCCGAGCTGCTTCGCCGCGCCCGCCGGAGTCTTGCAGTCGTCGGAGGCGACCCACTTGACCTTGACCCGCGCCTTGTTCGCGAAGCCGCCGGCGCGCAGCGCCTCGGTCACCGAGAGGTAGGCGTCGGGCAGGTCGATGTACTTGCCCACGAGCGCGATGGTGACCTCGTGGTCGGGATTGTGGACGCGGTCCAGCAGGTCGTCCCACGTGGTCCAGTCGACATCGCGGAACGGGAGGTCGAGCTTGCGCACGACGTACGCGTCCAGGCCCTCGGTGTGCAGCACCTTCGGGATGTCGTAGATCGACTTGGCGTCGATCGCGGCGACGACGGCGGCCTCGTCGACGTCGCACATCAGCGAGATCTTCCGCTTGATGGACGTCGGGACGTCGCGGTCGGCACGCAGCACGATCGCGTCCGGCTGGATACCGATGTTGCGCAGCGCGGCGACGGAGTGCTGCGTGGGCTTGGTCTTCAGCTCGCCGGACGGGCCGATGTAGGGCAGCAGCGAGATGTGCACGACGAAGACGTTGTCCCGGCCGACCTCGTGACGGACCTGGCGGACGGTCTCCAGGAACGGCAGCGACTCGATGTCGCCGACCGTGCCGCCGACCTCGGTGATGACGACGTCGACATCCTCGGTCGCCATGCGGCGGATGCGGTGCTTGATCTCGTTGGTGATGTGCGGGATGACCTGCACGGTGTCGCCCAGGTACTCGCCCCGGCGCTCCTTGGCGATGACCGTGGAGTACACCTGCCCCGTGGTGACGTTGGCCGAGCCGTCGAGGTCGACGTCGAGGAAGCGCTCGTAGTGGCCGATGTCCAGGTCGGTCTCGGCGCCGTCGTTGGTGACGAACACCTCACCGTGCTGGAACGGGTTCATCGTCCCCGGGTCGACGTTCAGGTACGGGTCGAGCTTCTGCATGGTGACCCGCAGGCCCCGCGCCTTGAGCAGCGCACCCAGGCTGGAGGCCGTGAGGCCCTTGCCGAGGGAGGACGCGACACCCCCGGTGACGAAGATGTGCTTGGTCGTCATGGATTTGGGCGGCATCGCCAAGAGGGGGCTCCCGTGGTCGCGAGGTGAGGTGCGTACCGGCTGCCGGCCCGTGAGTTCCGGGAGGTGCCGTCGCTGCGGTTTCGGGGCCCCTGAAACGTCACAGGTGGCCACCGGTCCACGGGGTACCAGGGTATCAGCGCGAGGGGCAGGCCGCTTCCGGCCATGCGCCGCCACAGCCCGCGTCCCGGCGCTCACGCTGGGCAGTCGTCCGGCATCCCATCACCCTTGGCTCACTCGTTCGGAGCAGTCGCGTTGCCAAGAGCGTCACGCGGATCATCATGCTGCGTCGTATCCTGCTCGGACACTCGCTGCCGAGCAGGCCGGCATAAGGCACCACCCCCGCCCGCCCGGAACAAGAGCTCGTCAACGACCCTTGACCGCAGAGAGCGCCTTCCGGGGCGCCGCAGTAAGCGCCCCGAGGGGCGACGTGGCCGTTCGACTGGAGATGCACGTGGCCGGGCGCATCGAGGATTACGCACTCATCGGAGATATGCAGACCGCTGCCCTGGTCTGCCGGGACGGCACGGCCGACTGGCTGTGCCTGCCCCGCTTCGACTCCCATGCCGTCTTCGCGGGACTGCTTGGCACGGAGGAACACGGCTTCTGGCGCATCGGCCCGGCGGTCGCGCCGGGCACGGAGCCGCCGCGCGCCGACCGCCGCCGCTACCGCGGGGACTCGCTCATCCTCGAATCGGAGTGGGACACCCCCCGCGGCACGGTCCGGGTGACCGATTTCATGCCACCGCGTGACGGCGCACCCCAGCTGATCCGCATCGTCGAGGGAGTCAGCGGCCGGGTGCCGATGCGCTCGGCGCTGCGCATGCGTTTCAGCTACGGACGCGTGGTGCCGTGGGTGCACAGGGTGGACGGGCGTACGGTCGCGGTCGCCGGTCCCGACTCGGTGTGGCTGGACAGCCCGACGAAGACGTACGGCAAGGACCTCACCACGTACTCGGACTTCACCATCGCCCCGGGCCAGCGGCTCGCCTTCACGATCAGCTGGCAGGCCTCCCACAAGGAGCCGCCCCCGCTGCCGGATCCCGAGGGCGCGCTGGAGGCGACCTCGGACTTCTGGCGGGAATGGGTCGAGCACTGCACGTACCACGGCCCGTACCGCGAGGCGGTGGTCCGGTCGCTGATCACACTGAAGGCGCTCACGTACGCGCCCACCGGCGGGATCGTCGCGGCTCCCACGACCTCGCTGCCGGAGGAGATCGGCGGCGTACGGAACTGGGACTACCGCTACACCTGGCTGCGCGACGCCGCGATCACGCTGTCGTCGCTGCTGCGCACCGGTTACCGCGAGGAGGCCCGCGCCTGGCGCGAGTGGCTGCTGCGTGCGGTGGCCGGCGACCCGGAGAACCTGCAGATCATGTACGGGATCGCGGGCGAACGGGAGCTCGGCGAGGCCGAGCTCGACTGGCTGCCCGGCTACGAGAACTCGGCGCCGGTCCGGGTCGGCAACGGCGCGGCGAACCAGCTGCAGCTCGACGTGTACGGCGAGGTCACCGAGGCACTGCACCTGGCCCATATGACGGGCCTGACGCGCAACGACTACGCGTCGCTTCTCCAGCTCAAACTGATCCGCTATCTCGAGAAGCACTGGGACCAGCCCGACGAGGGCATCTGGGAGGTGCGCGGCCCCCGCCGCCACTTCGTGCACTCCAAGGTGATGGCCTGGGTCGCGGTCGACCGCACGATCAAGCTGATCGAGTCCGGTGACGCGGACGGGCCGCTGGAACGGTGGCGCGAACTGCGCGACGACATCCACCGCGACGTCTGCGAAAAGGGCTACGACAAGGAGCGCAACACCTTCACCCAGTCCTACGGGTCGAAGGAGCTGGACGCCTCGCTGCTGCTCATCCCCCAGATGGGCTTTCTGCCGCCGGACGACAAGAGGGTCATCGGCACCATCGAGGCCATCCAGCGCGAACTGTCCACGTCGGACGGGTTCGTCCTGCGCTACCCGACGGCCGGCGACAAGGCGGGCGTGGACGGTCTGGAGGGGGACGAAGGGGCCTTCCTCGCCTGCTCGTTCTGGCTTGCCGACGACCTCGCGATGATCGGGCGGGTCGACGAGGCACGCCTGCTGTTCGAGAGGCTGCTGGCGCTCCGCAACGACCTGGGCCTGCTCGCCGAGGAGTGGGACCCGCGCCTGCAACGCCAGGTCGGGAACTTCCCGCAGGCCTTCAGCCATGTCCCGCTGATCGACACGGCGCTGCGGCTGACGGCCAGCGGCGCGTACGGCGGCTGAGGGCTCGGGCCGGCGCTCGGGCACAAGGCCCGGCGGACGGCTCGGGCACAGGCGCGGCAGGACTGTGCGAATTACGATGAGTAGGTCCTGTCGCGCCCCTCGGAAGGGGGCATCATGGCTCCCCAAGGCATCGCCGACCCGTTTCTCGACCGGCTCCGGGAGGATCTGTCCGGCGAAGTGCTGACGTCCGGTGAAATCGGGTACGACGAGGCCCGCGCCGTCTTCAACGCCATGATCGACCGGCATCCCGCCATCATCGTCCAGTGCGAGACGGACGAGGACGTGGCCGCTGCCGTCCGGTTCGGCCGCGACCACGAGTTGCCGGTCTCCGTACGCGGTGGTGGTCACAGCGTCGCCGGCATGGCACTGGTCGACGACGGCCTCGTGGTGGATCTGCGCCGGATGCACGCGGTGAGTGTCGATCCCGTCGGCCGTACGGTCCGGGTGGGGGGCGGAGCCACCATGAGTCATCTGGACCGGGCCACCGAGCCGTTCGGTCTGGCCACCACCGGCGGCCGGGTGTCCACCACCGGAGTCGGCGGCTTCACCCTGGGCGGCGGAACCGGCTGGCTGGACCGCAAGCTCGGGCTGGCCTGCGACAACCTGACCGCCGTCGACCTGGTGACCGCCGAGGGCGAGCGGGTGCACGCCTCCGAGGACGAGAATCCGGAGCTGTTCTGGGCACTGCACGGCGGGGGCGGAAACTTCGGCGTGGCCACCTCGCTCACGCTGCGGCTGCATCCGGTCGCCGGAGTGACGGTCCTCCTGCTGCTGTGGCAGGCAGAGGCGGGTCCCGGCGTACTGCGTACGTACCGCGATTTCGTGGAGTCCGCTCCGCCCGAGGCAGGCGGCGGCTTCATCTTCCTGACGGGGCCACCGGAGGAGTTCGTGCCGGAGCACCTGGTCGGCAACCTTCTCGGTGCCGCGCTGGTGACCTACGTGGGTACGGAGCAGCAGGCGCGGAAGGCGGCCGCACCGCTGCTGGACCTCGGGCCCGAGGCGGCGATGATCGCGGAGATGCCGTACGCGGAACTGCAGTGCATGCTGGACGATCCGCCGGGCCTGCGGAACTACTGGTCCGCCGAGTATCTCGACTCCTTCCCGGACGAGGCGGCAGACGTCTTCTGCGACCGTGCCCGGACCATGATCGTGCCCTCGGCGTCCCAGCACGTGCTGTTCCCACAGGGCGGCGCGGTGGCCGACGACTCGGCCGGGTACCCGGTGCCGTGGCGGACGGCACCGTGGATCGTGCACCCCTTCGGTCTGTGGGAGAACCCCGCCGACGACGAGCGCGGCCGTCAGTGGGTGCGCGACGTACGGTCCGACATGCAGCCCTGGTCCAACGGGACCGTGTACCTCAACTTCATCGGGAACGAGGGCGAGCAGCGGGTGGTGGCCGGGTTCGGCGCCGAGAACTTCGAGCGTCTCGCCGCGGTGAAGACGCAGTACGACCCCGACAACGTGTTCAGTCGCAACCACAACATCAGGCCGCAATGAGGTTGTTCACGGAACATTCGCCCAGGTAGCGTCCCCAGCCATGGCTGTGCCTGCCCCGGGGGACACCCATCCGGAACCCCGGCGGAGAAGGTCGGCCCACCCACCGGCGCGACACATCACGAGGCGAATTCCTTGGACACACAGGGCGGCGGAATCACCGTGCAGCGGGCGCTCGAACTGCCCGGACTCCGCAGCGGACTGCCGGAGGTCGTGGCCGCCTCGGACCGCCTGAACCGGACGGTGCGCTGGGTACACGCGGGCGAGGTTCCGAACATCGCCTCACTGCTGAAGGGCGGCGAGCTGCTGCTCACCACGGGGCTGGGGCTCGGCACCCGGCCGGCCGAGCAGCGCGCCTTCGTACGCAGGCTCGCCGACCGCGGGATCGCGGCCCTCGTCGTGGAGCTGGGACCGCGCTTCGGCCGACTGCCGGCGACGATCGTGGAGACCGCGCGGGCGGCAGGGCTGCCGTTGGTGCAACTGCACCGCGAGGTGCCCTTCGTGACAGTGACGGAAGAGATCCACACCGAGATCGTCAACGGGCACTACGCCCTGCTCCAGCAGGCCGAGGAGGTCCACCTTCGGTGTACCGAGGCAGTCCTGGGCGGCGGTGGAATCCCCCAGGTGCTGGGCATCCTGGCCGACTTCACCGGCGACCCGGTCTTCCTGGAGACCCCGGACGGACAGCTGCTGTACGCAGCTGCCAACGCCGCCGGTCCGGAACCGGCTTTGGCCGATCCGCTGCAGATGTGGGAGGGACTGCGCGGCCAGCGCGAGGCGCGCGAGGACGGCCCGCCGGCGAACGCCGTTCTGGTGGATGTGCCGGGGGGTGGCCACGGGACCGGGGCGGTGCGCGCCCGGATAGTCCTGCTGGCCGTGTCCTCGCCGCTGCTGCCGGTGCACCGGATCGCGGCGGAGCGTGCCGCCGGCATCCTCGCCGTCGTCCTGATGCAGGCGCGCCAGGAGGAGGAGCTCGCGGCGCGCGGGCGCGGCGACTTCCTGACCGATCTGGCCGAGGGCCGTATCGCCGCGGAGGACGCCCCCGCCCAGGCCCGGGTGCTCGGCTTCAAACCGGGCGAGGGACCGCTGCTGCCGGTAGTGATGCGGCTCGCGGCCGAGCTGTCGCCGACCGGCAACTGGGCGGTGCTCGCACGTGCGGTGCTCGAGGAGCTCTCCTCGGTCGGGGTGCCGGTGCTGCTGGGCGTGCGCCCGGTCGAGGGACGGGTGCCCCTGCTGCTCGGCCTGCGCTCCGAGTCCGAACGTACGGCGGTGGCGGACCGGGTGGCGGCGGCGCTGCGAGCCGGTGTCGAACGGGCCGGCCTGGAGCGGGCGGGCGGACATCCGCCCGTCGTGGTGGTCGGTGTCGCGGGTGGCTGGGCGGCGGCGAGCGCGGGACTGCGGCACGCCGCGGAGACGGCTACGGCCGCGCAGGGCCTGATGGACCGGCCGTGGTACGACGCCCGGCGGCTGGACATCGACCTGCTGCTGTGGCGGCTGCGGGAGCACCCCGACCTCGCGGCGTTCGTGGACCGCGCGATCGGGCCGCTGCGGGCCCACGACCGGACATCGAAGCCGCCACTGCTGCCCACTCTGGAGACGTATCTGGCGCATGCGGGCCGCAAGGCGGAGACGGCCCGCGAGCTGCACCTGAACCGTCAGACGCTGTACAACCGGCTCGCCCGGATCTCGGAACTGCTGGGCACGGACCTGGACGACCCCCAGACCGTACTGGCCCTGAGCCTGGCCCTCAGAGCCCGCCGCCACACGCCCTGACCGTCCCCGCCCGTCGCCCGAGTGCGTACGGGCGACGGGCGGCCGAGGCGCGGGAGTGCGTGTCTCGGCCCGCCCAGGGAAGTGCGTCCCACAGAGGAAGCCGGCGCCTCGCCGGCCCAGTGCCACTGGGCGGCCCGACCGCTAACGGCCCGGCTCCGCCAGTTCGTCGTAGACCGCCAGCACCTGCGCGACCGTGTCGTCCTCAGTCGGCCAGGTCGCCGCCTGCAGTTGTCCCGCCGTGGCAAGTTCACTCCGGCGGGCCGGGTCGGACAGCAGCCGCTCGACCGCGTCGGCGAAAGCCTCGGCGTCCCCGTACGGGACGAGTACGGCAGCGTCGCCCACCAGTTCCGGAACCCCGCCCACCGCTGTGGCGACCAGCGGCACGCCGGCCCGCAGCGCCTCCTGCGCCAGCAGGGAGCGGGCCTCCCAGCGGCTGGGCAGCAGCGCGAGGTCGGCGGCGGCCAGCAGTTCGGCGGCGTCGTCGCGGCGGCCGACGAGCCGGGCGGGCAGCGATTCAGCCTCGATGCGGCGTCGCAGCTCACCCCGCTGCGGCCCCTCCCCCGCGATGACGAGCAGCGGTACGGGGTCCAGGCTCCGCCACCGGCGAGCCGCGTCCAGGAGCATGGAGTACCCCCGGTGCGGCACGAGACTGCCGACGGCCATCAGCAACGGGCGTCCGACCGCCCCCAGTTCCACCCGGGCCTTGCTGTCCGCCGCGCCTCCGAAAGCCCGCCGGGGGCCCGGCACGGTGACCGGCGCGAGCCGCGCGTCGCGCGCCCCCCGGCGGCGCGCCCGGTCGACCAGGTCTGAGGACGTGGCGAGCACGACAGTCGCCGCCCTGGCCACCCTCCGCTCCATCAGACGCGTCACGTGCCCCCGCGCGCCCTCGGTATGCGCCCGCGTGTGCCAGGTGACCACCAGGGGAACCGGCCTGCCCCTGAGCGCGAGGGCGGCCCTCATCGCCGCGTGGAGTCCGTGCGCGTGCACCACGTCCGCCGCGCCGCACACCGTACGCAGAGCGGCCACCGCGGCAGCATCCCCGCGCCGCGGCACCGGGGCGAAGTGGGCGCCCGCCCCGATGAAGTCGTAGGCACGGTCGGCGTCGGCGGGGGCGCAGACGGTCACCCGCACGCCCCTCGCCGCCAGCCCCGCGGCCAGCGACCTGACGTGCGCGCTGCTGCCCGCGCTGGCGCCGCTCAGCACTTGGACAGTGCGCAACGGCGCCTTGCCGTACGGCGGGACCGGGGTGCTGCTCACGTGGCCGGAGCTCCTGAGTCGGGCGTCGGACGGTACTCGGACGGGACGAGGTACTACGAGGTCCAGCGAGAGGGGACGGGCGCGGGCGGGACGGTGACAGGCGACGGCGGGGCGGCAGACGGGCGATGACTCGGAGGATCACTCGGGGGATGACGAGCGGGCGGCAGAAGTGCGGCGAGCTGCTGCCGCCAAGGATGCCAGCCCGTACGCGCGTTCCGGCACCGCCAAGGGGTGGATCCCCCCGCCGGGGGCTGTCACGGCAGGCCCGGTATCACTCACACGGGTGAGGAAGTCCCCCAATTCGCCACCGCACGGCTGACCTTGTCCCCGTACACCGCCGCCGCGACCAGCCCCAGCGCGTGCGCCGCGAGCCCGGCCCGGCCGTTGCCCGCGACGACGGCGACACCGAGGGCCGCCCCGAGCGCGTGCGCACCGGCGTCGCCGATCATCGTGCGCTCGCCGAGGTCGTCGGCCGCCACCGCGGCCGCGGCACCGATGGGCGCCGCGGCGAACGTCCCCGCCGAGCCGCCCTTCAGCAGGCCCGGCGCGCCGATCGCGAGTACGGCCGCGGCTGCTCCTCCCGGACGTACGTCGACCAGGTTGACCAGATGAGCGGTGCCCGCGATCACCACGCCCGCCAGCAGTCTGTCGACCGGCCGTTGTCTCAACAGAGCGCCCGCGGCGAGCCCGGCGCCGCCGATCCCGAAGAGCTTCACCGCACCGGTGGTCACTTGTCCCTCCCGCAGGGCGGACAAATGCGCATGGAAGCCGCGTCGCGGATCCCCGGCGCCAGCCAGGTCGTCGTACGTGCCACAGGCTCCGGCGACCAGCACGGCCAGCATTGCCGCACCTCTCTCCCGTCCGGGCACCCCAGGCGCGAGGGCCACGCCGAGCGCGGTTCCCACGGCGGTCGCGGGCCCGGCGAACAGATCGACGACACGCCCTGCGAAGTTCTTCCGCTCCCACAGCGCCGGCCGGCCCGGAGGTCTGCGGCGCAAAGCCACGAATCCGGCGCGGGTGACCCCAACGGCCGTGCCGAGCACGGCAATTGTGCCGACGGAGGTGCGGTGCCCAGGTGCCATGCCGACCACCCTATGGGGCGCGCCGCGGCAGCGCGGCGGCGGCCTGAGCGCGAGCGGCGAGCTCGGGGCGGGACGTCGGGGAGCCGCACGCGACACCGCCTGCGCCCTGCTCTCGCGTCTCCCGGGGCCCGCGTCATCGTCAGCCGTCACCGTCAGCCGTGACGTTCGGGACCGACCTGCAGGCCTGACCTTCAGAGCGTGACCTTCAACCGTGCCCGTCAGGAAGCCACCGCGTCCGCACGCGCCGCGGCGAGAAGTTCCTCCGCGTGGGCACGCGCCGTCTCGGAATCCTCCTGGCCGGCCAGCATCCGTGAGAGCTCGCGCACCCGGTCCTCGCCTTCGAGGACCGTCACACCGCTGCGCGTCACCGAGCCGTCGTTCGTCTTCTCGACCAGCAGCTGCCGGTCCGCGAACGCGGCGACCTGCGGCAGGTGCGTGACCACCACGACCTGCGCGGACTTGGCCAGCTTCGCCAGCCGCCGCCCGACTTCGACGGCCGCCTTGCCGCCCACTCCGGCGTCCACCTCGTCGAAGAGGTACGTGGGCACCGGATCCGATCCCGCGAAGACCACCTCGACAGCGAGCATCACCCGGGACAGTTCACCGCCCGACGCGCCCTTGGCGATGGGCCGGGGCTGGGCGCCCGGGTGCGGGGCGAGCAGCAGCTCGACCTCGTCCGCACCGGACGCGCCACAGGCGACCGGCCGCCCGCCGACCTCGATGCCGTCCGGATCGTCTTGCTGCCGGATGTCGATGGTGACCCGCGCGTGCGGCATGGCGAGCGAAGCCAGTTCGGCGGTGACGGCATCCGCGAAACGCGCGGCAGCCTCCGTCCGGGCGTCCGTCAACGCCTGTGCCAGACCGGAGAGTTCCCCGCGCAGCGCATCCCGCTCCTCGGTCAGCTCGCCGATCCGGTCGTCGTCGCCCTCCAGCTCGGTCAGCCGCGCGGCGCCCTGTTCCGCCCACGCCAGTACGGCGTCGATGTCCTGCCCGTACTTGCGGGTCAGATGGGTCAGGGCCGCCCGCCGCTCCTCCACGGCCGCGAGGCGCAGCGGATCGGCGTCCAGGTTGTCCGCGTAACCAGCCAGTTCGCCCGCGACGTCACCGAGCAGGATGCCGATCTCGCCCATCCTGTCGGCGAGCGCGGCGAGCGCGGGATCGTGGGAACGTACGGCCTCCACGGCCCGGTGCGCACCCGCGACGAGCGTGCTCGCGTCCACGTCCTCCGGGTCCTCGGGGTTGCCGGCGAGCGCCGCATGGGCGACGGCAGCCGCCGAGGCCAGCGCCTCGGCGTGGCCGAGCCGCTCCGCCTCCGCCGCGAGCTCCACGTCCTCGCCCTGCCGGGGCTCGACACCCGCGACCTCGTCGAGTCCGAAGCGCAGCAGATCGGCCTCCTGAGCCCGCTCGCGGGCCCGGGTGGTCAGCTCCTCCAGCTCCGTGGCCACCGCCCGCAGCCGCCGGTACGCGGCCGCGTACTTGGCGTGCGGGACCGCCACCGCGTCACCCGCGTAACGGTCCAGCGCCTGCCGCTGCCGGGCGGGCCGCAGCAGCCCCTGCTGGTCCGTCTGCCCGTGTACGGCGACGAGGTCGTCGGCGAGCTCACCGAGCAGCCCCACCGGCACGGACCGCCCGCCGAGGTGAGCACGCGAGCGCCCCTCGGCGGAGATGGTGCGGCTGATCAGCAACGCCCCGTCGTCGAGTTCGGCCCCGGCCTCCTCGGCACGTACGGCGGCGGGCGCGTCCGCGGGCACGGTGATCCGCCCCTCCACGACCGCGGCCTTGGCCCCGATCCGCACCAGGGCCGGGTCGGCCCGGCCGCCGAGCAGCAGCCCGAGGCTGGTCACAACCATGGTCTTGCCCGCACCGGTCTCGCCGGTCACCGCGGTGAACCCGGGTGACAGCTCGACGACCGCATCGTCGATGACCCCGAGCGACCGTATCCGCATCTCCTCCAACACGGACACGACCATACGAGGTCCGCGGCCCGGTGTGCGACGGGCCCCGCCCCCTTCACCCTCCTGGGCCCCAGGGTCTCTCGTTTGGATCTTGTCGGGCTCGCGGGGTCTGACCTGATCCGAGCGAGAGACCCTGGTGCGGCGCTCCACGCCAGCCCGACACCGGCAGTGCGAACTTGGCCACCAGCCGGTCGGTGAAGGACGCGTGGTGCAGCCGCGCCAGCCGTACCGGCACCGCACCTCGCCGTACCTCCACCCGTGCCCCCGAGGGGAGTTCGAGCGTCCGGCGTCCGTCGCACCACAGCACGCCATGTGGCGTACCCGGCTGCACCTCCACAGCGAGCACCGAGGCCGGCGAGGTCACCAGCGGCTTGGCGAACAGGGCGTGGGCGCTGATCGGCACCATCAGAAGCGCCTCCACCTCGGGCCAGACCACCGGGCCGCCGGCCGAGAAGGCGTACGCGGTGGAGCCCGTCGGGGTGGCGCAGACGATGCCGTCGCAGCCGAATCCCGACACGGGACGGCCGTCGATCTCCAGGACGACCTCGAGCATGCGCTCGGGCGAGACCTTCTGCACGGCGGCCTCGTTGAGCGCCCAGTCGCTGTGCACGACATCGCCGTTGTTGCGGACGACGACGTCGATCGTCATCCGCTCTTCCACCTCGTAGGCCTTGGTGACCACCCGGTCGACCACCTTGTCGAGGTCGTCCCGCTCGGCCTCGGCGAGGAACCCGACGCGCCCCAGGTTGACGCCCAGCATCGGCACGCCGGAAGCGCGGGCGAACTCCGCGCCGCGCAGCAGCGTCCCGTCACCGCCCAGGACGATCAGCAGCTCGCAGCCCTCCAGCGCTCTCGGCGAGGCTTCGCTCACCAGTTCGACGGATGGCGGCAGCGGCAGATCGGCCGCCTCCGCAGCGAGCACCCGTACTCCCAGGCCGCTGCGCAGCAGCCCCTGGACGACGAGTTCGGCACTGCGAATGGCGGCCGGACGGCCGGTATGCGCAAGGAGAAAGACAGTTCGTGATGCTGTTGTCGTCGTCAACGCGGCCCCTCCGCCACTGCACGGTCAACATCGGCTGGATCCAACTCGGGCGCCCCGGCCCTGAGCCACAGAAAGTACTCGACATTGCCGGAAGGACCCGGCAGCGGACTTGCGGTGACACCCTGCACCCCGAGGCCCAGTTCTCCCGCCTGGCGCGCCACTGTGCGCACGGCCTCGGCGCGGAGCTCGGGGCTGCGCACCACCCCGCCACTGCCCAGCCGGTCCTTGCCCACCTCGAACTGCGGTTTCACCATCAGCACGAGGTCGGCGTCCGGTGCCGCGCACCTCGCCAGGGCCGGCAGTACCACCCCCAGCGGGATGAACGACAGGTCACCCACCACCACGTCCACCGCCTCACCGTCAATCACGTCGAGAGTCAGTTCCCGGACGTTGGTACGGTCCTTGACGGTGACGCGTTCATCGCTCTGCAGAGACCAGGCAAGTTGTCCGTAGCCGACATCGACGGCCACGACCTGGCGCGCCCCGGCGCGCAGCAGTACATCTGTGAAGCCGCCGGTCGACGCCCCCGCATCCAGCGCCCGCCGCCCCTCGACCTTCAGCCCGAGCGGCACGAACGCGGCCAGCGCGCCCGCGAGCTTGTGGCCGCCGCGCGAAACGTAGTCCGGGTCGCTCTCGTCGGTACGGACGACGACGGCCGCACTGGTCTCCACCTGGGTGGCGGCCTTGGTCGCGGTGGTGCCGCCGACGGTCACCCGTCCCGCGGCGATCAGCTGGCTCGCGTGCTCGCGCGAGCGGGCGAGCTTACGGCGGACCAGCTCGGCGTCGAGGCGGCGACGTGCCACTCCTGCCACTTTCGGTTCAGCTCCTGTTGTCGTACTCGGAAGGGCCGGGAGGGGGCGCCGGCGGACCCGGGCGGGCGTCGAGCGCGGTCAGCGCGTCACGCAGCCCCCGGTGGACATCCTCGTACACCTCGATGTGCCCGTCCGCCGCGAGGTGGTCGGCGTCCGCCAGACGCAGGAGCTGCGCGTCCACGTCGGCGTCGCCGGTGGGAGTGCGGGGTACGCCGAGGGGCGCGGGCGCGGCGGGCTCGTAGGACGGCGCTTTCGTGATCGCCTCGTCCTCCGCCTGCGCGGCCGCGGGCTCGGCCTCGGGGCCCGGCCATGAGTCGCTCATGCCCCGACGCTACCCCGAACACGACCCACGTCGGCGAACGATGGCCTGTCCGCGGGCTGAGGTAACGTCGATCACGATGGCGACGATCGAAGAGTGCCGCGGCGCACTCGACACACTCTCGGACAACCTGGCGAAGGCCGACGGCGACGTGCGCAGCGCGGCTGCCCTCGACCGCTCGTTGAGCTGCCACATCACCGATCTCGACACCACCTTCACGGGCCGGCTCGCCGAGGGCCGGATCCACGTGGTCGACACGCTGCCGGGCCCGCCTCGGGAGAAGGCGCAGATCCGGCTCGTGATGACGGGTGACGACCTGGTGGCCATGGTCGGCGGCGACCTGAACTTCGCGAGGGCATGGGCCTCGGGCCGGGTGAGGCTCGAGGCCGGCTTCCGCGACCTGCTGAAGCTGCGGACTCTGCTCTAGGGCATGTCCGCCCGGTCATGCCGGGCCCGCGTGCGCCTGCACCGCTCGCTCATCCGGCCTGACCGGCCGGACAGACCCTGACCGCTTCGGGTGCACGTGCCTTGCGCGCGGCCGGCACCACCAGCGGCGTCCCGGTCTCGGGATCGTCGATGACCTGGCAGCGCAGCCCGAAGACCCTCTCAACCAGCTCGGCCGTGACGACCTCGCCGGGCGGGCCCTCGGCGACGACCTGACCGTCTCGCATGGCGATCAGGTGCGAGGCGTAGCGGGCGGCGTGGTTGAGGTCGTGCAGTACGGCGACGAGCGTGCGCCCCTGCGTCTCGTGCAGGTCGGCACAGAGGTCGAGGACGTCGATCTGGTGCTGGATGTCGAGAAAGGTCGTCGGCTCGTCGAGCAGCAGCAGCGGGGTCTGCTGGGCAAGGGCCATCGCGATCCAGACACGCTGCCGCTGGCCACCGGACAGTTCGTCCACGAAGCGGTCGGCCAGTTCACCGACGCCCGTGGCGGCCATCGAATCCCCGACGATCCGCTCGTCCTCCGGCGACCACTGGCGCAGCAGGCCCTGGTGCGGATAGCGGCCGCGCGCGACCAGGTCTGCGACCGTGATCCCGTCGGGCGCGATGGACGACTGCGGCAGCAGCCCCAGTGTCCTGGCCACCTTCTTGGCGGGCATCGAGCCGATGGCCTGGCCGTCCAACAGCACCCGGCCCTGCGAGGGCTTGAGCATCCGGGACAGTGCGCGCAGCAGCGTCGACTTGCCACAGGCGTTCGGGCCGACGATCACCGTGAAGGAGTTGTCCGGGATTTCGACGGAGAGCCTCTCCGCGATGACCCGCTGGTCGTACCCGAGGGTGACGTTTTCCGCTGTAAGGCGCTGCACTGCGGTTCTCCTGTAAGTCTTCATATGCGTCCTGCCTTGCGCTCGGTGACCAGCAGCCACAGCAGATAGACACCACCGACGAGTCCGGTCACGACGCCGACTGGCAGCTGGTCCGAACCGAACGCCTGCTGCGAGGCCCAGTCGGCGACCAGCAGCAGCGCGGCGCCCATCAGGGCGGAGGCAGCGAGGTTGGGGCCCGCCGAGCGGGTGAGCCGCCGGGCGAGCTGGGGCGCGGTGAGAGCCACGAAGGCGATGGGGCCCGCCGCGGCGGTCGCCGCGGCGGTGAGCAGTACGGCACAGGACATGAGAACCAGCCGGGTGCGCTCGACGCGGACGCCGAGGGCGTACGCCGCGTCGTCCCCCATCTCCAGCATCCGCAGGGCGCGTCCGTAACCCAGTACCACCGGCACGAGGACCCCGCACACGGCGAGCAGCGGCCAGACCTGGGCCCAGTCACGCCCGTTGAGGGAGCCGGTCATCCAGACCGTGGCCCGGGTGGCGTCGACCAGTTGCGCCTTGGTCAGCAGGTAGTGGACCACGGCGGTGAGCATGGCGGACGCACCGATGCCGACCAGCACCAGGCGGTAGCCCTGGATACCCCGCTTCCACGCGAGGAGGTAGACCGCGACACCCGTCAGCAGACCGCCGCCGACCGCGCCGGCGGCGACCTCCGCCGCTCCGCCCTTGAAGAGGACGATGACGACGAGCGCGCCCACCGACGATCCGTAACCGAAGCCGATCACGTCCGGACTGCCCAGCGGATTGCGGGAGACGGACTGGAAGACCGCGCCCGCGATCCCCAGCGCGGCCCCGACGAGCAGCCCGACGAGGACGCGCGGCAGCCGGAGGTCCCCGACGATGAACTCCTGTGCGGGGGTGCCGCCCCCGGTCAGCGTGCGTACCACCTCACCGGGCGACATCGGGTAGTCCCCGCTACCGATGAGTACGACGCCGACGACGAGCGCCGCCGCGGCGAGCAGCAGCGCGACGACGAACGCTCTGGGGTCCACCCGGAAGGAGAGACCGCCCGGCGTACGTATGGCGGGGGGACTGGGCTGTACGGGGGTTCTGCCCCGGGAACGAGCACTCACAGCTGGGCCATCCTCCGGCGGCGTACGAGATGGATGAAGACGGGCCCGCCGATGAGTGCGGTGACGATCCCGACCTGGAGCTCCGAGGGCCGCGCGATCACCCGGCCGACGATGTCCGCGCCGAGCAGCAGGACGGGGGACAGCACCGCCGCGTACGGCAGGATCCAGCGCATGTCCGGCCCGGTGATGGCCCGGACGAGGTGCGGGATCATCAGTCCGATGAAGACGATCGGCCCGCAGGCGGCGGTCGCGGCCCCGCACAGCAGGGTGACGGCGGCCATCGCGACGACACGCGTACGCGTCAGATGGGCGCCCAGCGCCCTGGCGGTGTCGTCACCCATGGCCATGGCGTTGAGCGGACGGCCGATGCCCAGGGCGAGCACGAGGCCCACGGCGAGGAACGGCAGTACCTGGCCGACGGTGGCCATATTGGCCGACGCCAGGGAACCGACTGTCCAGAAGCGGAGCTTGTCGAGTGCCGCGGAGTCCATCAGCTGGACGGCGTTGGTGTAGCCGTACAGAGCCGCGGTGGCCGCCGTGCCCGCCAGCGCGAGTCGTACCGGCGTGGCACTGCGGCTGCCCCCCAGCAGATAGACGAGCACCGACACGGCCGCGGCCCCGGCCAAGGCGAACCACACGTACGCGGTCATCGAGGAGGCCCCGAGGAAGCTGATGCCGGAGACGACGGCGGCCGCGGCCCCCGCGTTCACGCCCAGGATGCCCGGCTCGGCCAGCGGGTTGCGGGTGAGCGCCTGCATCACTGCGCCGGCGAGCCCGAGTGCCGAACCGACGAGCAGCCCGAGCAGGGTGCGCGGGATGCGCACCTTCTCGACGACAACGTCGGTGGCGGTGCCCGTGTTGTGGAACAGGCCGTGCCAGACCTGGTCCATCGGGATCTGCTTGGCGCCGATGGCGACGCTCGCCAGCGCGACGAGCAGCAGCGCGCCGAGGGACACAAGTAGCCCTGCGGCGCGCGCCGCATTGCGTTTGCGGGGCGCGAGGACTGGCTCCGCGCTCTGTTCGGGAGGACTGTCGACCAACACGAGGTTAGGTTAGCCTACCCTCCGAACGCTGCCACGGCGAGGCGGTCTCCGAGTGTCCCTCAACTCCCTTGCGCCGCCCAACGGCTCACAGCCCGAGCCGGGACAGCGCCTTTCCCGCGTCAAGCGTGCACGAGCCGTCCCCGGCCTGCGTCCAGGCGGCCGCGCACAGCGCCCGCAGCCCGTTCAGAGCGTCACCGTCCTTGGTCTGCTCGTGGTTTGCGCGCTCGTCCTTCTCGTTGCCGTCGCTGTCCAGAACCAGCGCGTCGCCCGACGCCCGCGCGGTCCACCCGCCACACGTGAATCCGCCCGCCGCCTCGGTCACTTGGGGCTGCCCGGTGAGCAGCCCGCGCAGGTCCGCGTCGACATAGGTCGGCCGGTGCCGGGGCTCGGCCGCCAGCAACTGTGCCGCGTCCGTCACCCCGGTCAGTACGAGCAGCGAGTCCACGCCGCCGTTGAACGCGCCCTCGATGTCCGTGTCCAGCCGGTCGCCGACCACCAGCGGCCGCTCCGCGCCCGTACGCAGAATCGTCTCCCGGTGCATCGGCGGCAGCGGCTTGCCCGCGACCTGCGGCTCCGCACCGGTGGCGATCCGTACCACCTCGACCGCCGCGCCGTTGCCCGGCGCGATCCCGCGCGCACTCGGAATCGTCAGGTCGGTGTTGGACGCGAACCACGGCACCCCGCGCGCGATCGCGTAGCACGCCTCGGCGAACCGCCCCCAGGCCAGCTCCGGCCCGCCGTACCCCTGCACCACCGCCGCCGGATCGTCCTCCGCCGACTCGACCGGCTCCAGCCCCCGCTCACGCAGCGCGGCCCGCAGCCCCTCCCCGCCGATCACCAGCACCCGAGCCCCCGCCGGAACCTGGTCGCAGATCAGCCGGGCGACCGCCTGCGCCGAAGTGATCACGTCAGCGGACTCCGCAGCCACCCCGAGTTCGGTCAAGTGCTCCGCAACGGCCTCCGGTGTCCGCAGCGCGTTGTTGGTCACGTACGCCAGGTGCATTCCGCCCGCCCGGGCGGTGCCGAGCGACTCCACGGCATGGTCGATCGCCTCACCACCCGCGTACACCACCCCGTCCAGATCGAGCAGGGCCGTGTCGTACGCCTCGTTCAGCGTTCGCTCGCTGCCCTCGGGCCTGGTCCTGCTCGGGGTCATCCTGTCCACTCCTCACTCGGTGCGTGTCCCCCGATCATCGCTCATCGCGGCACCCCACTTACGATGCATCAATGAGCAGAACTGGGGCCGCGGACCGCGGACTGCGCCTGATCCCTTTTCACGGGCTGCGCTATGTCCCCGAGCGGGTCGGCAGCCTCGCCGCCGTCACCTCTCCGCCGTACGACGTCGTCGTACGGCCCGACGGCCTCCACCACCTGGAGTCCGCGGACCCCCACAACATCGTCAGGCTGATCCTCCCCCAGGCGGCCGGGCCCTCCGCCCGCAACGAGAAGGCGGCCGACACCCTCCACCGCTGGCTGTCCGAAGGCGTCCTCGCTCCCGACACCGAGCCCGCTCTGTACGTGTACGAACAGCGCAAGGGCGATCTCCTCCAGCGCGGGCTCATCGGATCGCTCGAACTCTCCGCCCCCGGCGCGGGCATCGTCCTCCCGCACGAAGACGTCATGCCGCACGTCGTCAAGGACCGTGCCGATCTGATGCGCGCCACCGCGGCCAACCTCGAACCGCTCCTGCTGACCTACGTCAGCGGCGGAGAACCGACGGGGGCGGCAGCCGTCATCGAGCGCACCGTGCACGATTCACCACTGCTGTCCACCACAACCGAGGACGGCTTCTGCCACCGGTTGTGGTCGATCACGGACTCCGCCGACCTGGCCGAGATCACCGACGATCTGGCGGAGCACCAGGCCCTGATCGCCGACGGCCACCACCGCTGGGCGACGTACCTCCGGCTCCAGGCCGAGCACCCGTCGTCGAGCCCCTGGGACTTCGGCCTGGTGTTGCTGGTCGACACGGCCCGCTACCCGCTCCAGGTCCGCGCCATCCACCGCGTGCTGCACCGGCTGCCGGTCGCGGACGCGCTCTCCGCGCTGGCCGGCTCCTTCCGTATCCGCAGGGTCGAGGGCCCGCTTCCCGCAGCTCTCATGGCACTGGGTGATGCGGCGGGCGAAGGAAACGCGTTCCTCCTCGCCGGAGACGGCTCCTTCCATCTGGTCTCCCACCCCGACCCCGCACTGCTCGACTCGACGATCCGACGGGACCGTCCGGAGGCCTGGCGCCGACTGGACGCCACGGTCCTGCACGCCACGTTGCTGGAACAGGTGTGGCAGATCCCGGACGCTCCGGAGCACATCGCGTACATCCACGACGCCGAGGCCACGGTCGACCAGGCTGAGCGTCGCGGCGGCACGGCTGTCCTGATGCATCCGGTACACGAGGAAGTCGTCCGCGACCTGGCCCGCCAAGGCGTCACGATGCCGCGGAAGTCGACGTCCTTCGGCCCGAAGCCGGCCACCGGCCTGGTCCTGCGCAGCCTTACGACGGACTGACCGGTCCCTCGACCCGGCGTCCGGAAACGGCAAAGGGCGGCACCCCGTGGGGGTGCCGCCCTTTCTCACGCCCGATCAGGCGTTGTCGTTCTTCTCGTCGTCGGAGACGACCGGGGCTGCATCAGCCTCGGCCACGGCCTCCGGCTCACGGTCGGCGTCGACATCAACGTCGAGTACCGGCTCGTCGTCCTCGTCGCCGAGGGCGTCGACGAACTCCACGCCATCCATCTCCGCCAGCCGGTCGGAGGCATCCGTGGCCCCGTCCTTGTCGGCCTCGAGCGCCTTGGCGAACCACTCACGCGCCTCGTCCTCACGACCAGCCGAGAGCAGCGCGTCGGCGTAGGCGTACCGCAGACGTGCGGTCCACGGCTGCACCGAGTTCGAAGCCAGTTCCGGGCTCTGAAGGGTCACGATGGCGGCATCGAGCTGCCCCATGTCCCTGCGCGCCCCGGCGGTGACCAGTCGCATCTCGACCTGGCCGGCCTTGTCCAGCTTCTGCACCTCGGGCTCACCGGCCATCGCCAGGGCCCGCTCGGGACGGCCGAGACCCCGCTCGCAGTCGGCCATGACCGGCCACAGCTCCACGGAACCGGTCATCCGCCGCGCGGCACGGAACTCGGCGAGCGCCTCCGTGTACTTCTGGGTCGCGTACGCGGCGAAACCGGCCGCCTCACGTACGGCAGCCACACGCGAGGCGAGCCGCAGCGCGATGCGCGAGTACTCATACGCCTGCTCGGGCTCCTCGTCGATCAGCCGCGCGACCATGACGAGATTCTTGGCGACATCCTCGGCCAGGGTCTTCGGCAGGCTCATCAGCTCCTGGCGTACGTCCTTGTCGATCTCGTCACCGGTGACGTCCTCGTGAATCGGCAGCCGCCTGATGGGCTCGCGGTCACGGTCGCGGTCACGGTCGTCTCCGCGCCCATAGCCACCCCGGTCGCGGTCATCACGCTGGCCCCGGTAACCGCCGCGGTCCCGGTCGTCACGCTGCCCGCGGTACCCACCGCGGTCCCGGTCGTCGCGTCGGGCGTCGCGTCGGTCGTCCGAACGGAAGCCACCACCACTGGGACGGTCTTCGCGCCCCCGGTAGCCACCGCCACGCTCGTCGTCGCGGCGCGCAGGACCGCTGGGACGCTCGTCCCGGCCCCGGTAGCCACCGCCACGCTCGTCGTCGCGGCGCGCAGGACCGCTGGGACGCTCGTCCCGGCCCCGGTAGCCACCACCGCCGGCCGGACGACCACCACGGTCATCACGACGGTCGTCACGGCGGAACCCGCCACGGTCGTCCTCACGACGCGGTGCACGGTCGTCACGGGGGAAGCCACCGCCCGGACGGCCGCCACGGTCGTCTTCGCGACGCGGCCCGCGGTATCCACCACGTTCGTCGTCCCGACGCGGCGCACGGTCGTCACGGCGGAACCCGCCACCGGCGCCACCGCTGGGGCGGTCGTCACGGCGCGCAGGACCGCTGGGACGCTCGTCCCGGCCCCGGTAGCCACCACCGCCGGCCGGACGACCACCACGGTCATCACGGCGGTCATCACGGCGGAACCCACCACCGGCGCCACCGCTGGGGCGGTCGTCACGGCGCGCAGGACCGCTGGGACGCTCGTCCCGGCCCCGGTAGCCACCACCGCCGGCCGGACGACCACC
>NZ_JBFBAS010000005.1:273020-273575 GCF_040682335.1 Streptomyces sp. NPDC051219
ACCACGGTCATCACGGCGGTCATCACGGCGGAACCCACCACGGTCGTCCTCACGACGCGGCGCGCGGCTCCCACCACGGTCGTCCTCACGACGCGGCGCACGGTCGTCACGAGGGAAGCCACCGCCCGGACGGCCACCACGGTCATCGCCACGACGCGGAGCCCGATCGTCGCGCCGGAAACCACCCCGGTCGTTGCTGTCACGGCCCCGGTCGTTGCTGTCACGGCGCGGTCCGCCGGACCGCTCGTCACGACCCCCGCGGAAGCCGCCCCTGTCGCCGCCGTCCCGGGAGCGCTGCTCGCGCTCGGGACGGTCGTCGGGAGAGTTGGTGGACATGGGTGTGACTCCTGTCTTCGGGGTACCGCAGTCATTCTCGCGCAGTCGGCCATCCGATGCGCTTCGGCATAAACAAAAGGACCCTCGGTCCCAGCATGAACGCTGGGACCAAGGGTCCTTGAAAGATTGTTCGGCGGCGTCCTACTCTCCCACAGGGTCCCCCCTGCAGTACCATCGGCGCTGAAAGGCTTAGCTTCCGGGTTCGGAATGTAACCGGGC
>NZ_JBFBAS010000006.1:0-247180 GCF_040682335.1 Streptomyces sp. NPDC051219
CTTGGCATGCTGCGCCTCGGTGGCGCGCTCACTGGGGCCACGCCGCGCCTCCTCACGAAGGGAGTGCAGCTCGGCCACACGCCCACGGGAGTCGGCCGGTTCTCGGGGTGTCTTGAGTGTCACGCTGGTCATATGACTCTCTCGCTCACGATTTCCGATCAGTGAAGGCCGATGGACCGGTTCAGGATCTCCATGAATCGATCCTCGCCCATCCTTCGGTTCACCCGGCGTGCAACGCCCGGGCCTTCCAAGTCCTGCCGCTGGCGGGAGGATTCCTCATCGACGTTCCAGTCGACGCCCAGCTCCACGTCCAAGGCCTTCGCGGATTCACGGCATGTCAGTGCGCACTGGGCGGCGTGCAGCGGATCCCCGCTTGCTCGAAACAGAGCGGCCTCTCTTGCGGCCCTGACTGCGAACAGCGCCTGTGAGCCTGCCCAGTGGAGCGGCCGGTCTGATGCCGGGGCCAGTTCCGGGAAGTTCGCCAGCATGCCTGCGTGTTCTTGGAACAGTGAATCCGGCGCATCCGGATTCGACAGGTCCTCGGCAAGCCGCTGCAGTGATTCCACATGTCCGGTCTCCGATTCCCCCACAGTTCTCGAATCCCGCACGGCGCGGACACCGGCGAATACTGGAATCACGCGGTCGATGCAGCCGGAGAGCATCGAGTTGACCCTTGGGCGGTCGAACGGTCCGTACAGCAGGTCGGTTTCCATTTGTATGCCGAGACTCTCCGTCGCTCTGCTGATGACGACCGGCCGCCTACCAGGTGACCGGCACCCTCTCCCACCCTCCCAGCGCCGCGTAGTCCTTCCAGCGCAGTTCTTGGGGCGCGACGGTGAGTTGGAGTGTCGGGAACCTTTCGAACAGGCTGCGCAGGCCGATCTCGAGTTCGGCTCGGGCCAGCTGTGATCCGATGCAGAAGTGCGGGCCGTGTCCGAAGGCGATGTGGGGGTTCTCCGGCCGCTGAGGATGGAAGCCGTCGGGGTCGTCGAAGACGCGGGAGTCCCGGTTGGCCGAACTGATGGAGGCGATCACCGCACCGCCGGCCGGTATGGTCCTTCCACCGATCTCCACGTCGCTGGTCGCGATACGCACGAACGATCCGTCGCCCGGCTCGTTGAGACGTACCAGTTCCTCGATCGCCCCTGCGTACAGCGACGGATCCGCTCGCAGTTTCTCGAGCTGGTCCGGGTGGCGCAGCAGGGTCACGACCGAACCGCCGAGCACGGTGACCGTGGTGTCGTGGCCTGCCAGGAGCAGCACTACGCCCAGGCTCACCAGCTCCGCCTCGGTGAGCCGCTCCTCCTCGTCGTGCTTGCGCACCAGTGCGCTCAGCAGGTCCTCGCCGGGGTTCTGCCTCTTGGCGGCGACGAGATCGACGAAGTAGCCGCGCATATCGGCATTCGCCTTGCCTATCTCCTGCGGGGTGTACTTGGTGAGCGACATGAAGTGGTCGCACCATTCGCCGAACCTGTGGTGGTCCTCGAAAGGCACACCGAGCAGTTCGCAGATGATGCGTAGCGCCAAGGGCTGGAAGAAGGCATCGTTGAGATCCACTTCTCCTTCCCTCTTGCCCATGTCGTCCAGCAGTTCGTCCACCAGCCGTTGGATGTAGGGGCGCATGCCCTCTACGCGGCGGGGGCTGAACTCCCGGGTGACCATCTGACGCAGCTTCGTCTGCCGCGGCGGGTCAAGGTTGAGAATGCTGTCCGGGTCGGGTATTCCCACCTGGGCTCGCGACGCCCCCGGGCGGAAGAGTTCCTCACGGCTGAGCCGCGGATCCGACAGCACCGCTTTGACGTCCTCGTAACGGGAGACCATGAACGCCGGATCTCCGGTCGCCAGACTGACCGGGCACACCGGTTCATCCTTGCGCAGCTCGGCGTAGACCGGAGAAGGCTCGTAGGGGAGTGTCCGGGGAATGGGGTAGGAGTGCTTTGCGGACTCGGCGGACATGTCGGCGATCTCCTTAACCGTGCGAATGCGCAAGGGTCCGGTCGGCTCGTACGGGATTGCATCGCGAGCCGGTGTTCTCAGTGTGATGTATCCGCCTGACATCACACTGAGATCGCCATGTCAGGGATGCGTACGCCTCGTTGCCTCGGCGTCGGTCCGAAGGCGTCGGAGCGTCTCGCGCATCCCCTGCCGATTGACGGCGTACCGGGAGCTCGGCCGTGTGCCCGTGAATATGAGACCAAGGGTCTGAGAAAGCCATGCGCCGCGACCGGAGCGCAGGTCGGTCCAGTGTTCGGTCACGGTCGTCGTGCCGTGACCGTCCTGGGTGAGGCGGTACCCCCAGCGCGCGACCGGGAGTCCGAAGGTCGTGACGGTGAAGGCGAACTCCCGCCCGGGACTGGCCACGGCCACCCGGCAGTTGGTGAACCAGACCAGGCCGCGGCGACGGTTCCAGCCGACGAACGTCTGACCCGTCCGGGCGGGTCCGGGCCGGGCCCAGACGGCCAGGCACTCCGGGCTCCACCGGGCCATATGCCGCACGTCCGCGACCAGTTCATAGATGGTGGCCGCGTCGGCATGGATCCGCATGCTCTCTTCAGCGGCCCACTGTCGGGGCATGAGCTCTCCTCGTCCGCGGCTTCCACCGGCCGGCTGCGGTGCCGGGGCCGTCCAGGACGGCCCCGGCATCGCAGCGGCACCGGCCGCTTCGGCACCGTGGCTGGCGCCGGCCGGATCCCCGCTCGGGTTGTGGGCTGCTACCGGCTGCCGGACGAGCGGATGATCAGGGCTTCTCCCTGCCCCCCACCGCCGCAGATGCCGGCAGCGCCCACGCCGCCTCCGCGCCGGTTGAGGGTCTGCGCCAGATGCAGGACGATGCGCGCCCCCGATGCGCCGATCGGGTGGCCGAGCGCGATGGCGCCGCCATGGGAGTTGATCTTCTTCATATCGACTCCGAGGTCGCGGATCGACTTGGCGACCACAGCTGCGAACGCTTCGTTGATCTCGATGTGATCGAGATCGGACAACGACACGCGCGCCTTCTTCATGGCCTGCTGAATGGCGCAGGACGGCTGTGAGTGCAGCGAGTTGTCCGGGCCCGCGACCATGCCGTGCGCGGAAATCTCTGCCAGCCAGTCAAGACCGAGCTCCTCCGCCTTTGAACGGCGCATGACAACCAAGGCGCTGGCGCCGTCGGAGATCTGTGACGCGTTGCCCGCTGTGATCGTGCCGTCGGGGATGAACGAGGGGCGCAGTCGGCCGAGTGACTCCAGGGACGTGCCGGGACGGATACCTTCGTCCGCGGTCACCAGGGTGTCGCCGATCTTGACGGGGATGATCTCGTCGCGGAAGACGTCGTTCTTCTGCGCTTCGGCCGCTCGCTGGTGAGACAGCACGCTGATCTCGTCCTGGATGCCGCGCTCGACGCCGAACTTCGTGTTGTAGCGGTCGGTCGACTCTCCCATCAGGATGTTCTCGGAGAAGTCGGTCAGGCCGTCGTGGAACATGGAGTCGACCAGTTCGGCGGACCCCGCTCGTACGCCGGCCCGCATGCCGGGCAGTAGATGGGGCGCCTGAGTCATGGACTCCATGCCGCCCGCGACCACGATGTCCTGCTCACCGGCCCGGATCAACTGGTCGGCCAGAGCTATGGCCGTCATGCCGGACAGGCAGACCTTGTTGACGGTGAGAGTGGGCACGACGTGGGGAATGCCTGCCTTCAGTGCGGCCTGCCGGGCCGGGCCCTGGCCGACGCCGGCCGCCAGCACATGGCCCATGATGACGTACCCCACGTCGTCGCCGGTGATCCCCGCTCGGTCCAGAGCTGCTTTGATCGCCACGGCCCCGAGATCGACAGCGGAGAGCTTGCCCAGCGCCCCCATGTGCTTGCCGATTGGTGTACGAGCTCCTGCGACGATGACGGACTCGGACATGAGGGTCCTCCGGTCGGGATTGGTCTACGGATTCAGAGTGGGAGGCATCTGCGCGAGGGACTGGAACAGGTAGCGGAATTGGCGCAGCGTCGCCTCGAGGAGCTGGTCGGGATCATCCGCGTGCACCATGGCCATGGCCGCCTCGCACTGCGCTCCGTGCAGCATCGAGGTCAGTGAATCGATCTCGTGCCGCGGGAAGCGGCCCTTGCCCAAGGCCTGGGAGAGTCCGTAGAACATCATCCGACGGCAGTCGGCACGGATGTCCCGCATCACTTCCCACCCCAGAGCGCCTGGCGCATCGATGAGGGTGATCCGCTGCGTGCTCGGTTCCATGGAGCCGACGAGGAACTCCCGCATTCCCTGGAACAGCCCTTCCCAGGCGTCGTCATAGTGGGAGTAGGTCTGGGCGATCGCGCTGGACAGCCCTTGCTCCTCCCGCTCGTACACCGCCTTGAAGAGCTGCTCCTTGCTTCTGAAGTGGTGGTAGAAGGCGCCTTTGGTGACGCTTGCCTCGTCACAGATGGCCTCGAGAGAGGTGGCCGCATACCCCTCGCGGGAGAAGAGTTTGCGGGCAGCGGTGAGCAGTTGCTGGGTGGTCGCGGAGGAGCGCTCCTGCTGTGTCCGACGCTCGCGCTTCGATGCCGTCCGTTGTGTCATGGCTTCGCACTCCTCCTGACGACCGATTCTCTACCGCATCCTGGGGATCGGTTCGTTACCGGATCGCCGACTCTTCCGCTTCATCGAGACCGTTCACACCCAGGTGCAGACCAAGCCTGCGGATCACTGCTGCCGCGGCTACGGCATGACCACGGCTGTTGACGTGACGGCCGTCCTTACTGTAAATGCCTGTGTCCGCGCCGGCCGGGTGGCTGGTCAGGTCGACGAAGACGGCACCGTGGCTGAGGGACAGGCTGTGAGTCCGGTCCGACAGCAGACGCAGTCGTGCCCGCAGGCCCTCTTTGTACTGCTCCGGGATGTAGTCCGACTGGCTTATGTCGAACAGCCCCATGGTAATGACATCGGCTCCGGACGCCCTGAGCGGAGCGATGATCCTGGCCAGCTCGGCCTCGGTGGCATCCACGTCGAAGGACTTGCGCAGCATGTCGTTGCCGCCGGCGATGACTGCGACCAGGTCCCCCTTGAACGAGAGGGCCTTGTCCAGCTGCTGGGAGCGGATCTCCGAAGCGATGAGATCCCGTTCGCCCAGATTCAGATACGCCAGCCCCGGATTGACCGTGCGCAGGGCCGTGGCCACACGGTCCGCCCACGGAGACGACCCGTATCCCTCGCAGGTGTCGCCCAGTCCTTCGGCAACGCTGTCGCCCATGACGACGAACCGCTGCCACGGGGCCGCCGAGAGAAGGTCGGTGGCCGCTGCCGGAGCCATGCAGTAAGGGTCGTTCTGTTCCGCGGTCACGTCGGATGTGCTGCTCATGTCGGGCTCCTTGTTCGTGTGCCGGATTCGGTTGGGTCAGGGGGCCGTGATCGGTCCGGTCAGCGGGTCGTGGCTGTGGTCTCGCCGGACTCGCGGGGGACGGATGTACGGGCTTGCTGCTGCGGTACGGCCGGCTTGCGCGGCCCGGCCAGCGCAAGGGCCAGCAGACCTGCCGCGACTGAGGCAACGGTGCAGAACAGGTAGACGTTGGAGAAGGCATCCGTTCCGGAGTTGTCCGCTGCCGCCGAGACCAGGACCGCCATGGTGGCCAGGCCCAGGGCGCCCCCCATCTGGCGTGCGGCCACATTGAGTCCGGTGGCACCGGCGAAGCGGACCGGCTCGACAGCCATGGCAGCCGCGGTGGACACGCCGGTGCTCATCGCTCCCAGACCGATGCCGCTGAGAAGTCCGGCCGGCAGCCACAGAGCCAGGAAGTGCGGCTCGGTGGGCAGGTAGACGGTGAGCCATACGCCGGCCGCGGCCAGCAGGGCCGCACCCGTGAGGATCACCGGCCTCGGCCCCGTCTTGGCCATCACGCGTCCGGCCGTGAGTGCGACGATGGCGGACGCGACGGCACCGGGACTCATGGCGAGACCCGCCTTCAGCTCCGAGTAACCCCATACCTGGTTCAGGTACAGGACTCCGACGAGGAGCCATGCGTACAGCGCGGCGCCCAGGCCGACGGAGATCGCGTTGGCGAGCGCGAAGTTGCGGCTCTTCCAGAGACTGATCTCGACGGCCGGCGCGGCGTGCCGGGAGGAACGCATCAGCGCGGCAGCCAGGAGGGCCGCTCCGCCGATCAGGCAGGCGAGCGTCTTGGCGTTGCTCCATTCCCAGTCGTGTCCCTGCGTCACACCCAGGGCGAGAAGGCCGATGCCTCCGCCGAGGAAGACGGTGCCCACGAGGTCCGGGACCTGGCTGCGCTGTCCGGACTTGCGGGGGATGGCACGCGCCACGAACAGGAGTGCCAGACCGAGGGGCACGTTGATGAGGAAAACGGCGCGCCAGTCGAAGGCCTCGACCAGGACTCCGCCGAGGCTGGGCCCGACGGCCGCTGCCGCCGACGCTGCCGCGGCCCACTTGGCGATCGAGGCGAGCCGGCGCTCGGGCGGCGAGTCCATGAGGATGACGGCGAGCGAGGCGGGGATCATCGCGGCCGCGCCGGCCGCCTGGAGACCACGGAAAGTGAGCAGCAGGGGGACGTTCGGCGCGATCGCGCACAACAGGGAGGAGACAGTGAAAAGCCCCATGCCCGTCATGTAGAGACTTCGGCGGCCGATGACGTCCGCCAGGCGTCCGGCGGGGGCCAGCAGGGCGGCAAAGGCGATCGCGTAGATCGTCAGCACCCAGGTGAGGTCCGTGACCTCGGCGTCAGGGAAGTCCGTCGCCAGACTCGGCACAGCCAGGTTGGCCACGGTGGAGTCGAGGAAGGCAAGGAACGATGCACCCGCGGACATGACGACCAGAAGGCCGTATCGCACGGTGGGGGGAGGTTGTGCAGCTGTATGGGCCATCAGAGACTCCTTAATACATACCGACGGTTGGAATGTTAGTGAGGGGTCGGAGTAGTGTCAACGCACATCTGCTCGAGCAGCGCGGGGGCGTTCCGCATACCGAGGTCCCGCATCCGTCCATCGGAGGCAATCAGTGAGTACTGCCTGGGCGACCGCGTACGCGGTCAAGCACTACGTTCGCCGTCTCGGCGGGCTGTTCATGAAGTCGGCCATCGCCAAGCAGCACGCTCGACAACTTCAACTGCCCGGATTCGCCTACTACTTCGGCGGTCGTGGCAGCGTGCTGGGCGAAGTCGACTCCGACGTGGTGACGGCGACGTTCGGCTTCTTCCCGGCCGAACTCGTCGGCGAGCACTGGAGCGTCGCGCGTCGTACGGCGCCCCCCGCACAGTTCCGTGCCCACTATCTGCGTACCTGCCACACCTGGGCCGCCGAGCATCTGGGCGCATTCAAGGAGGCGGAGCAGCTCGGAGCCCTGCTCGAGAAGGTCACGTCCGCGGCGTCGCCCACTCTTCTCCCCCTCTTCGCCGGCTGGCGCTCCGTCCCGCTGCCGGGCGATCCGGCAGCCCGCGTCGCCCAGCTCGCCCATGTACTGCGGGAGCACCGAGGAGGGCTGCACCTGTGTGCGGTGCGCGCGTGCGGCATCACGCCGGTGGACGCCATCCGTACGCGAGAGGACGGCGACCGCAGAGCCGCCTTCCTCGGGTGGCGCTCCCCCGGCGCTCCTCCGGACGCGTCGCTCGTTCAGCTCCGCGAGCACGTCGAGAGGGTCACCGACGATCTGACGGCTCCGGCTTACGAGGTGCTTGACGAAGCGGAGTTGAAAGATCTGCAGACACTTCTCGAGGCTGCCTACCGGCACGCGGTGCCCTCCTGAGTGCGGCATCCGTCACGGGCGGCCGGCGGCCGCACCGTACCCCGTCGCCGGCACGGCTCTCTCGCCGTGCCGGCGACGGCGCCCTGGCGGCAGCATGCCTTCGTCGCCGGCGTACAGGCGCCCGGAGAGGGGCTGGTGCGGTTACGGACTGACCAGCGAGTTGATTTCCCCGAAGTCGACACCTGACGCGAAGGAGGTGTACGTGCCTTCGTTCAGCAGCTCGGTGGCGGAGCGGCGGACCAGGTCGTAGGCCGCCTGGGCGATGGCCATGCCCACGCTGACGCGACGGACGCCGACGGCCTGGAGCTCCTTGACCGAGGGCCCTCCCGGCAACGCCATGATGTTGATACCCAGGGGCGAGTCGGCGACCACCGACTCGATGACGGCGAGATCGAGCAGTCCCGGCACGAAGAGCAGATCCGCGCCTGCCGCGGCGTAGGCCTCCGCCCGCTCACGGACGAGACCGGTCCGCTTGCCGGCGTCTCCCACACCGGCCAGGAAGACGTCCGTGCGCGCGTTGATGAAGAGGTCGGGGACTCCCGCCTCCACCGCTGCCTGGCGCGCGGCCACGATGCGTTCACGCTGTGCGTCGATTCCGTACAGCGGCTCGTCGGCGCCGGTGGAGTCCTCGAGGTTGATACCCGCGGCGCCTGCCGCGACCACCGTCGCCACACTCTTCGCCACCGCCGCAGGTGCCGCGCCGTACCCTCCCTCGATGTCCGCGGTGACCGGTACGGCGACCACGGAAGCGATCCGCCGTACTGCGGCCGCCATCTCGTCGAGGGACAGACCGTGACCGTCTGCGCGCCCAAGTGACCAGGAAATGCCAGCACTTGTCGTTGCCACGGCCGTCGCACCCGCCGACTGAACCAGGGCGGCGCTCGCGGCGTCCCACACGTTGGGCAGTACGAGCGGCCCCGGCTGCGTGTGGAGCGCACGCAGTTGCACGGCCTTGGTCTGTACGGGTGTGCTCACGACAGTCCTCTCGGTTTACGGGACCACGGCACGGCCGCCAGGCCGGGCCGGACCCGACAAGCTACTCGACCTCCGGGATGTTACATACCAACGGTAGGAATGTTCAATCATCCGCGTAGGGGCCGGCGGGCGGAGTGAGCCCAAGTCGGGCGACTGACTGGGGGGTTGCCACATGAGGCAGCAGGTGCCGGAGGAAGGAGACGACCCGTTGCTCGACATCGGCCCCCTCGGGCAGGATCTGCGACGCCAGCCGCGCCCCGGCAAAGGCGCCGATCAGCAGCTCGGCCGTCTCCGACGTGACCGCATCCGGGTGCAGCGCTCCCTGCTCCCGAGCACTCTCCAGCAGTTCCTTGTACCGGTCCGACCAGATCAGGTAAGGGCGCTGCCGCTCGCCGACGCCGAGCCCCTCCTCCAGACACAGCCGGAAACAACCATTCACCACGGGGTCGTCCTTGAGCTGGCGCGCGGTCGCCATCGCCCGCTCCATCAGCTCCTGCAGCTTGAACGGCAGTGGCCCGGCGGTGGGCTGACGGGCGATCCACTCGCTCAGCACCGCTCCGGCGACGTCGTTCTTGGAGGTGAAGTGAAAGTAGAAGGCACCCCTGGTCACACCAGCGCGCGAGGCGATGTTCGCGCAGGTTGCCGCCTCGTAGCCCCGCTCGGCGAACTCCTCCGCCGCCGCTTCCACGATGTGCCGACGGGTCTTCACCGCGCGCTCTTGCTGCGCCACATGCCCTCCTCACCACAGAAGGTCCAGCTTGCCGATGGACCTCGAGGTGCCAAGACTATGCATCGAAATTCGGCCAGTTCGCAGTCATGCCCAACTGGTCAGGGAGCAGCCAAACCAGGCCAAGGAGGAGGAAAAGTTCTGCCGAAACCGGGTCGGTCGACTCGACACGAGCCAGATCCCTGTGGCGCCAAAACAGGCGCCCGTGTATGTTCCTGCAACGTCAGGATATTCGCACTGATCAACGATAGCTCCCTCGGGGGATGGTGCAGACGTTTTCCGATTCCGGCTCGTCCACAGGCGATCACGTTCTTGCGCGCTCTCGCCCGGCTTACGCCGACCCGGTCGAGATCGCCGTGCGTCACCCTGAGCTGTAACCAGCCGGCGCACCTCCTTCGGCTCATCGCTCTGCGGCGTGCCCTCGCATATCCGAACTCATATGTGAGAGCTCGGCGCTACGCGCGTGCACACACTGTCATTGCTATTCGGACGGCAAGGCCGCACGGACCATCACGGCCTCTCAGGTGTTACGGGGGTAACATGCAAATAAGGCTTCTCGGCCCATTGCAGGTGATCGAGCACGGTGTTCCCATCGCCATTCCGGGTGAAAAGCTCAGGGCGATCGTCGCCACATTGTCCCTCTCGCCGGGGACAACAGTCCCGGTCTATGACCTGCTCGACGAACTGTGGGGGGAACGGCCTCCGCGGAGCGCGGCGAACTCGCTGCAAGGTCATATCGCCCGTCTGCGGCGGACTCTGGTACGGCAGAGCGGCAGGGAAGAAATCCGCGACTTCATCCGGACATTCGGTTCCGGATACATGCTCGCGCTGCCGCCGGAGGACATAGACGCCACACGGTTCACTTCCGTGGTGGAAACGGCAGGGCGCCGCGTTGCGCATCATCCGGCCGAGGTCATCGCGTCCCTCAAGCACGCCCTCGCAATGTGGCACGGGCCGGCGCTGCTGGATACCGGACACGGGATGATCTGCCGGACCGCTTCGGCCCGTCTCGAGGAAACCCGCCTCATTGCCCAGGAGCTTCTCATCGATGCCCGGCTGGCTCTCGGAGGGCATCACGAGACGGTCCCGGAAATCGAGCAGCTGCTGTCACGCCACCCTCTGCGGGAGCGTTTCTGCGAGCAGCTCATGATTGCCCTGTACCGCTCAGGCCGGCAGGCCGACGCTCTCAACACCTACCGGCGGGTGCGGCATCGCCTCGCTGCCGAGCTGGGCCTCGAACCGGGGCCCGGAATGCAGAACACACTGGCGGAAATCCTGCGTCAGGAAAGCAGCCTTCTGCAGCAGGCGGGCTGAGGCCGGGGCCCGTACGGGGGCAAGCCGGCGGGGGCGGCGGCGAGTCCGCCGTCCCCGTCAGATGGACTTGGTGACGCGCAGGATCTGCCAGATCGCCCCGAAGCGGGCGCGCCCCTGGAAGGCCAGGTACTCCGGCAGGACAAGGTGCGGACCCCACTTCTCCTTGTAGGTCAGCTGGCTGGCCGCCGGGTACACCGCCTCGCCCTTCTCGGCCAGCAGTCGCATGAACTTCCCCGTCAGCGGACTGCTCCGGGGGAGTTCCAGCGCCGGATCCAGGCCGGTGAACGGCGTGAAGCCGAAGTGCAGCCACTGGGCGTCCTCGCTGATGAACTGCTCGATCGCGGCGGAGTTGATCGCTTCCATCACGCCCGGCATCACGTCGGGCAGACGCCTGCTCAGGTCGTGCAACCAGCCCGAGCGCTCGCCGTAGGCCGGCGAATACGAGACGTACGCGACCGGCTTCTCCTCGATCAGGCCCACAAAAAGGCGCCGGTGCTGCTGAGCGGCGCCCCCGATCTGGCCCACCAGGAACTCGATCTCCTTGACGTGCTTTCCTTTCGACCGGAGCCACGCCTCGTCAATCTCGCCGATCCGGCTCCCGACGTCTGCATGGTGGACCTCACGAACTTCCAGACCGCTGCGCTTGGCTCGCGAAATCTTGTTGCGCAGCTTCATGAAACGCGTGCCCTTCAAGGTGAACTCCGGGAGATGCACGGAGTACGAGGCGCCCACCTGATTGACCGTAAACCCTTCGGCCGCGTAAAGCTCGGCGTCCTCGCGCTGCAACTGAATGCAGACGATCCTGTGCCGCTGTTCGCGTGCATACCTCTGGAACTCCTGGAGGGTCGCCCGGTGCTGGTTCTCCTCCGCGAACACCCCGCCGAACTGGATGAAGTACCTGCCGGCCCTCCGGTAGGCGACGACACCACCCTCGTTGCCTTCGAAGAACTCGTTCCCTTCGTTGACCGCAAGGAAGGAGCTGGGGTTCCTTCCGTATTTCTGGATCGCCTGGAGAGCTGTTTCTGCGTTGCCTTGAGAAGACTTCATCGACCGGCTCATCCGACTTCTCCATTATTTGGCCTGCGAGGGTCTCCGAGAACGTAGCAAGCCGACTGACCGCGGTGCTGAAACGGCCGTATCAGTGGGATCTAAGCGATCTGTCAGAGCCCCCTGCGAGTGTCGTCACGAAGCTGGTTCTCCGAGTTTCCGAACGTAAGGAGTGATCGTGGGCAGTACGCAGCTGTCTCGCCCGGCGCTGCAGAGCCGATCCGGTCTGTCCAGGAATTCTGCACCACTGCGCACCTACCACTCCTACGTGAATGGTCGACCACTTGAGAGCGACGACTGGGTGTACGTCCTCGACTCCAACATCCTGCTGGACGACGTCTTCTCGAGTCTGACGCTCAAGCGCAAACTCGAGCAGGGGCGCATCGCAGCGGAAGATCACTCGGATGTCGTCGTCGGACGCGTCGCCAAAGCTGACCGTGACACGGTACAGCGCGCGATCGAGGCGGCAGCGACCGCCGCCCCGCTTTGGGGAGCGTTCCCGCTCGAAACGCGGCTCCACGAGTTCGGCGCGCTGCTCTGCAAAAGACTCGCCGAACGGGCTGACGAAATAGCCGAGATACTTGTCGCGGAGGGGCATCCTCTGATGCTCGCCCAGTGGCAGGTCTCCGGAATGCTCGAATGCTTCAGCCCCGAGTCCATCGCTTTCTACCGTTCGCAGATGCTGCAGGAGTTCCACCGCGGAGAGCGGCTTCTGCAGGTACGCCGTCAGCCGGACGGGGTGGTGTGCCTCAACCCTCCGCAGAACGCCCCGCTGTCCAGCGCCCTGCTCGGTGTGACGGCGGTGATGGGCGGCAACTCGCTCGTCGTTCGTGCACCGCGCAGCGGCCCGCTCGGCGTCATGTACGTGATGCAGGAGATCGTCGCTCCGGCTCTGGACGAGGTCGGCGCGCCTCCCGGCACCCTGAACGTGGTGTGCGGAGATCCCGGCCCGATGCTCTCGGCCTGGCTCGCCAGCCCGGACGTGAACGACATCATCTACTTCGGCAGCAGTGAGAACGGCATCAAGTTCGAAGCACGCTGTGTGGCGGAGGGCAAGAAGCCCATCCTCGAACTCGCCGGCAACGACGTGGTGACCGTCTGGAAGGACGCGGACGTCGAACTGGCCGCCGAGGCCCTCACGGAGAGCTTCTACGGTTCCGGGCAGTTGTGCATGATTCCCAACCAGGTGCTGGTGCACCCGGATGTGGCCGATGCTCTCGTCGCGAGTCTCGTACGTCAGGTCGGCCACATCCGGCCGGGGTATCCGGCAGAGCCCGATGTGCTGCTGACCCCCGTGCTCCGCAACGAGAAGTTCTTCACGTGCCTGGACGACGCCCTGGAGAAGGGCGCCGAGCTGGCGTGCGGCGGCCATGCCATGCAGATCGATGAGAGCCGCGACCCGAACGGCATCTTCCTCGAGCCGACGGTGGTGGTCGTGCGCGGCCTCGCGAACGCGCGTGACGTCGACGCCGTACGGCACGAGACGTTCTTCCCGCTGCTTCCGATCGTGGTGGCCGACCCGGCGCCGGACGACGAAATGCTGGAGCGGTTCATCGACTTCGTGAACTCCAACGTCTACGGCCTGCGCAACTCTTTGTGGGCAAGGAGCTCCGAGACGATCGACCGGTTCGTGGCCCGGGTCGGCAACGGCGGTCTGCTGAAGGTCAACGATTCGCACATCGGCTTTCTGCCCTGCCTGCCCACCCACGGTGGTACGGGGCTGACGGGCGGCGTCTTCGGCGAGGCCAACTACCCGATCCTGCGCACCTCCCACATCCAGGGCGTGAGCATCAGTACCGGCTCACGTCCACATGACGCGGTCTTCGGGGCCTGGCGGGCCCTGCTCAGTCAGAACTCATGAACAACCCGTCCTTGCTAGGAGTCGTTCGATGCGTGCACTGGAAGCAGCCCGCGAGGTCTGCGAAGGCTATCTGCCCGGGCTGCTGGACAAACTCGGCGGGCACTCACTGGAGGAGCTGGAGCGGCCCGGCAGCCCTGCGATCGGCCTCTTCCGGGCCCATGGAGGCCCCAGCCTGGTCATCCCCAAGACGTACTCCGGTCTCGGCGCCGGCCCACTGGACGCGGTGGCGGTGACCCGGGCGCTGGCCGCGGTGTCTCCCTCGCTGGCCGTGGCCACCACGATGCACCACTTCTCCGTCGCCACCCTCTTCTCGCTCGCCGACAGCCTGCAGAGCGGCGGGGTCGAGTGGGCCCTGCTCGAAGGCATCGTCGAGCAGAACCTGCTGGTGGCCTCGGGCTTCGCCGAGGGCAGGCCGGGGCGCGGCATCCTCACCCCGACCATGCAGGCGCGGCCGGACGCGAAGGGCTATCGCATCAACGGTTCGAAGAAACCGTGCAGCCTGTCCGGATCCATGGACCTCCTCACCGCCAGCGTGGCCCTGCCCAACGAGGACGGTACGAGCGACATGGCCGTGCTGCTCGTCCCCCGCCAGGCCGAAGGTCTTACCGTCCACCCCTTCTGGTCGAGCTGGGCTCTGGCCGGCGCCGAGAGTGACGAAGTACGGCTCACCGACGTACTCGTGGACGAGCAGCAGGTCATGCGCACCCAGTTGGGCAGCAACCGCGAGCTGGACGAGCTGCAGACGGTGGGCTTCATCTGGTTCGAGGTGCTGATCTCCGCCTCGTACCTCGGGATCGCCAGCGGCCTGGCGGAACGCGTCATCAGCTCGGGCCGCGGCTCCGTCACCGAACGGGCGGAGCTCGTGACACGGCTGGAGACGGCATCGCTCCTGCTGGAGGGCGCCGCTCGGATGATCACCGACGGGGAGACCGACAACGCGGCGCTGGCCAAGTCGCTGCTGGCGCGCTACGGCGCTCAGGACGCCATCGCCGACACCGTCCGGCGTGCCGTCGAACTGCTCGGCGGCATGGCGTTCATCGGCGGAGGCGACATCCCGTACCTGGCGGCAGCCTCACACGGGCTGTCCTTCCATCCCCCGTCGCGCTCCAGCTTCTCCGAACCGCTCATCGAGCACGTCACGGGCAAGCCGCTGCGGCTGGCCTGAGGAGAGTCATGACCACACCCACCGTCTCCGCCACCTACGACCGTGAGCACATCGGCGGGCTCTACCGCTCCTACCTGAGCAAGGGACGCGCCACGCTGGGCGAGCTGTTCGGCGGGCACCTCGAAACCCGGTCCGAGGGCGCCTGGCTCACCACGCACGACGACCGCCGCTTCCTGAACTGCGGCGGTTACGGAGTGCTGATCACGGGCGCCCGCCATCCCACCGTCGTGCGCCATGTCGCCGAGCAGCTCGACCGGCACCCGGTGGCCAGCCGCATCTTCCTGGAGCCGCAGGCCGCCCTGGCGGCGGAGTCGCTCGTGGACAAGGCCCCGGCCGGCCTCGAACGGGTCCATTTCGCCTGCTCGGGAGCGGAAGCCGTCGAGACGGCGATCAAACTCGCCCGTACCCTCGGCAAGGACCAACTCGTCGCCACCCACGGCGGCTACCACGGCAAGACCATGGGCGCGCTGAGCCTCACGGGCAAGGACTTGTTCCAGGACCCGTTCCGGCCGCTGCTGCCGGGAGTCCACCATGTGCCCTACGGGGACGTGGGCGCACTGGAGGAGCTGCTCGCGTCCATGCCGGGCCGGGCGTGCTTCATGGTCGAACCGGTCCAGGGCGAAGCGGGGGTGATCCTGCCTCCCGCCGGCTACCTGCGGGCGGTGCAGGAGCTGTGCCGGACGTACGACGCCTTCTTCGTCCTGGACGAGATCCAGACCGGACTGGGGCGGCTGGGGGCCTGGTGGGGGGCGGACCTGGAGGGCGTCACTCCGGACGCCCTGCTGGCCGGCAAGGCGCTCGGCGGCGGCATCATGCCGGTCTCGGCGGTCATCGCGACTCCGAAGGCCTTCGCGGCCTTCGACCGGGACCCTTATCTGCACACCTCGACCTTCTCCGGGACTCCTCTGGCCATGGCCGCCGTCCGCGGGGCGCTGGCTGCCCTGACGGAGGAGGACCTGATCACCCGCGCCCGCGACCTGGGCGAGGAGATCCTGCCGAACATCCGCAGCATCGCCCACCGGCACTTCGGTCCTCTGGTGCGCGAAGTCCGGGGCCGCGGACTGCTGTTGGGCATCGAGTTCACCATCCCCGGTCCGGCCGGGGATCTGCTCATCGAGCTGATCGCCCAGGGGGTCGTGGCCAACCACTCGCTCAACTCGCACCTGGTCCTGCGTCTCACCCCGCCTGCGGTCCTGAGCGCCTCGGACGTGCGGTTCCTGTACGAGGCGTTCGACCGCGCCTGCCAGGCGCAGGCAGCCCGATACGTACCGACTCTCGAAAGCGACTCCGCCCATGCGTAGTGTTCAAGTGGCCGTCGAACTGACCGGGGTCACTCCAGCCGCGGGGTACGACCAGGTCAAGCAGTTCGCCCAGTATCCCGATCTCGTCCCTGTGGTCCGCTCGGTCGCCGTGCACGAGATCAGCGCTGACGAGGAGACCAGCGACTGGGAGGTGTACTTCCGCAACGGCATCCTGCGGTGGACCGAGTCCGATCACTTTGACCCGGTGAATCTCACGATCACCTTCGCCCAGCTGGACGGGGATTTCGACACCTTTTCCGGGGACTGGCGCGTCTCGCCGACCACGCGGGGGTGCCGAGTCGACTTCCGTGCCGAGTTCGACTTCGGGATTCCCAGCCTGGCCGGAATTCTCGACCCGGTGGCGGAGCGGGTCATCAAAGAGACCATCGCACGCGTGATCATCGGCCTGTTCGGCACCGGGTCGGTCATCGAGGACAAGGCGCTGGCGCAGGCCGTGGCACTTCCCGCTGCCGACATCCCTCTCGTCGCGGCACAGGCGGACTGATGGACACCAAAAACCTCTTCATGACGCCCATCACCGCCCGGCTGATCCGGGCGGAATACGGGCTGGGTCTCGTGGTCTCGGTCGTGCTCTTCTTCGCCCACCTCGACGAGGTCCGCTGGTGGCCGGCTGTCGCGCTGTTCCTGTACATCGACCTCATCGGCTACATCCCGGGCGCGATCCAGTTCCGCCGTAGCGGGAACGGTGAGCTGCACAAGGCGTATTACGTGCTCTACAACGTCATGCACAGCCTGGTCACGCAGGGACTCGTGGCGATCGCCTGGATCTCGCTGTGGGGATTCGAGTGGGCTCTGCTGGCCCTGCCGATCCATCTGTTCGGTGACCGGGCGCTGTTCGGCAACTACCTCAAGCCGTTCGCGCTGCGCTTCGAACCGGAGACGCACCAGTCGTACCGGCGCTTCCGCAGCGAGTTCGACGCGAGCACGTCGGCCAGGAGCGACAACCCGCTGAGCGCGATCTCATGACGAGGGCAGCGATCCAGGAGCCGTCGGCGAAGTCGGGGGAGACCGCTGCCGCACTTACCGACACGATACGGCGAGTCGTCACCGGGGTGACGGTCGTGACGTGCGGCAACGCGGCCGACGTCGAAGGGGTGACGGTCAGTACCCTCACCACCATTCCCGGTGATCCGCCCATGGTCTGCGTCGCACTGCGTCGCAACAGCCGCGGGCTGAAGGCCCTCGTCGCCGCCTCCACCTTCGTGGCGAACAGCCTGGCGGCCGACCATGAGCCGCTGGCCCGGCACTTCGCCCGGCGGTACCGCGCCAAAGGGCTGGATCAGCTGCCGTCCGATGCCTGGGCGGGGTGCTCGCCCAGCGGCGTTCCCCAGCTTCGCGACGCCGTGTCGTGGCTCGAATGCCGTCTCGTGCAGACCGTGACCGTCGGGGATCACGAGCTGGTGGTGGCACGCGTCCTGTCCGCCACTTCCGGCACGGCGGATCCTCTGGTCAATTTCGCCGGTGCCCTTCATGCCGGCCCGTCCTGTGTGCAGCACACGGAAAGGAAACATCAATGACACCGCCGAACTTCCCGGCCGAGGCGGACTGGGAGCAGGCGCCCTCGCTCATGGACGGGGCGCTGAATCTGGAGCTGTCGGCTGCGACGTGCAACCTGAAGTACTGGCTCGGCTCAGTGCCGCAGGGGACGTTGCGCGGCCGCATACTCGGCCATGCCGATGACGTACGGCCCATGGATGTCGTACGGCAGGAAGGCCCCCTCAACAGCGCGCTCAAGCAGGAACTGGCCTTCCGGTCGATCGCCGAGGAGAAGGCCACGCGGGCCATCGGCTACATGGTGGCGCTGGCGCCGGACAACGACGGCATGGAGTTCTACTCCACCCAGCTCATCGACGAGGCGCGGCACGCGATGGTCTTCCGCAGCCATCTCCTGCAGCTGGGCACTGCGGAGCACGAGCTGTTTCCCGAGGTCGACCGGCTGGCCGGCGACGACCGGGAGAACATCCTCGTACCGCTGGAGAACTTCGGGCTGCGGGTGCTGCGCGACGAGCGGGACTACATCGGCGGTGTGCTGGTCCTGACCGTGCTGGTGGAAGGTGTACTCGCACCGGCCGCGGAGCTCAGCGAGCGCAAGTGGCGCGTCTTCGACCCCGCCGCGGCCGATATCGAGCGCGGCGCCGGGATCGACGAGATCCGGCATCTGACGGTCGGCAGCTCCATCATCCGCGAGCACCTTCTGAAGCACCCGGAGGACAAGCCGCGGCTTCTGGAGCTGATGGCGGAGGGCTATGCGCTGTGGGGGACGCTGCCGACCTCCGAACAGCTGCTTCGCCGCGAAAGGCTGTTCCAGCAGGGCATCGAGGAGCACGGCCACCTGCTGGGCGACTACGAGGCATGGCCCGGACGCCGGCTGAAGGACACCACCGCCGAGGAGCGCATGGCGACGGGACAGGAGTGGGCCGAGCGCATGCAGCGCACCCGGCTTGCCTACATGGGGCTGGAGGACGCGATATGAGCACGGTCGGCGAGAGCGGTGCCACGGCCGGCGGTCGCGGCAGCTCTGACACGGCGAGTCTCGACGAGGTCACCCAGCTGGTGAAGCGGGCGGGGCTGATGGACCTGCAGCCCGTCTACTACACCTTCAAAATCATTCTCAATCTTCTGCTGCTCGTTGCCGGCTGGACCGTCTTCGCTCTGCTGGGCGACACATGGTGGCAGCTCGCGGTCGCCGTCTTCCTTGCGGTCTGCTTCGGTCAGACCGACCTGGTCGGACACGACGCGGGCCACCGGCAGATCTTCCGGAAGCGGCGCGGCGGCGATGTGATCGGCTACATCCACGGCAACCTGCTCACCGGTGTCAGCTTCGGCTGGTGGGTGAGTCACCACACCAAGCACCACAACTTCCCCAACCATCTCTCTCTCGATCCCGACATCCTGCGCCGCCAGGTCATCTTCGACGCCAAGGACAGGACGAAGAAGACCGGGGCCGTGTCACGGTTCATCGTGCGCCACCAGGCATGGATGTTCTATGTCGTGATCATGATGGAGGGGCTGCGGCTGCACCTGTCCGGCTACGTCGCCGCCAGCAAGGGCGCCCTCAAGCGATACGTGGCCGCCGATCTGGCCCTGCTGACCCTGCATCTCGTCGTCTACCTCGCGGCGGTGTTCTATGTGCTGCCGCCCGGCAAGGCCATCGCCTTCATCGTCGTGCACCAGGCGCTGTTCGGCTTCTACATGGGCCTGCTGTTCGCTCCCAACCACAAGGGGCTGCCCGTACGCGACGGTGAGAGCGAGGAGCTGGACTGGCTGACCCGGCAGGTGGTGACCTCCCGCAACCTGCTGCCGAACCGCGTCACGGACTTCTTCTACGGCGGCCTGAACTACCAGATCGAGCACCACCTCTTTCCCTCCATGCCGCGCAGGAACCTACGGCATGCGCAGCCCCTGGTGAAGGACTACCTGGTGCGTCACGGCATGCCGTACGTCGAGGTGTCCCTGATGCGCTCCTACTTGGACGTGGCCGACTACCTGGGAGAGGTCAGCGACGAAGTGGCTGTCCTGGAAGCCACGGCGCAGCCCCAGGCAGGAGGGGTCTGATGGATCGCGCAGCGGTCCTGTCCGGGCTGGGGACCTGGCTGCCGCCGCGTGTGGTCACCAATGACGACCTGGCGAGCGAGCTCGACACATCGGACGAGTGGATCCGCAGCCGCACCGGTATCGGCCGGCGCCATGTGGCCGAGCCCGGCATGGCGACCTCGGACCTTGCCGTCGAGGCAGGCCGGCGGGCGCTGAAGTCCGCCTCCCTGGACACGGTCGACGCCGTCATCGTGGCCACGACCACCCCGGACCGCCCGTGTCCCGGCACTGCCCCGCTGGTGGCGGCGCAGCTGGGCCTGGACACGGTTGCGGCGTTCGACGTCGGGGCGGTATGCACCGGCTTCCTGTACGCACTGGCCACTGCCAACGGCCTCATCGCCGCGGGCACGGCCCACACCGTGCTGGTCATCGGCGCCGATGTGTACTCCAGCATCCTCGATCCGCAGGACCGCTCCACACGGGCCATCTTCGGAGACGGGGCCGGTGCTGTCGTGCTCCGCGCCGGCGCCCCTCATGAGGCCGGGGCTCTCGGGCCGCTGGTCCTGGGCAGCGACGGCACCGGAAGCGAACTGATCATGGTTCCGTCGGGAGGCTCCCGCGACCCGGTCCGGGCGGCGACCGTGCAGCAGGCCGACCCCTACTTCCGTATGGCCGGCAAATCCGTCTTCCGTCACGCCGTCGAGCGGATGGCAGAGGCCGCTCTGGACGCCGTGGCGCAGACCGGATGGGAGGCCGGTGACATCGAGGTGTTCATCGCGCACCAGGCCAACCTGCGCATCATGCACGCCGTCGCCGACCGGATGCAGCTGCCGAGATCCCGCTTCCCCGTGCACCTGGACCGGGTCGGCAACACCGCTGCGGCATCCATCCCGCTGGCCATGGCGGACGCCGTGACGTCAGGAGCACTGCGCCCCGGACAGCGCACCGTGGCGGCCGCGTTCGGCGGTGGGCTGACCTGGGGCGCCTGCACCTTCCGCTGGCCGGACGTCCATCCCGTCTGAGTACCCGCCGACCCTCGGCACATCCCTCACCACAAGGAGCGACATCATGAGCGACACCTACGAGCGTCTCGTCCAGCTGCTGGTCAAGAGCTTCGGCTTCGAAGCCGGTGAAGTGGAGACCGAGCACACGTTCAGCCACCTCGAACTCGACTCGCTGGCCCTGGTGGAGCTCACCCTCCACGTCCAGCAGGAGTTCGGCATCCAGCTCACCGATGACGACCTGTCCGGCGACGACACACTCGCGCAGGCCGTGAACGTGATCGAAAGCAAGCTGGTGACGGCCTGATGGCAGACTCCACCGGCTCGTTCGACGCCGCCATCACCGGGATCGGCATGGTGACGGCGGCCGGGGTGGGCGCCGGTCCCGCCTGGGACAGGATCCGGGCGCCCGAGGGTACGGCAGCGACGCGGGTGCCCGCGCTCACCGGCACCCCGGCCGACATCGGCTGCTGGATCCCCTCCTTCGACGCGGCCAGGAGTATCGGCCGGCGCAAGGCGTGGCGCCTGGACCGCAGCAGCCAGTTCGCGATCGCGGCCGCCGCGGAGGCGGTGGCGGACTGTGGACTGGACTCCTCCAGCTGGGACGGCACGCGTGTGGCCGTGGTCATCGGCAGCGGCATCGGCGGAGCCGCCAGCTGGGAGAAGCAGCATCACGTGCTGCTGGACGAGGGGCCCCTGAAAGTCTCGCCCATGCTCATCCCCATGCTCGCCGTCAACATGTCGGCCGGTTACGTGGCGATGGAGCACCGGGCGCGTGGCCCCAACTTCGTCACGGCCACGGCCTGCGCATCGGGTACGACCGCCATCGGGACGGCCCGCGAACTGCTCCGTCAGGGGGTCTGCGACGTGGTGATCACCGGGGGGACCGAGGCCTGCCTCATTCCCTCGATCATCACCGGTTTCAGCCAGATGGGTGCGCTGTCAGAGCGTCGAAGCGACCCCACGGCGGCATCGCGCCCCTTCGACGCCGACCGTGACGGGTTCGTTCCCGCAGAGGGCGCAGCCGTGATCGTTCTGGAACGGGCGGAGGACGCACGGGCCCGCGGAGCGCATGTCTACGCGCACATCTCCGGATACGGGGCGTCGGCCGATGCGCACCATGCCACCGCTCCCGAACCGGAAGGAGCAGGGGCGGAACTGGCGCTGCGGGCCGCGCTGAAGGACGCGGACATAGCTCCCGACGCGGTCGACCATGTCAACGCCCACGGGACTTCGACACCGTTGAACGACGAGATGGAGGCGAAGCTGATCCGCCGCGTGCTCGGCGACCGTCCTGCCGTCACATCGGTCAAGGGTGTCGTGGGGCACTCGCTGGGCGCCGCCGGCGCCATCGAGGCGGCCATCACGGCGATGACCATCGACAAGGGGCTCATCCCGCCCACCGCGAACCTCGACAGCCTGGACCCCGCGATCGAGCTGGACGTCGTCGCCAAGGCCGCACGGCCGGCCAAGGTGGAGGTCGCCGTCAGCAACTCGTTCGGGTTCGGCGGCCAGAACGCCGTCCTTCTCCTCACCCGCTCATGACCGACTCGCAGGGGACAGCCACCGCATGACGTATGTGATAGCGCAGCCATGTGTCGATGTGAAGGACAGGTCGTGCATCGACGAATGCCCTGTGGACTGCATCTACGAGGGGCGACGGGCCTTGTACATCCACGAGGACGAATGCGTGGACTGCGGAGCCTGCGAGCCGGTTTGCCCGGTGGAGGCCATCTTCTTCGAGACGGACCTCCCGCCCGAGCTGCATCAGTTCCGGCAGTCCGCCTTGGACTTCTTCACGGACATCGGCGCTCCGGGGGGCGCGGCGTCGGCCGGCATGCACGACCACGACTCTCCGCTGGTGGCCTCACTCGCCCCGAGTGCGTCGCTCTGATCCCCACCCGGCCCTCCGACCACTTCAACGAAACGGAGAATCGCGTGAGCCGTTCGGTCCTTGTCACCGGAGGAAACCGCGGCATCGGCCTCACCATCGCCCGCACTTTCGCCGATGCGGGCGACAAGGTCGCCATCACCTACCGCTCCGGCGAGCCGCCGTCCGGCCTGCTCGGGGTCCGGTGCGACGTCACCGATGCCGAGCAGGTGGAGCTGGCCTACAAGGAGATCGAGGACAAACACGGCCCCGTGGAGGTCCTGGTGGCCAATGCGGGCGTCACCAAAGACCAGTTGCTGATGCGCATGTCCGACGACGACTTCACCTCCGTACTGGACACCAATCTCACCGGCGCCTTCCGCGTCGTGAAGCGCGGCAGCAGCGGCATGCTGCGCGCGCGGAAGGGGCGGGTCGTGCTGATCTCCTCCGTCGTCGGTCTGCTGGGCTCGCCGGGCCAGGCGAACTATGCGGCCTCCAAGGCAGGTCTGATCGGCTTCGCGCGTTCCCTCGCCCATGAACTGGGATCGCGCAACATCACCTTCAATGTCGTCGCGCCAGGGTTTGTCGACACCGACATGACGAAGGACCTCGGGGACGAGCGCCGTCGGAGCATCGCCGCACGAGTGCCCCTCGGCCGCTTCGCCCGGCCCGAGGAGGTGGCCGAGACCGTGCGGTTCCTCGCTTCCGAGCACGCCTCGTACATCACGGGGGCCGTCGTCCCGGTCGACGGCGGACTGGGCATGGGGCACTGATAACCATGACCGGAATCCTCACGGGCAAGCGCATCCTGCTCACCGGCGTGCTGATGGAGTCGTCCATCGCCTTCCACGCGGCCAGGCTGGCACAGGAACAAGGTGCCGAGATCATCCTGACCGCCTTCCCCCGGCCCAGTCTCACCGAGATGGCGGCGAAACGGCTGCCGAGACCGGATGACGTCAAGGTCCTCGAACTCGACGTCACCGACGTCGCCCAGCTCGACGGCCTGGCCGAAGCGGTGCGGGCGGAGCTGGGCGGGCTGGACGGAGTGGTGCACTCCATCGGCTTCGCGCCCCAGGACGCGCTCGGGGGCAACTTCCTCAACACCTCCTTCGAGTCCGTCGCCACTGCCATGCATGTGTCGGCGTTCTCCCTCAAGTCCCTGACCACCGCCTGTCTGCCGGTGATGCGGGAAGGCGGCTCGGTGGTCGGCCTCACCTTCGATGCGCGCTACGCCTGGCCGCAGTACGACTGGATGGGTCCGGCCAAGGCCGCACTCGAGGCCACCTCGCGCTACCTCGCCCGGGACCTGGGCAAGCAGAACATCCGCTGCAACCTGATCGCGGCCGGCCCGATCAGGTCCATGGCCGCCAAATCGATCCCGGGGTTCACGGAACTGGCGGAGGTATGGAACAACCGCTCCCCCCTGGAGTGGGATGTCACCGACCCCGGACCGGCGGGACGGGGCGTTGTCGCCCTGCTGTCGGACTGGTTCCCGAAGACCACCGGAGAGATCGTTCATGTCGACGGCGGCCTGCACGCCGTCGGTGCCTGATCCGGGCACACCGGCAACGCCGCGGTCCGCTCGTCGGTTGATGGAGGTAACGCTGTGGACGTCCTGAGGACAGATGCGGAGGGCCTCGCCCCGCCGGCAGGGCTGGGCGATCTGCTGTACCCGCTGCGGGAGAGCGACTTCCTGGGCAGTCGTCTGGGTACCGCACCCGTGGTGGTCGAAGGACCCGAGGGCCGCTTCGCCGGCGTGTTCGGCTGGGACCAGCTCAACGACATCCTGGCCGCAGCCCGGGTCGACCTGAACCGCATCCATCTGGTGCGGGCCGCGGAGAACGGATCGCTGATGTCCTGCGCGGAACCGGTACCGCAACTCGCGCCGCGCGGACGTCCGTTGCGGATCCGCCCGGATCATCTCCACGACGCGCTGTCCCTCGGCGCCACTCTGGTGATCGACGGCATCGAGGAACTCCATGCTCCCCTGCGCACCCTCGTCACCGGGGTGGAGAACAGTCTTCGCTCCCTGGTGCAGGCGAACCTCTACGCCAATCTCGGCGGGGCGGAGCAGGGCTTCGACACGCACTGGGACGATCACGACGTTCTGATCATGCAGGTGGGCGGCGCCAAGCGGTGGGACATCCACCCGCCGACGCAGGACGCTCCGGTCGGGGTACTCAGCCGCCCTCCTCGTCCCTCCGCAGAGAGCGTCTGCTGGAGCGGCGAGCTCACCGACGGCGACGTCCTCTATCTCCCCAGAGGCTGGTGGCACACGGTCAGGGCGGTCGATGGACAGCCCTCGGTCCATCTCACCCTGGGGACCCGTCTACCGTCGGCCGCGGATCTGCTGCGTCAGCTGCTGGTCCACCTCGCCGTGGAGGACGCCGTGGTCAGGCAGGACCTTCCGCGGTTCGCCGGTGACGAGAGCGCCGCCCAGTGGTACGGACGGTTACGACGCGTGCTCACCGACGCCGTTCACGAGCCGGGGCTGCTGGAGAAGCTGGCCGCGGACCTGGACGGAGGCGCCCCGGTCCGGCCGCGGTTCGGCCTGCCGCACCGGTCGCGGGAGCGCGACGCCACCCCATGAGAGAACCGACGGTGACACGGCGGGTCCCTCCGGCCGGCCTGCGCGGGCTGCCGCCCGCCTTCTGGTGGATCTGGGTGAGCATCCTGGTGAACTGGATCGGCGGTTTCGCCGGTCCCATGCTTGTCCTCTCCCTGACGGTGGGCCGCGACTACTCCGCCTCGTACGCCGGAATCGTCATGTCCCTCATCGGACTCGGCGGGGTCGCGGGATCCGCGCTGGGCGGGGTGCTGGCCGACCGTCTGGGCCGCCGGTGGACCATGTTCGCGGCCCACTGCTGGACGGCGGTGAGCATGGCCATGCTCGGCCTGTGTGAGGGCCGCTGGGCCGTGGCCCTGGCTGCCGTGGCCGTGGGCGTGGGGAGCACCGCCGTACGGCCGGCCCTGCAGGCATCACTCAGTGACCTGGTCCCGGCGCCGGACCGGCAGCGCGCCTTCGCCTTGAACTACTGGGCCCTGAACGCCGGTGGCGCGCTGTCCGGGGTTCTGGCGGGCCTGATGTACAGCCACGGGTACGCCGTGCTGTTCGTCGCCGACGCCGCCGCGACACTGCTGTGCGCACTGGTCGTGCTGATCAAGGTTCCGGAAACCCGTCCCGATCCGGCTGCCGGAGCGGACACGGGCCGTAAGGCCCTGCCCGCCGCGGTCCACCGGGACCGGCCCTTCCTGCTGTTCGTACTGATGACGCTGCTGTTCGCGGTCGTCTTCAAGCAGGGTTCGACGACACTTCCCGTCGTCATGACCGAGCAGGGTCACAGCCCGGGGACCTACAGCCTGGTCTTCGCCCTCAACGGGCTTCTCGTCGTGGCACTTCAGATCCCGGTGACCCGGCTGGCAGGCCGGCAGTCACCCGCCGGTGTACTGCTCGCCGCCGGGCTGCTGCTGGGATGGGGGTTCGGTCTGACCATGCTCGCGGACAGTGCGGTGGCCTTCGCCCTCACCGTGGCGGTCTGGACTGCGGGGGAGATCCTGCAGGCCCCCGCGGGAATGGCCGTGGCCGCGAACCGGGCGCCGACGCATCAGCGGGGCCGCTATCAGGGCACGTACGGCATGGCGTGGACAGCGGCTGCCTTCCTGGCTCCGGCCGGCGGCGGCTGGGTCCTCGACCGGTTCGGCGCGACCACCTTGTGGTCCCTGTGCGCTCTTGGCGGTACGGCGGCCGGAATCGGCTGTCTGCTGATCGTCGGCCGGCACAGAAGCTTCCGTGCAGCCGCCGACGCGGCTGTGCGGGACGGCAGCACAGAACCGCTGTCACCTTCCTCCCCCGAACTCGGGAGAGGTACCGCGACCGAAAGGAAACCTTCATGAACGAGTCGCTCATCGCCAACAACTGCGTGGCGGCGTACGCCGAGCCGCTCATCGCCAACAACTGCGTCGCGGCGTACACGGATGCCGAGACACTCATCACCGACAACTGTGTCGCGGCCTACATCGAGGCCGAGACACTCATCACCGACAACTGTGTTGCGGCGTACGTCAGCTGATGACCGTCTCATCCACCCCGGAGTCCGGCCCGGACAGCACTCGCTGTACCGAGCCGGGCTCCGGCCCGTACCGCTCGGTCATCACCGGGACGCGCGTGTTCACCGGACTGGCCGGTACGCCCCCCGCCCTGCACCTGGCCGTCAGCGATCTGGCCGATCTCACGGAACAGCATCCCTGGCAGGCCGACCGGCAGGCGTTCGGGACGTCCTGGGAGGGGTCGCGGGCCGCCCGCCGCGCGGCCGAGGGCGAGGCCGTCGAGAGACTCTGCGGAGCGATCGCCCCGGACGCCGGCCGCATCCGCTATGCGACCTACGAAGCGCTGACCCGGCAGGGTGTTCCCGCGCTGGATCCACGGGAGCTGGTGCTGTATTCGGCCCGGCAGTACGCCAGTCCCGGCTTCCCTTTCCGTCCCTTCCTGCCGGACTCACCGGCACACTGGATCGAGGGCCGCCAGGTCGGCAGCGACGAGCCCGTCCATGTGCCCGTCTTCCTCGTCTACACCGCCTGGCAGCGCATGCCGCACCAAGGACCCGAGCCGTTGTACGCCTTTCCCGCGGTGGGCGGTATCGCAGCCGGCAGAACGGCGGAACTGGCCCTGCTCTCCGGGCTGGAAGAGGTGATCGAACGTGACGCCTCCGCCCTGTGGTGGGCCAATGCGCACCCTCTTCCCGACTTGCCCCTGCCTGGCCGGCTGGCCTCGCTCACCGGCGATGCGGCCCATTCGTTCGAGGTGCGGCTGGTCCATCTGCCCAACGACTTCGGGGTGCCGGTGCTCGCCGCCGGGGTACGCAGCAGCCCCGAAGGCTGGCTGACCTACGGATTCGCGGCTCGTGCCGACCCGCGTGAGGCTGCCGCCAAGGCGCTCGCGGAGGCGTACATCCTCCAGATCACCTGTCGTACGCTGGACAATCCCACGGCGGCCGCGTCCTGGAACCACGACCGGCCCTCACCGCTCAAACCATGGCGCCGTGACCGGCGTTATCTGGACTCCTACCGGTCCGACTGCCGGGATGTGGTGGAGCAGTTGTGCCAGCAGCAGCTCTACCTCGACCGGCGAGCGGCGGACCGGGTCGCCCCGTGGTCGTGGGACCTTCCGGTCGGCAGCTGGGCAGATGTTCCCTCGCTGCCGCGACGCAGCGCCGATGTCCTGCTCGCCCAGGTCGAGGCCGCCGGGCACGAGGTCATCAGCGTGGATCTGACGACCCCCGAGGCGACCGGGGCCGGGATGCGTGCGGTGCGCGTCGTCGTGCCCGGCACGGTCGGAGCCGCCCCGGCCGCCTACCCCGCGCTGGGGCGCGGCCGCATGCAGTCGGCCGGTGTACGACTGGGCCGGCGGGAGGGAGAGCTGACGGAGGAGCAATTGAACGTCTTTCCGATGCCGCACTCGTGAGGGGCGGTCCCGGTCAGGCGGCCCAGCTGCGGCGCAGGGCGTCCGCCAGTTCACCGGCCGTGAGCTGAGGGAGCCGGCTCAGCCGGTCCACGACCTGTTGCGGGACCCCCGTCCTGTGCAGCTTCTCCCGGACCAGCTCGGGGTGGCGGGTCCATGACGCAGATCCGACGGATCCGCCTCCCTCGGCCCTCTCCGCTGTCAGGGTGCGGCCGTCGGTCAGCCGGACCACCAAGCGGGCACCGATCTGCTTGGTCGCGTCCTCGAAGGTGGAGGCCGGCAGGCCGATCTGTGCCACCAGATCTTCGACCGGCTCCCCCGGGATGCGGGTCATCCACTGCAGTGCCCGCGCTCCGGCCTGCCGCAGTGCTTCGCCCACCGGCGCGGTGGCGTACATGGCGGACCGGCTCAGCTTCTCGTCGTAGTGCAGCCGCACCTTCTTCGCCAGCGTCCAGCGGCGGGGGTCGTGGACAGCCGGAGGACTGACGTCCGCCACCTCCAGGCCGCCGGTGAGCAGGACGGTCGCGATGTTGTACGGAGCACTCAGGTTGAGGGCGGCTATGGGCGAGTCGCCGTCTCGCATATACGGCGCGACGTGCCGGTTCATTTCCAGCATGAGCCGTGGCGCGTAGACGTCGACCGTGGCGATCTCGTCGGGGTGCGTCCCCCGCAGCTGCTCGTGCACGGCGCTCGCGCACTCGACCGGAGCGTCGAGGTGCACGGCAGTGGGATGCGTCTTGAACGAGATCGTCTCGGTGTGCCAGCGCCGTCCCAGGCTGTGGGTGACGGCTTCCGGGATGGCTGCGTGCGAGAACGTTTCCAGGAAGCCGCCTGGACGTTCCAGCAGGTCGGGAAGGCCTGTCAGACCGGCACGCGCGGCGGCTGCGGCGTCCAGCCCGGCCCGCACGGGCACAGCGGCGGAGAGTGCCTTGGCCTCGCTGCCCAGAAACGCCGGGCGCAGCGACCACGGCGGAGCCGCGAGGGCGAGGCCCCAGGCGTTGCACAGGACCGCCGGATCGCACCGGCCACTCATCCGCAGTCGGGCGGCGGGTGCCCCGATGAGGTGGGTGTGGGCGGCGGACTGTCCTCGGAACGGGCCGAGCGTGGCGGCTGCCGTGAGGCGCGCGGCACACTCGTTGGCCGCCACCACGGCGGTGATGAGGGTGCGGCCGTCGGCATCCTCGACGCCCTGGTAGGCCAACGGCACGCTCACCGTGGAGTGGGACAGATGGCCGGCGTAGAACGTGTCCTCGAGGTAGAGGCAGGAGGACAGGCCGGCGAGTACGTAGGCGGTCTGCTCGGGATGGGCGGCGCGAGGAGCGCCGAAGGCGGTGACGAGCTTGGCGCCGATCGGGTGGTCGAGGGCCGCGCGTGCCGTTGCCATGTACGACAGGACCTGGCTGGTGGCGATCGTGATGAGACGTTCGGGGATGTCGTCGTAGCGCAGTTCGCCGGCCCAGGCGGCAAGGGTGGGCAGCAGCCCCGCCGTGGTGGGGTGCGGTGCCGTGGACGCCGCCTGTCCGGTCTCTTCCGCTTGTGGCCGCGCAGTCTCCATCGAGGCTACGAACCGGCGAGAGTGCCGTGCGCGATGGCTTCGTCCACTTCCGCCCGCCGGGCCTCGAGTTCACGCCGTTCCGCGTCGAGGGCCTCGGCCTGAGCCTCGTCCGACTCCATGAGTTTGATCAGGTCGGCGCCGGCCAGATCGAGGACGCCCATGTCGTCATATGCCTTCTGAATCCTGGGGCTCCACAGACCGATGTCCTTGACGCAGGGCACGATGCGGGTGAAGAGCAGAGAACGGAAGGCGCGCATGCGCGGCCCCACGTTCATGTACTCCATGCATTCCTTCATGTCGAAGCCGAGGTTCTCCCACACCTCCTGCATGCGAAGGCGGTCACGCATCAGGTAGCAGCCCTCGATGATGAACTCTTCGCGCTCGGCCAGCTCTTGGGTGCTCAGGTTCGCGTAATAGTCACGAAGTGCCAGTCGGCCGAATGCCACGTGCCGGGCCTCGTCCTGCATGATGTACGACAGGATCTGTTTGGGCAGGGGTTTGGTGGTCTTGTCCCTCAGAATTCCGAAGGCGGCGAGCGCGAGGCCCTCGATGAGGACCTGCATGCCCAGATAAGGCATGTCCCAGCGGGAGTCGTTGAGGGACTCTCCCAGCAGTGTCTTCAGATGAGGGCTGATCGGATAGGTCATCTCGATCTTCTCCGTGACGAACTTGGAGAAGAGCTCGACGTGCCGGGCCTCGTCCATGACCTGCGTCGACGCGTAGAACTTGGAATCCATGTCGGGAACCGACTCCACGATACGCGCCGAACAGATCATGGCGCCCTGCTCGCCGTGCAGGAACTGGCTGAACTCCCATGAAGCCATGTGCTGGCGCAGTTCCTGCTTTTCCCGCACGTTCAGCTTGCCGTACTGCTTCGAGCCGTACAGGCCGAGCGTGTGCTCAGGCGTGCCCAGCACGTCGAAGGGGTCGACTTCTATGGACCAGTCGATCCGCTTTGCGCTGTCCCACTGCTTGTCCTTGCCCTTTTGATAAAGGTTGAGGAGACTCGTACGTTCGGAATCGTACTCCCATGCGAAGTGATTCCTGCCCTGCATGGGGAAGGTCCAGGCTGTGGTGCTGTCTTCGTCAGAGTGGGCACTGATGCTGCGCATAAGAGGTTTCTCCTGAAGTTTCGAGCAGTGTCGGATCTACGCGGGCTCCGGAGGTGCCAGGACGGAGAGCACGCCGGGAAGGATTTCCAGCGTGTAAGAGGTCCGCGTGGAGTCACGTGCCTCTCCGTCCCACTCGAATGTCAGCGGTTTCCCGTCGGTGCGCTCGATGACGATCCGCCTCCCTCGCCGGTAGGTCACCGCGGGATGGGCGAGGTGGCTGCCGTCACGGGTCAGGCCGGGAAGTTCTCGCAGGTCGAGCTGCCCACCCACCACGCACACATCAAGCAGTCCGTCGTCGAGGACCGAGTGGGGAAGCACCTTGAACTGGCCTCCGCGGTAGCGCCCGCCGCCGACGTTGGCGAACACGACGCTGCCGTCATGGACGACATCACCGTCCACCGTGACCCTGCCGGGGTGCGGAGTGAAGTTCTGCAGCGTCAGGGCAACGGCGCGTTGGTAGCGTTCCCGCCCGGCGGTGTCGGTGATCCCGGCCGCCACGGTGAGGGCCTCGGCGACCAGCCCGGAGCAGGCTCCGAGGATCACCAGGTCTCCGGTCTCGGCGACCCGCATCATGTCCAGCCGGCGCACCCGCGGTTCCGCACTTCCGAAGGCGATGTCGAGTGCCTGCTGCCAGGGCCGGTCCCGCCATATCTCGCGGTAGAAGGAGTTGCCCGTGCCGGCCGGGATGTTGATCAGTACCGGCTGCATCTCCGCGGGGACTTTCAGGAGTCCGTTGACCGCCTCACTGGTGGTTCCGTCACCCCCGACGACGACCACTGTGTCGATCCGGTCGCCGGCCGCCTTCGCCGCCAGCTCGGTGGCGTGACCGCGGTAGGCCGTGCGGCTCAAGGTCACATCGTCGATGACCTGTGCGCATTGCCGGACGACGGAGTCGATGAGTTCCGTGGAAGCTGTGCCTGCCCGTTCGTTCGCCACAACCAGTGCACTGCTTGCCCAAGAACCCATCTTCCCCGCCCGTCCCTCGTCCTACTGCAGCGGAGAGAGCAGGATTCGAACCTACGTGGGACCAAAGTCCCTACCAGGACAAGTCCTGGTCCCGTTAGGCCACTACGGGTATCTCTCCCTGTTCTCGTCGAGGAGTTGCGTCCTCGGCGACGTGAACTACGGTGCCAGACCGTCCTTACACGCCGCTGAGACGGGCGTCTCAGCGGCAGATCGGGTCGACGGCCGGGGCCGCTGTCCTCTCCGCACCGGTTGACGAACGGGGCCGCCGCGCGGGTTCGGCTGCGGCCTCACCGGTCTCGCTGAGCAGGCGACTGCCGCGGTCCGACCTCAGGTCCAGCTCGTTCAGCACCTCCGCATCGGCAATCCCGGGAAGAACGTTCCGAAAGAGCAGAGCGATCCGGTGTTCCAGGTCCGCGTAGTCGCTGAGGACCTGCGACATCAGGTGCAGTCCCATGAAGGAACTCACCAGGAACTCCGCTGTTTCACACACCTCCACACCCGGCAGCAGCTCTCCGCCATTTCGCGCCGCGGTCAGCAGTGCCGCGTTGAACCGCGCCCGTTCCACATAGGGGTCTCGGCGGTACCGGCCGTCCTGGCCCTGTTCCAGGGCCAGCCGAAAGCAGCCACGGGCACGAGCGCTGCGGGACAGCCGGCAGGCCAGGACGAGGTGGACGTCCACGAGTTCCTGGAGCCGGAACTTCTGTGCCGCCAGAAGGTCCTGCTGCGGCACCTGTTCGCTCAGCAAGGCCAGGGCGACTTCCTCTTTGGAGGAGAAATGGAAGTAGAAGGCCCCCTTGGTCACTCCCGCCTGTGAGAGAAACTCCAGAACGGTCGCTGTCTCATAGCCCCGTTCGGCGAAGACGGCTCCGGCGGCGTCCAGAATCATTCGCCTGGTCTTCAGTGCCCGCTCTTGCCGCGTCATCACGTTCCTCCCGGCGGGCAGGGGCCCGCTTGCGCAATTGCCTTACTGACGGCGCTTCACCGTACTGGAACACATCCCTTGCGGTAACAGGCGGTTGCACATGCCAGGGGACCGGGTATCGACTGCGGCCTGGCTCACCCCCCTCGGCTTCAGAGCCAGTCCCGGCGCTTGAAGATGAAGTACAAACTCGTGCAGACAACGGCCATGAGGGCGACGGCGAAGGGGTATCCGAAAACCCAGCGCAACTCCGGCATGGCGTCGAAGTTCATGCCGTAGATCGTGCCGACCAGGGTCGGGGCGAAGAGGATGGCGGCCCAGCTGGAGATCTTCTTGATCTCCTCGTTCTGTTCGAAGCCGGCCTCCGCCAGCGCCCGCATCTCCGCGTTCTGCTGCTGTGTCACCAGCGTCGCGTTCACGGTCAGGATCTCGGTCAGGGCCTGCCGGAAGCCGTCCACGCGTTCGCTGGTGTGCGTGACGTGGTCGGCGACGTCGCGGAGGTAGCGCTGCAGTTCCTCGTCCGTGCCGTACTTCGCGAAGCCGGCCATCAGGCCGTGCAGCATTCCCACCAGGGGGCGAGTGGCGCGCTGGAACTCCACCATCTCGCGGGAGAGTTCGTAGATGCGGCGGGACACCTCGGGGTCGCCGCGGAAGACCTCGGTCTCGATCTCGTCGATGTCGATCTGTACGCCCTGGACCACCGGGATGTAGCCGTCGACGACCGCGTCCAGGATCGCGTACAGCACCGCCTCGGGGCCCAGCGCCAGCAGCTCCGGGGTCTTTTCCATGCGGCGGCGGACGCTGGACAGGTCGGGGGCGGCGCCGTGCCGGACCGTGATGAGGAAGTCGGGGCCGACGAAGACGTGCAGCTCGCCGAAGTCCACCTCCTCCGCCGCGTCGAGGTAACGCGCGGCCCGCAGGACCACGAACAGGGTGTCGCCGTAGCGCTCCAGCTTGGGGCGCTGGTGGGCTTCGAGCGCATCCTCGATCGAGAGCGGATGCAGGTCGAACTCGGCTGCCAGGGAGAAGAGTTCGGCCTCGGTCGGGCCTTGCAGGCCGATCCACGCCATGCCGTCGTGCTGCTCGCGCAACTGCCGGAAGGTTTCGGCGAGCGTGACGGGGGAGGAGACACGCCGGCCGTCCCGGTAGAGCGCGGCCTGAACGACACTGCGGTGGTCGGCCGCCTGCGCCTCGGCGGGCGCGGCCGGCGGCTCGGAAGGTGCGGCGGTGACCGGGGGACCGACCGGTGGTGCGGCCGGGCGGCGCCACGCGTGCTTCTTCGGGGACAGCGCGGGACGGGCTCGTCGCTCCGGCATCGCAGGTCACCTCCGGATCGAGCGTGTGCGTTCTGACCACGGAGAAGGATATCCGGATCAAGGGGCATGGGCATGGCGGCGGAGGGCCGCCACTTGCGGACAGAAACTGTCCGCAAGGACGAGTAGCGTGCCGGGCATGGCCCCGAAGACGAATCCCGTACTCGGTACGCGCGCCCTGAACCGCGCCACCCTTGCGCGCCAGCTCCTGCTCGCCCGTGCCGCGATGCCCGCCGAGGACGCCGTCACGCACCTCCTCGGTCTCCAGGCGCAGAGCGTCAAGCCGCCGTACTACCAGCTCTGGTCCCGGCTGGAGGACTTCGACCCCGAAGAGCTGTCAGGCCTGATGGACTCGCGCGCGGTGGTCCGAATCGTCTCCATGCGCTCAACCATCCACACGCACACCGCCGACGACGCACTCACCCTGCGCCCGCTCGTCCAGGCGGCGCGGGACCGCGAGCTGAAGATGTTCCGCAAGGGCCTGGACGGAGTGGACCTGGACCGGCTGGCCGCGCTGAGCCGCGCCCTGGTGGAGGGGCAGCCCCGCACGATGCAGCAGATCCGCGAAGCCCTGCTGCGGGAGTGGCCGGACGCCGACCCGCAGTCCCTGGGCATCGCCGCCCGGTGCCTGCTGCCCCTCGTACAGGTCACCCCGCGTGGCCTGTGGCGTCGAAGCGGGCAGGTCACACTGACCACCGCGGAACACTGGCTCGGCCGCCCCTCCGCGCCGGCCCCGGCGCCCGACGGGACCGTACTGCGCTATCTGGCCGCCTTCGGGCCGGCCTCGGTCAAGGACATGCAGACCTGGTCGGGACTGACCCGGCTGCGTGAGTCCTTCGAACGGCTGCGCCCTCGGTTGCTCGCCTTCCAGGACGAGAACGGCGTGGAACTCTTCGACCTCCCCGACGCGCCCCGACCGGACGATGACACTCCGGCGCCACCGCGGTTCCTCCCGGAGTACGACAACCTGCTGCTCTCGCACGCCGACCGCAGCCGGCTCGTCCCCGCCGAGACCAGGGCCCGCACCTGGAAGGGGAACCAGCCCTACTGCGTGCTCATGGTCGACGGCTTCCTCGCCGGAATCTGGAGGCTGGAGGAGAGCGGCGACAGCGCGGTTCTCACCGTGCAGCCCTTCGGCAGCCTGACCAGCCCCCAGCGCAACGAGGTCGCCGAGGAAGGCGGCAGGCTGCTTGCCGGGATGACCACTGCGTCCTCGTACGAGGTCCGGTTCGCCGACTTCGCCGACTTCGGCGGCTGAGCGCCTGGCGCGCGGGCGGATCCCGCGGTACGCACCGTCGGCAGGGGTCAGGGCAGCAGGCCGGCCCGGCGCGCCGCCACCAGCGCTTCCGGGCGGGTGTGTGCGCCCAGCTTCCGCATGGCCGAGCGCAGATAGCCCTTCACCGTCTCGGGACGCGGCCCGAGACGGTCCGCGGCGCCGGCGTTCGTGGCCCCGGCCGCCACACAGGCGAGTGCATCCACTTCGCGCGGGGCCAGGGCGACTTGGCGCCCACGGGGCGGCGGCAAGCCGGTTGCGGCCGCCAACAGGTCGCAGACGGACCGGAGTTCCTCACGCAGAGCGGGATCGGCGATCCGCGGCGCCGGCGCGCGCAGCTCGCCGTGCGCGGTCGCCATACCGCTCAGCTCGGCGATACGCAGCCGGCCCGGCGCGCCGACCATGCCGCCGAAGACGACCGGCAGCCCGGTGGTACGACGCATCCGCGACAGCGCCGCGCGCAGCTCCACTGCCTCGTTCGGCTCCGGCACGCCTTCTTCCTTTCACCCCCGTCCGGGGGTAGTGAGACCTGAGTCACTGATTACACGATGTCAGTGAATGGTCCGGCAAACGAGGAGGGCACATGACGGCATGCGGCGCGACCGAGGAGTTCCGGGCGGCGCGGGACTTCCTGCTGCAGCACCGGGAGGACTACGCGACGGCGTACGAGGGCTTCCAGTGGCCGCGCCCCGAGCGGTTCAACTGGGCGCTGGACTGGTTCGACGAGATCGCCACCGGTAACGGCAGGACCGCGCTGCACATCGTCGACGAGGACGGCCGCGAGACGCAGACCTCGTTCGGTGAGATGTCCCTCCGCTCCGACCAGGCCGCCAACTGGATGCGAGAACAGGGCGTCCGCGCCGGTGACCGCATCGTCGTCATGCTCGGAAACCAGCGGGAACTGTGGGAGGTCGCGCTGGCGGCGATGAAGCTTCGCGCCGTCGTCATCCCGGCCACCCCCCTGCTCGGCCCGCTCGATCTGCGAGACCGTATCGAGCGCGGCCAGGCGAGCCATGTGCTCGTACGCTCCGAGGACACCGTCAAGTTCGACCGGGTGCCCGGCGCCTACACGCGGATCGCGGTCGGTGAGACGGTGCCCGGCTGGCTCCCCTACGAAGAGGTGTACTCGGCGGACGCGGCGTTCCGGCCCGACGCTGTCACCCTTGCCGACGACCCGCTGATGCTGTACTTCACCTCGGGTACGACGGCTCTGCCCAAGCTGGTCGAGCACACCCATGTGTCCTATCCGGTGGGCCATCTGGCGACGATGTACTGGATCGGGCTGAAGCCGGGGGACGTGCATCTCAACATCTCCTCGCCGGGGTGGGCCAAACACGCCTGGTCGAATCTCTTCGCGCCGTGGAGCGCGGAGGCGACGGTCTTCATCCACAACTACACGCGTTTCGACGCGGGCCGGCTCATGCGGGAGATGGACCGGGTGGGGGTGACGAGCTTCTGCGCGCCGCCGACCGTGTGGCGGATGCTGATCCAGGCGGACCTGAGCGCCTTGCGGACGCCGCCGCGTGAAGTGGTGGCAGCGGGCGAGCCGCTGAACCCGGAGGTCATCGAGCAGGTTCAGCGGTCCTGGGGTGTGACGATCCGGGACGGTTTCGGGCAGACGGAGACGGCCGTGCAGATCGCGAACACGCCGGGTCAGCGGGTGAGGGCGGGGTCGATGGGGCGGCCGAGCCCGGGCTTCAAGGTGGAGCTGCTCGATCCGGCGACCGGGCAGCCGGGCATGCAGGAGGGTGAGATCTGTCTGGACCTGTCGGTGAATCCGGTGGGGCTGATGGCCGGCTATCACGGCGAGCCGGAGCGTACGGCGGAGGTGACGGCCGGCGGCTACTACCGCACCGGGGACATCGGGTCGCGTGACGCGGACGGCTACCTGAGCTTCACCGGGCGGGGAGACGATGTGTTCAAGGCGTCCGACTACAAGATCTCGCCGTTCGAGCTGGAGAGCGCCCTGCTGGAACACGAGGCGGTGGCGGAGGCGGCGGTCGTGCCGGCGCCAGATCCGCTGCGGCTGTCGGTGCCGAAGGCGTACGTCGTACTGGCGAAAGGCTGGGAGCCGGGGCCGGAGACGGCGCAGGCGCTGTTCGCGCACTCGCGGAAGGTCCTCGCGCCGTACAAGCGGATCCGCAGGATCGAGTTCGCCGAGCTGCCCAAGACGATCTCCGGCAAGATCCGCCGGATCGAGCTGCGCGAGCGGACCGCGGCCGGCTCGATGGACGAGTACACCGAGTACACCGCGAACACCGAAAGCACAGAGGGCACGGAAGACACCGGGACCACGGAAAACACCGGGAACGCGACGGGGGATGTCCGATGACCGGCCTTTCGTACGCCCACGGGACCGGTACCACCGCGCTGCTCGGTGACACGATCGGCCTGAACCTCGACCGGGTGATCGCCGCCCACCCCGACCGCGACGCGCTGGTGGACCTCCCGGCCGGAAAGCGCTGGACGTACGCCGAGTTCGGCGCAGAGGTGGACCGGCTGGCCCGCGCACTCCTGGCGACCGGCGTCGCCAAGGGCGACCGTGTGGGCATCTGGGCCGTCAACTGCGCCGAGTGGGTACTGGTGCAGTACGCCACCGCCCGGATCGGCGCGATCATGGTGAACATCAACCCGGCCTACCGTGTTCACGAGCTGGAGTACGTGCTGAATCAGGCCGGGATCACCGTCCTCTTCGCCTCGCAGTCCCACAAGACCAGCGACTACCGGGCGCTGGTGGACGAGGTCCGGCCGCGCTGCTCCGGGCTGCGCGCCGTCCACTACATCGCAGACGGCTCCTGGGATGTCCTGCTCGACGCGGCCGAGGGTGTCACCGCCGAGGAACTCAAGGTTCGCGAGGGTGAGTTGTCCTGCGACGACCCGGTGAACATCCAGTACACCTCCGGCACCACCGGCTTCCCCAAGGGAGCGACCCTCTCCCACCACAACATCCTCAACAACGGTTATTTCGTCGGGGAGATGATCGGCTACACCGAACAGGACCGGGTCTGCCTGCCGGTGCCCTTTTACCACTGCTTTGGCATGGTGATGGGCAACCTGGGAGCCACCTCGCACGGCGCGTGCATCGTCATCCCCGCGCCCTCGTTCGACCCGGCGGCCACCCTGCGGGCCGTGGAGCAGGAGCGCTGCACCGCGCTCTACGGCGTCCCGACGATGTTCATCGCGGAGCTGAACCTTGCCGCGTTCGCGACGTACGACCTGTCGAGCCTGCGCACCGGGATCATGGCCGGCTCGCCCTGTCCGGTCGAGGTGATGAAGCGGGTGGTCGCCGAGATGCGGATGGCGGAGGTCTCCATCTGCTACGGCATGACCGAGACCTCACCGGTCTCCACCCAGACGCGCCGGGACGACGACCTGGAACGCCGCACGGGCACGGTCGGCCGGGTCCTCCCGCACGTCGAGGTGAAGATCAGCGACCCGGTGACAGGCACGACCGTGCCGCGCGGCGAGGCGGGCGAGCTGTGTACCCGGGGGTACAGCGTGATGCTCGGCTACTGGGACGAGCCGGAGAAGACCGCGGAGGCGGTGGACGCGGGCCGCTGGATGCACACCGGCGACCTAGCCGTGATGCGGGACGACGGCTACGTACAGATCGTCGGCCGGATCAAGGACATGATCATCAGGGGTGGCGAGAACGTCTACCCGCGCGAGATCGAGGAGTTCCTGTACGGCCATCCCAAGATCGCCGACGTACAGGTGGTCGGAATCCCGGACGAGCGGTACGGCGAGGAGATCCTGGCCTGTGTCATCCCCCGGGACCCGGCGGACCCGCCGACCCTGGGCGAGCTGACCGCGTACTGCACCGGTCGGCTCGCCCACTACAAGATCCCGCGAGGCCTGCAGATCCTGGAGTCCTTCCCGATGACGGTCAGCGGGAAGGTCCGCAAGATCGAGCTGCGCGAACGGTACGCGGATCAGAGGACGGGGCGGGCGGGAGGTCAGGCGGGCAGCTGAGCCTCGACGGCCGCGACGACCTCCGCGGCCTCCGGCTCGACGGCCGGACGGAAGCGGGCGACGACCTCTCCCTGCGGGGAGAGCAGGAACTTCTCGAAGTTCCACGTGATGTCGCCCGCCTCACCGGCGGCGTCGGCGGTCTCGGTCAGCTCGGCGTAGAGGGGATGCCGACCGGGGCCGTTGACCTCGATCTTCTCCAGCAGGGGGAAGGTCACGCCGTAACTGACCGAGCAGAACGTCTGGATCTCCTCGGAGCTGCCGGGCTCCTGGCCGCCGAACTGGTTGCAGGGCACGCCGAGCACGGTGAAGCCGCGCTCGGCGTACTTCTGCTGGAGCCGCTCGAGGCCCTCGTACTGCGGGGTGAGACCGCACTTGGAGGCCACGTTCACCAGCAGGACGGCCTTGCCCCGGTAGGCGCCCAGGGTGGTGGGCTCGCCGGTCAGGGTGTGGAGGGGGATGTCGGTCAGACTCATGAGGGCTCCTCGGGAGAAAAAACGTGCACGCCCGATGATGCCTTGTGGCGGTCGCGGCTCACAGCGCGCCGCTCACAGCCGGCCGCTCGCACGCGCAGCCCGCTGCCCGCGGCTCACAGCCGGCGTCGCATGCACACCCGGGGCCAGCGGTCCAGGCCGTGCGCGGCCTCGGCCCGCAGGATCTCGCGCAGACCGGGCGTGAGGCCGGGGCCGTCAACGACGTGGAAACCGAGCCGGCTGTAGTAGGGCGCGTTCCACGGGACCTCGGCAAAGGTCGTCAGGGTCAGGGCTGCCAGGCCCTCGGCACAGGCGTGGGCGGCGAGATGGTCGATGAGGGCCCGGCCGACGCCACGGCGCGCGGCTTGCGGATGGACCGAGACCTGCTCGATGTGGGCGGCGCCGTCCACGACCTCCGCCATCAGATAGGCCACCGGCCGGTGCTCCTCGTCGGTGGCGACCCAGGCGCGGCCGGCGTCCTGGAAACGGGCCAGCACGTCGAGGGCGGGCGGCTCGTCGTCGGCTATCGCGGCCATGCCGAGAGCGCGGAAAGGCTCACCGGCGGCGCGTTCGATGTCCTGGAGCGCGGGCAGCTCCGCGGCGGTCGCGAGGCGGATGGCGGCAGGCATACGACGAGTATCGCGCCACGCCCGTCTTCCCCGACTCCCGTTTCAGGCGGTTTCCGGCCCGGTTTCATGCCCCGGTGCTCAGGAGTTCGTCCGCGGGGTCGTTGACGGGCTGCGGCACTCCCGTGAGGTCCATGACGAACAGCGGGATGCGGAGATCGTCCGCGCGCGTCCTGGCCTCGGCGGTGTATCCCGCGAGAGAGAAGAAGACGCTCACGGCCGAGGTGGTGAGGCCGTTGAGCCAGAGGCACTCGATGTCCCGGAGGGCCGCCGGCCGGGTGCTCGGGTCCACCTGGGCCACCAGCCCCGGCGCGCGGAGGTCGATGCCGGACGAGGGCCGCTTGTCCGACTGCCGTACGTCGCGGAATCCCAGCCAGCGCAGGTAGAGCGCGGCGGCGGTCACCGCGTCCCGGGCGGTCCTGATGGTCACCGGCTGGAAGGCGGGCCGCGGGACCGCCGCCGTGGGCGGCAGCGGGATGTGGGCCGGGAGGGTGGTGGCCGGGCGCGCGCCCGCACCGCCCGAGGACGAGGTCCCGACGGCGCCCGGGTCTGCGCCGGTGTCCGCGTACACCTCCGAGACGGGACGTACGGGGATACGGGCCACCGTTCCGCAGCCGCCGCAGCCGAACTCCGGCTGAGGCCATTCGTCCTCCCGCCCGCAGGCGGGGCAGCGGACGGCCACCCAGGCATCGGTCCAGTTCCGGTGCGTTATCGGGGACAGCGTCGCGCCCCGCACCAGCGGCGGTGCGATGGGGGTTCCGCAGGCGCACGGGAAGACCGGGGGAGCGTAGGCGTGCTCGCGGTGGCAGGCCGGGCAGCGCACCGGCACGGTCTCCGCCATGGACTTGCCTCCAGCACCAGTTCGGTCGGGTCGTCGGGATGTGCGGGTCATCGTTTTGCGCGGGGTTGCGGGGTCGTCGGGGTACGGGTCGGCGCGGTTCCGCCTCAGCGTCCGGCGACCGCGAACCGTTGGGGAGAGTCTGCCGCGTTTCGTACGACGGGCCTACCGATGCGGCGCTTTTGGTGGCATCCGCTCCCCATCGCCTTGACGTGTCCGGTGAGCGCCTCCTACATTGTTCCGTATAGCAGAACAAAACTTCCGCATTACGGAAATGCCTGACGCAGGAGTACACGATGCCCCGAATGACAGCCGCGCGCGCGGCAGTTGAGATCCTCAAGCGCGAAGGCGTTGACGTCGCGTTCGGCGTGCCCGGCGCAGCGATCAACCCCTTCTACGCGGCACTCAAGGCAGGCGGCGGCATCAAGCACACGCTCGCCCGGCACGTCGAGGGCGCCTCGCACATGGCCGAGGGCTACACCCGCGCCAACCCTGGCAACATCGGTGTCTGCATCGGTACGTCCGGCCCGGCGGGTACCGACATGATCACCGGGCTGTACTCCGCGATCGCCGACTCGATCCCGATCCTCTGCATCACGGGCCAGGCGCCGGTCGCGAAGCTCCACAAGGAGGACTTCCAGGCCGTCGACATCGCCTCGATCGCGAAGCCGGTCACCAAGGCCGCGACGACGGTCCTGGAGGCCGCGCAGGTCCCGGGCGTCTTCCAGCAGGCCTTCCACCTGATGCGCTCCGGCCGTCCCGGCCCCGTTCTCATCGACCTGCCGATCGACGTCCAGCTCACGGAGATCGAGTTCGACCCCGAGACGTACGCGCCGCTGCCCGTCTACAAGCCCGCCGCGACCCGCGCCCAGGCCGAGAAGGCGATCCAGTTCCTGCTGGAGTCCGAGCGGCCCCTGATCGTCGCCGGTGGCGGCATCATCAACGCCGACGCCTCCGCGCTGCTGGTCGAGTTCGCCGAGCTGACCGGCACACCGGTCATCCCGACCCTGATGGGCTGGGGCATCCTCGCCGACGACCACGAGCTGAACGCGGGCATGGTCGGCCTGCAGACCTCGCACCGCTACGGCAACGCGAACTTCCTGGAGTCGGACTTCGTCCTGGGCATCGGCAACCGCTGGGCCAACCGCCACACGGGCGACCTTGCCGTTTACACCAAGGACCGCAAGTTCGTCCACGTCGACATCGAACCCACCCAGATCGGCAAGATCTTCGCCCCGGACTACGGAATCGCGTCCGACGCGAAGGCCGCGCTGGAGCTCTTCGTCGAGGTGGCCAAGGAGCTCAAGGCCGCGGGCGAGCTGCCGGACCGCAGCGAGTGGGCCGCCTCCACCCAGGAGCGCAAGGCCACGCTGCAGCGCCGTACGCACTTCGACAACGTGCCGATGAAGCCGCAGCGCGTGTACGAGGAGATGAACAAGGCCTTCGGCCCGGAGACCCGGTACGTCACCACCATCGGTCTCTCCCAGATCGCCGGCGCGCAGATGCTGCACGTCTACAAGCCGCGCCACTGGATCAACTGCGGCCAGGCCGGTCCGCTCGGCTGGACCATCCCGGCCGCGCTCGGTGTCGCCACCGCGGACCCGGAGACCCCGGTCGTCGCCCTGTCCGGTGACTACGACTTCCAGTTCATGCTCGAAGAACTGGCGGTCGGTGCGCAGCACAAGATTCCCTACGTCCACGTGCTGGTGAACAACGCCTACCTGGGCCTGATCCGTCAGGCGCAGCGCAACCTGGACATCAATTTCCAGGTCAACCTGGAGTTCGAAAACATCAACTCCCCGGAGCTGGGCGTCTACGGCGTCGACCACGTCAAGGTCGTGGAGGGCCTGGGCTGCAAGGCGATCCGGGTCACCGAGCCGGACCAGCTGCTGCCGGCCTTCGAGGAGGCCAAGAAGCTGGCCGCCGAGTTCCGCGTCCCGGTGGTCGTCGAGGCCATCCTGGAGCGCGTCACCAACATCTCGATGGGTGGCGCCGGCATCGACGCGATCAACGAGTGGGAAGAGCTCGCCACCGAGCCGGGCCACGCGCCCACGGCGATCCGCCCCCTGGTCCGCCCCCTGGTCTGACCGCTGGTCTGACCGCTGGTCCGGCCCCTGGCACCCTGAAGGCCCCCGCCTCCCAGAACCCAAGTTCTCCGGAGGGACGGGGGCCTTCGGCATGCGGCCGCTCGCGTCGGCGGTCGGGACGGTTGCCCGCGCCCAGTTCCGGGATGCCCTTGTGTCAGCGCCCGGCCGCGCTGATCGCGACGACTTCACGAGTGGACCAGGCGCGGCGGCGCGGTGATGCCGTGGATGCAGCCGTCTGCGGTACTCGCACAGTGGCCGGTGCGGCGCACGCTGGTCAGTCGGCACATTCGCCTGGCGTGGGAAGACGCTTTCCCCGCTCTCGCCGGCCGGACGCCAGTGACGGCGTGAACCTCGGCGATCCGCATCGTCGACTCCTGGCCGACGTCCTCAGCATCAGCGCCGCGTACCCGCTGGTCATCACTGGCGGATGCGCAGTGCAGGCCCATGGCCAGTCGAACGACTGAGTCCTCAACGGGGTGTGCGGCTGAACCGGCAGGCGCCATTCGTTACACACCGCACCTTTGCCGCGGCCCCGCACGCAACAGAGCGCCGAGTCACGGGACCGTCCGTGACTCGGCGCTCTGGCCGGGAAGTTGGTACCGCCCGACGGAACGAGGCTGGCGCGACAGGACGTTCGCACCGCCGGGCGGAGACTGGGTGTGGCGAGACTGCGGGTCGGACGTGTGGCTGGGACCGCGGCGGCGGCGATCGGTCAGCGGAGTTGCCGCTTCCCTCAGGTCAAGAAGCGGTTCCGGCGACCTTGACCACCGCACTGGCATCGCACGGCCGCCGCGGTCCTCACGCGGCGTCAGCCGCATGGGCTGACGCAGCCTCCCGTACCGCATGACCACCCCTCATCCGGGTCCGCGGTGCGGGCTCGGCGCCCGGACACCTGACCTCCCGTCAGGTCCCGGGCGCAGCCTGCTTGCTCCTAGTCCTCGCGCAGGGCGCGGACCGCCTCCTCGACGCGCTTGCCGTACTCGGCGTCGGCGGCGTGGAAGTGAGCGAGGTTCTTTTCGATGACGTCGTCGCGCGTGACCTGCGAGAGGCCGCCGGCGATGTTGGCGACGAGACGGGCCTTCTCCTCGGCGGACATCAGGCGGTAGAGCTCGCCCGCCTGGAAGAAGTCGTCGTCCTTGGTGTGGGCCGGCGCGGCGTGCGTGCCGGTGTGGCCGTGGACCGCCAGCGCGGCGGAGAGCGCCTGACCGGTCTCGGCCGGGCCCTGGTACGAGTTGGGCTCGTAGTTCTTGTCGTGGCGCGATCCGTTGCGCAGGGCCATGGCCCCGTCGCGGCCGTAGTTGACGGCTTCCGTCGCCTTCGGCGCGTTCACCGGCAGCAGCGTGTGGTTGACGCCCAGGCGGTAGCGGTGGGCGTCCGCGTAGGCGAAGAGACGGCCCTGGAGCATCTTGTCGGGCGAGGGGCCGATACCCGGAACGAAGTTGTTCGGGGAGAAGGCGGCCTGCTCGACCTCGGCGAAGACGTTCTCCGGGTTGCGGTCGAGGACCAGACGGCCCACGCGCTGGAGCGGGTAGTCCGCGTGCGGCCACACCTTGGTGAGGTCGAACGGGTTGAAGCGGTAGTCGGCGGCCTCGGCGGCCGGCATGAGCTGGACGTACAGGGTCCACGAGGGGTTCACACCGCGCTCGATCGCCTGCAGCAGGTCCGTCTGGTGCGAGTTGGCGTCCTGGCCGACCAGCTCGGCGGCCTGCTCGCTGCTCAGGGAGCGGACGCCCTGGTTCGTCTTGAAGTGGTACTTGACGAAGAAGGCCTCGCCCTGCGCGTTCGTCCACTGGTAGGTGTGCGAGCCGTAGCCGTTCATGTGACGGTACGAGGCGGGGATGCCGCGGTCACCCATGAGCCAGGTGATCTGGTGCGTCGCCTCGGGGGAGTGCGCCCAGAAGTCCCAGACGTTGTCGGGCTCCTGCTTGCCCGTGAAGGGGTCGCGCTTCTGGGAGTGGATGAAGTCGGGGAACTTGATCGGGTCCTTGATGAAGAACACCGGGGTGTTGTTGCCGACGAGGTCGTAGTTGCCCTCTTCGGTGTAGAACTTCAGCGCGAAGCCGCGCGGGTCCCGGACCGCGTCGGCGCCCCCCAGGGAGTCGGCGACGGTCGAGAAGCGGATGAACGTGTCCGTCCGCCTGCCGACCTGGTTCAGGAAGTTGGCGCTGGTGAAGCCGGTGACGTCGTCGGTCACCTCGAAGTAGCCGTAGGCGCCGGAGCCGCGGGCGTGCACCACACGCTCCGGGATGCGCTCGCGGTTGAAGCGTGCGAGCTTCTCGAGCAGGTGCTGGTCCTGCAGAAGAAGCGGGCCACCGACGCCGGCGGTGGAGGAATTCTGGTTGTCGGCGACCGGGGCGCCGGACTCGGTCGTCAGCGTGCGCTTCGACATGGTGACCTTCCGCGTGCGGGGAGCTGCTGACGGAAAACGGCTTCCGTCATGTGGAGCCTAAGTACGGGCTGAACGCAGCGTCAACAGTTTGTTGAAGAAAGATGAAGGGTGTTGGTGTTCCGGACGGCGCCGGCGCCTGGGCGCGACAGGACAGGTGTCAGCACCGGCGCCGTCCGGAAACTCGAGGCGGGCCGTCAGGCCCGGCTGAGCGTCAGACCTGCTGGCCGGAGAGGCGCTCGACGGCGCGCAGCAGGGCCGAGTGGTCCAGGCCGCCGTCGCCCTGGGCGCGCAGCGAGGCGACCAGCTGGGCGACCACGGCGCCGACCGGGAGGGCCGCACCCACATTGCGGGCGGCGTCGGTGACGATGCCCATGTCCTTGTGGTGCAGGTCGATCCGGAAGCCGGGCTTGAAGTCCCGGTTCAGGAAGTTGTCCTTCTTGCGGGTGAGGACCGTGGAGCCGGCCAGGCCGCCGTTGAGGACGTCCAGGGCCGCCTGAAGGTTCACGCCGGACTTCTCGAGGAAGACGACGGCCTCGGCGCACGCCTGGATGTTGACCGCGACGATGAGCTGGTTGGCGGCCTTGACCGTCTGGCCGGAACCGTGCGGCCCGCACAGGACGATGGTCTTGCCCAGCGCCTCGAGGATCGGCAGGGCACTGTCGAAGTCGGTCTGCTCGCCACCGACCATGATCGACAGTACGGCCTCGATCGCGCCGGCCTCGCCGCCGGAGACCGGGGCGTCCAGCACGCGGATGCCCTTCTCGGCGGCCTTCTTCGCGAGGTCCACGGAGGTCTGCGGGGTGATGGAGGACATGTCGATCAGGAGGGCACCCTGCTTCGCGTTCTCCAGGATGCCGTTCTCGCCGTACGAGATTGCCTCGACCTGCGGGGAGGCGGGGACCATGGTGATGACGACGTCGGCGTCCTTGACGGCCTCGGCGATCGAGGACGCGCCCCTGCCTCCGGCCGCCACAAGGCGGTCGATCTTGTCCTGCTCCAGGGTGAAGCCGGTGACGTCGTAGCCCGCCTTCAGCAGGTTCTCGGACATGGGCGAGCCCATGATGCCGAGGCCGATCCATGCGATCTTGGGGAGGTTGCTCATGAGGGTGCCTCTCTGAAAACTTTGGTACGTGAAGACGGGTGCACGTCCGGTCAGCGGGCCGCGCGGGCCTCGGCCGGCAGCCAGCCGAAGGATTCGGCGCTCGGGGCGTCGCCGGCCTTGTACTCCAGGCCGACCCAGCCGCCGTAACCGGCCTTCTTCAGCTGGTCGAGGAGGTCCTCGAGCGGCAGCGAGCCGGTGCCGGGGGCGCCGCGGCCCGGGTTGTCAGCGATCTGGACGTGGCCGGTCCGGTCGGCGTACGCGGCGATGACCTGGGGCAGGTCCTCGCCGTTCATCGACAGGTGGTACAGGTCCAGCAGGAACTTGGCGTTGCCCAGTCCCGTGGCCGCGTTGACCTGGTCCACGACCTCGATCGCGGCCGGGGCGCTCACCAGCGGGTAGAGGGGCGACTCGGGCTTGTTGAGCGTCTCGATCAGGAGGATCGCCCCGACCCGGTCCGCCGCGCGGGCAGCGAGTACCAGGTTCTCGAGGGCGAGCTCGTCCTGTACGGCGGGGTCTACGCCCTCGACGCGGTTGCCGTAGAGCGCGTTGAGCGCCTTGCAGCCGACCGAGGCGGCGAAGTCGGCCGCCACGTCGATGTTGGTGCGGAAGCGCTCCGACTCCTCGCCGGGTACCGAGACCGCGCCGCGGTCCGGGCCCGGGAGCTGTCCGGCGTAGAAGTTCAGGCCCACCAGCTGGGTGCCGGCATCCTCCAGCGCCCTTTTGAGGGCGTCGAGTCCGGCCTGCGGAGGGGCGGGGGTCTCGATCCAGGGCCACCACAGCTCGACCGCCGTGAAGCCCGCCGCGGCGGCGGCCGCGGGGCGCTCCAGAAGCGGGAGTTCCGTGAAGAGGATCGACAGGTTCACATCGAAGCGCTGGTCCGTGTATCCCATGAGGGGTATGCGCTCCTTCCGTATTGCGGAAGTTCATTTCTGCTTGATGGAAGACTGCCTGGCGTGGGGGAGGGCTGTCAAGAGCGGCCCACAAAAAAATGCCCCCCGAGAAGGGAGGCAGAAGCCACGTCCAGGCCTCTGTCGTCCCAGCTCGGGGGGCCGCTCTCGTACGGAACTACAGCGCGTCGACGGCGCTCACCTTCCAGCCTTCGGGGGTGCGGGTGAGAGTCATCCGCACCCGGTTCAGGTCGACACGGTCGCCCGTGACCTGGGTGCTCCTGGTGACCTGGTTGACGAAGAGCAGGACGACCGCTCGGTCCGGCGAGGCCGACACCACCGAGGCTGCCGGGGCACCACCTCCCGGAGGCTTCACCACCGTGGCCCTGACGACTCCCTGGTACTTCTTCGCCGTCGGCGCCACCACCGCCGTGGTCGTCCTGCGGTACTCCTCCCGGAAGGGACCGGTCAGATGGCCGAGCGCCGCCGCGAAGTCCTTCTCCAGCCGGCGGTGGTCGTACGACAGGACTACCGGCGCCGCCTTCCGCGCGGCGGCCAGTGCCTGCACCCGCGCCGCGTCCGCCCGCCTGCCGTCCTGGTACGCCCACCCGAGCACCGCGACCGCGACCAGCCCGGTCACGACCAGGACGGCGAGGGCGGCCATGACCAGCCCGCGCCGCCGCCCGCGTGACGGCCGGGACGCCATGTCGCTGGAACCCGCATCCCTGGAATCCACGGTCCCCGAGCCGGCGTCCCCGGCTTCGTCCGGCGCCTGCGGGCCGGAGACCGGCTCATCCACGCGCAGGACGCGTCCGGCGTGCTGTTCCGGTGGCCGCTGCACGAGCGGCGTGCCGGCCCCGGCGAGACCGGCACGCTCGGTGCGTCGGGCCGCGGCGCGGGCGGCTGCGGTCACTGAGCGGCGGCCGGGCGAGCCGGCGCCTCGGCCTCGGGTGGTCGGGTTCGCCACGGTGTCTCTCCTCACGGGTGGTACGGGTGGTACGGGTGCGCGCGGTCAGCCGACGAACTCGACGTTGGAGGTCAGCCATCGGCCGTCCTCGCGTACGAGGTCGAGCTGCAGGCGGTAGGTGCGGGCCTGTCCCTCGGGGGCGGCGGTGTTGGTCACCTTGCTGTCGGCGACGACCAGCACGCGGGCGGTGCGGTCGTCGGCCCGGGTGATGCCCGCTTCGAGCACCTGTCCCTCGGACACCGACTTGTTGGCGGCGACCAGCTTCGTCAGTTCCTCGGTCTGCGCCGCGAACTGCTGCTTGAAGTCGCCGGTGGCGCCGTCCAGCACGCTCTTGCTGTCCCGCGCGTAGTGCCGGTGGTCGAGCGAGGTGAAGTTCAGCGCCGACTGGCGGGCGGCAGCCAGGATGTCCTGGTTCCGCTTCTGCTCCGCGCGCTGCTCGACCACCTGCACGCTCAGCCACACGGCCAGGGCCGTCGTCACGAGGGTTGCCACGGCGAGTGCCGCGGGCAGTGCCCGGCCGAGCCGGGCGGCCTGCTTCAGCCTGCCGCCGAGGGCGCGCAGCGGCCGGGTCACGGGTGCGAGAGGGCTTCGGTTCATGCCATCGGTCCGACGAGCAGCCATTGCCACGAGTCCTTTCCGAACATGCTCTGTTCGCCGCCTGTCGAGCCGATCTCGACAGGCGTTCCGTCCGGGCCGACGGCGGTGCCGGTCTCCGGGTCGTACGGGGTGATGTACGCGGCCCGCTCCGCCCCGCCGGGACCACCGCGCCCCGAGGCGCCGGGGGCGTTCTGGGCGCCCCGGACCGATGTGTCGCCGCCCCGGGGGGCGGCGCAGCGCGCACCGGTGTTCGCGGGGCGCTCGCTCGTGTCCGAGGGGTCGCGGCGCTGCGTGGTGTACCCCTGCCGGCACGGCGGCGGATCGTCGGCGTTCACGACCATGCCGAAGTGGGTGGTGCCGTCGCCCGGGATCACCGTGTGACTGCCCGCGACCACCACCGGAAAGGTGACCAGGGCCTGCTCCACGCCGGGCAGCCGCGCCACCGTGATCTGCCCGCCGCTGATCAGGTTCCCCAGCAGGACCGGCAGATGGGGCCGGTTGGCCTGGAGCAGCGAGTTCACCTCCTGCGCGGCGGGCGCACCGGCGCCGATCAGCCGGCGAATGTCACCGTCGCTGGACTTGAGCTCGGTGGTGAGGGCCGCCAGATCGCGGGAGAACGACTTGATGGCCGAGCCCTGGTCGGCCTGTGTCTTCAGCACCGTCCGTGAGTCCTCGATCAGCGCGATGGTCTGCGGGAGCGAGGCGGAAGCCGATTCGACCAGCTCGTTGCCCGAGTCCACCAGGCGGCTCAGGTGCGGGCCGGTCCCGGCGAAGGCCTTGCCCAGCTCGTCGACCGTGATCTGCAGATCCTTCTTGCCGACGGAGTTGACGAGCCGGTCCAGGCTGAGGACGAGATCCGTGGTCGGCAGCGGTACCCGCGTGTCGCGGCGGGCGATCGTGCTGCCCTCACGCAGGTAGGGGCCGCCGGACGCGCGCGGCTGGAGATCGACGTACTGCTCGCCGACCGCCGAACGGTTCGCCACGACCGCCAGCGTGTCGGCCGGGATCTGCGACGCGTCCTCGATGTCCAACGCCACGGACACGCCGCCCGAGCCGGTCAGCCGCAGTTCGCCGACGCGGCCCACCGGCACCCCGCGATAGGTGACCTCGGCTCCGGAGAAGATGCCCCCGGAGTCGGCGAAGTCGGCGCGCACGGTGTAACCGCGGTCGAGGAGGGCGTCGGTCATCCCCGTGTACTGGGCGCCCACGTACGACACACCCACGGCGGTGACGGTGGCGAAGGCGAGCAACTGGGCCTTGACCGTACGTGTGATCACGGCTGCATCCCCTTCAGCATGAGCTCCGCGAGGGCGAGATCGACCCCGGGCGGGAGGCCGTCGCCCTTCCCGTTGCCGTAGGCGGCATAACTGCTGGTGCACATCGGCGGGCACAGCAGATCGCCGCTGTCCGGCGGACCCGTGGGAGCGCCGGGTCCGCCCGGCGGCTTCGGCGGCTTGGGCAGCGCGGGGGGCAGAGGCGCACCGGGCACTCCGGGGACACCGGGGACACCGGGCAGCTCCGGTACGTCCGGCAGCTCGGGCTTCCCCGGCTTCCCCGGCTTCTCGGGCAAGTCGGTGAGATTGCCGTAGATGGCGGCGAGGTCGAGATCGGCGGTGACCTTGAGGTTGACGTAGTCACCCTTGATGGCGTTCGTCGCGTTGCGCGGGAATGGATACGTCGTCATCAGCTCCAAGGCGTTCGGCAGATCGTCGCCCGCCTTGTTCAACTGCTCCAGGATCGGCCGCAGGCTCCGCAGATTGGCGACCACGTCGTCCCGCGAGGCGTTGATCACGCCGGTGCCCGCCTTCCCCAACTGCGACAGGGAGGTGAGCATCCTGGTCAGCTTCCGGCGCTGGTCGGCGAGCACCTTCAGGGCGGGCGGCATGGTGTCGACGGCCAGGGCGATCGTCTTCTTCTCCTTGGCGAGCGTCGCGGCCAGCCGGTCGATGCCTTCGAGCGCCCGGACGATCTCCTTGCGCTGGCCGTCGAGGCCGCCGATGAAGGTGTCCAGCTCGGTGAGCAAGGACTTGACCCGGTTCTCCCGGCCCTCCAGGGCCTTGTTCAGTTCCACGGTGATCGTCTTGAGCTGGGCCACTCCGCCGCCGTTGAGCAGCGCGGACAGCGCGGACAGCACTTCTTCGATCTCCGGGTTGCGGCCACTGCGGGACAGCGGGATCCGGTCGCCGTCGGTGAGGCTGCCGACGGACGCGGTATCCGGCGGGGCCGACAGTGACACGTACTTCTCGCCGAGCATGCTGGTCTGCCGCAGATCGGCGATCGCGTTGCCGGGCAGCTTCACCGAGCGGTCGACCCGCAGCCGTACCCGGGCGTGCCAGCCAACCAGTTCGACCTTCTCGACAGCTCCGACGGTGACGTTGTTGACCTTCACGGCCGACTGCGGCACGAGATCGAGAACGTCCCTGAACTCCACGGTGACCCGGTAGGAGTCGCCGTCCGCGGCGGCGCCCCCGGGCAGCTGGACGTCGTACAGGCCGTTGAACTCGCAGCCCGTCAACAGCAGCGAACCGACGGCCGCCCAGGCGGCTGCCCCGGCCGCCCCGCCCTTGCGCAGTACGCTCATGCGCCGGCCTCCAGGATTCCGCCGAGTGTCCGGTCGACCGGGCCGGTACCCGACACCGGTGCGGCGTGGGGCAGTTCCGGCAGGGAGTCGAAGAGTTTCTGCAGCTCCCGGCAGTCGGGGTTCTTTCCGCCGGCGTCCCCGGTCGTCTTGAGCAGGGAGCACAGCAGCGCGGCCGGGTCCTGCGGCTGGTCGGGGTTGTTGCGGGTGTCGAGGGTGCCGGAGGACGGGTTGTAGGCGTTCTGCAGGTTGGAGAGCCCGGCGGGGGCGACCTCCAACAGCTCCTCCAGAGCGGCGCGCTGGGTGACCAGCACCTTGGTCACCTTGCTGAGGCCCTTCACATCAGCCGTCAGCGCCTTCTTGTTGTGCTTCACGAAGTCGCTGATATCGGCGAGGGCCACGCCCAGATGTTTCAGCGCAGCCGCGAGGTCCTTCCGTTCCCCGGCGAGCTGGTCGGCCACCTTGGCGAGGCTGTCGTTGAACGACCGCACATTACTGTCGTCGGCCGCCAGCGCGGCCGTGAACACCTGAAGATTGCGCACGGTGCCGAACAGGTCCTGCCTGCCGTCGGACAGCGTGGTGACCGCCAGCGACAGGTCCTCGACCGTCTGGTGCAGCTGCTTGCCCTGGCCTTGGAGGTTGTCGGCGCTCACACCGAGCAGCCGGGAGAGGGAACCGTCCGCGTTCGCGCCTCGCGGGCCGAGCGCCTCGGACGTGGTGTGGAGACTTTCGAAAATACGGTCCAGCTCGACCGGTACGGCGGTGCGGTGTTCGGGTATCACGGCGCCGTCGCGCATCCTCGGTCCGCCGCGGTAGACGGGCAGCATCTGCACATAGCGGTCGCTGACCACCGAGGAGTTGATGATGGCCGCCCGCGCCTCGGCGGGGACCTTGCGCCCGGGCTCGAACTCCAGCTCCACCCGCACTCGCCGGCCCTCCGGCGTGATCTTCTTGACCTCACCGATCCGGACCCCGAGGACGCGGACGTCCGAGCCGGGGTAGATGCCGACGGTGCGTGGGAAGTAGGCCGTGACCTGGACCGGGGACGAGCGGGGCCAGAGGACGACCGCCGTCGTGGCGACGAGCACCAGCACGGTGACCAGCGCTAGGCGGCGCGTGAGACGCCCCTTCAGCGCGAAGCGGCCGTTCATCGCGAGCCTCCCGTCCGCGGGACCACCGGGGTGGCGACGAGGTTCTGGATGTAGCTGTCGAACCAACGGCCGTTGCCGAGGGTGTTGGTGAAGACCCGCACATAGGGCGCGAGGAGCGCGACGCTGCGGTCGAGGCTCGCCTGGTTGCGTTCGAGCATCCTGACCACCGTGTTCAGGCCCTTGAGCGCCGGGCCGATCTGCTTGCTGTTGTCCTTCACCAGGCCGGAGAGTTCGATGCCGAGCGCGGCCGAGCTCTTGAGCAGCGCGTGGATCGCCGCGCGCCGCTTCGAGATCTCCTTGAACAGCTTGTCGCCGTCCTTGATCAGTCCGGAGAACTCCTCGGTACGGTCCGAGAGCACACCGGTGACTCCGTTGGCGTGGTCGAGGAGTTCCCGCAGTGCCTTGTCGCGGGACGCGACGGTCCGGGAGATCCTCGAGAGACCCTTGATGGACGCCCGGACCTCCTCCGGCGAGTCCTCGAAGGTGGTGGAGAGGGTGTCCAGGGCGGTCGCCAGCCGGTCCGTGTCGACCTGCTCCGTCGTGGTGGTCAGATCGCTGAACGCCGCCACGACGTCGTACGCCGGAACCGTCCGGTTCAGCGGGATCTCGCTGCCGGGCTGCAACTGCCCCTCGCCCTGCGGCTCCAGTGAGAGGTACTTGGCGCCCAGGATCGTCTTGATCCGGATGGAGGCGCCGGTCCTGGTGCCGAACTCCGGATCGCCCTTGACCCGGAAGGTCACCTTGACGTGATCGCCGTCCAGGTCGACCTCGTTGACCTTGCCGACCTTGACGCCGGCGATCCGCACCTCGTCGCCGGGCTTTAGTCCCCCCGCCTCCGAGAAGGCCGCGCTGTATGTCTCACCGTCGCCGATCAGCGGAAGGCTGTCGGCGTTGAACGCGGCGGCGGCCAGCAGCGCGAGCGTGGAGATACCGATGGCCCCGATCACCACCGGATTGCGGTCACGGAACGGAACCATCCGGGGCCTCATCCGCCGCACCTCGCCCGTGCCACATGGAGCTCAGGAGTGATGACCTCCCTGGTCTTCGGCAGCACGATCCGGCCGTCGAAGTCACAGAGGTAGAAGTTGAACCAGGAGCCGTACGACGCCGTCCCGGTCAGCTTGTTGAGTTTGCTCGGCAGCCGCTTCAGGACGCCCTCCACGGTCTTCTCGTTCTTGTTCAGCGTTCCGGTGAGGTCGGTCAGTTCGGCGATGTCGTCGCGCAGCGGCGGCCGGGCGTCCTTCAGTAGACCCGAGGTGGCCTCGGTCAGGGCGCCGATGTTCGCCAGTGAGTCGCCGATGGGCTTGCGGTCGGCGGACAGCCCCGAGATCACCCGCTGCAACTGCTTGAGCAGCGCGGAGAAGCGCGTGCCGCGCTTGTCCAGGGTCGTCAGCACCTCGTTGAGGTTGTCGACCACGGACCCGATCAGCGCGTCGCGGTCGGCGAGCGTCGTGGTCAGCGAGGCCGTGTGGGCGAGCAGGCTGTTGACCGTTCCGCCCTCACCCTGGAGCGTCTTGACGATCTCGGTGGCGAGCTGGTTCACGTCCTTCGGGCTCAGCGCGGCGAACAGCGGCTTGAATCCGCCCAGCAGCGCGTTGAGATCGAGCGCCGGCTCGGTCCTGGACAGCGGGATCCGGCCGCCGGGGCTGAGCTGCTTGCCGCTGCCGGCGCCCTCCGTCAGCGCGATGTACCGCTGGCCGACCAGGCTCCGGTAGCGGATGACGGCGCCGGTGGTGGTGAACAGCGGGCGGTCTCGCGTGACGGTGAAGGAGACCTCGGCGAGCGTCCGGTCCTTGATCTTTATCTCCTCGACCTCGCCCACCCGCACTCCGGCCACCCTGATGTCATCGCCCTCCTCCAGGCTGGTGACATCGCTGAACACCGCGCGGTACGTGTGCTCGGGGGTGAAGGAGACGTTGACGATGGTGGCCGCGAGCAGCGCGGTCGCCAGCACTGTGACCACCGCGAACACACAGAACTTGATTAGCGGTGCCGCGGTCTCCGTGGCGCGTCCCGTCCTCATACGACGCTCACCGCCGTTCCGCGTGCCATCGGGCCGAACAGCAGCGTCGCCACGGCCGGCACCTCGTCGGCGGGGACCCCCAAGACCGGGGCCACGAGCGAACCGACGGCCCGCTGCTCGGCCTCCGTTGCGGACACATGGGACCCGCCGGGCAGCGCGTTTGCCGAACTCCGGCTTGACGTACCGTCATTGAGCTTGGTGTCCGGAGCGGGCACGTGGGGGTGGGGGAGACCTCTGCAATCGGGTCCTGAGCGCTCTGCATAGCGCGGTTCCTCGCCGGGTCGGTAAGCGGATCGCGGGCGGACGAATTCGAGGGTGATACGCATCTCGCCGCCCCTGAAGGCCTCTTCGGACCTCGCCGTCTGTTTCACCAGGCCGTCCAGGAGGCAGGGGTACTCCGGTGCGTAGCGGGCGAACAGTGCCAGCGTGGGGCGCGAGACGCGGCCGAGAGTGATCAGCCGGTCGCCGTTCTCGTCGAAGAACGTCTTCGCCGTGCCGGCCATGGTGGCGGTCGAGCCGAGTGCGGCGGCGAGCTGTTCCTGCTTCTCGACGAGGGTGCGGCTGGTGGTGACGGTGTTCCGCAGAATCCGCAGCAGATCGGGCGCCGCGTCCCCGTACACCTCGGCCACGTCGGCGAACCGGGAGATGTTCTCCCTCAGGGACGGCATGTGCGGGTTGAGGCGGCTCAGATACTGCTCGACGCGGGTGAGGTTGTCGCCGATCCGATCGCCGCGGCCCTCGAGCGCGATGGCGAACGCGGAGAGTGTGGCGTTCAGTTCGGCGGGCTGGACGGTGCGCAGCAGCGGCAGCAGGTCGTTCATCAGCTGCTGGACTTCGATGCCGACCCTGGAGCGGTCCTGGGTGATGACGTCCCCCGCGCGGATGTGCCGGGTGGACGGCTCCTGGGGAATCACCAGGTCGACGTACTTCTCGCCGAACAGCGTCTTGGGCAGCAGCCGGGCCTGCACGTCGGCCGGGATGCGGGAGACGTGCTCCGGCTTGAGGGCGATGTCGAGCGTCGCCTTCTCGCCGTCGGCGCGCACCTCGCGCACCTCGCCGACCAGCAGCCCGCGGAGCTTGACGTCGGCCCGCCGGTCCAGCTGGTTGCCCAGGCTGGACGCCTCCAGGGTGATCCGTACGACGGAGGTGAACGCCTGCTGATAGACGGCGACGGACAGCGACAGCAGAACCGCGATGACGGCGATGAAGACGATGCCGTACAGCCGCAGTCGCGCGCTGCGCGTCAGGACGGGTACTGGAATACGCATCGGCCCTACCCCGCAATCCGGACGGTGGTGTTGGCGCCCCAGATCGCGAGGCTGAGGAAGAAGTCCAGAAGGTTGATGGCGACGATGGAGGTCCGCACCGCACGGCCGACCGCGACCCCGACTCCGGCCGGGCCGCCGCTCGCGTAGTAGCCGTAGTAGCAGTGCACCAGGATGATCACGACTGCGAAGACGATCACCTTGCCGAAGGACCAGAACACGTCGACCGGCGGCAGGTACTGCTGGAAGTAGTGGTCGTACGTGCCCGCGGACTGCCCGTAGTAGCCGGTGGTGATCGTCCGCGCGGCGAAGTACGAGGACAGCAGCCCGACCACGTACAGCGGAATCACGGCGACGAAACCGGCGATCATCCGGGTCGTCACCAGGAAGGGCAGCGAGGGGACGCCCATCACTTCGAGCGCGTCGGTCTCCTCACTGATCCGCATCGCTCCGAGCTGCGCGGTGAACCCGGCCCCGACCGTCGCGGACAGGGCGAGTCCGGCCACCAGCGGGGCGATCTCACGGGTGTTGAAGTACGCCGACAGGAACGCGACGAAGTTGGAGGTGCCGAGCTGGTTGAGCGCCGCGTACCCCTGGAGGCCGACCTCGGTACCGGTGAAGAAGGACAGGAAGGCGATGACGCCGACCGTGCCTCCGACCACGGCAAGGGCACCGCGGCCGAAGCTCACCTCGGCCAACAGACGCAGGATCTCCTTCTTGTAGCGGCGCAGGGTGCGGCCGGTCCAGGCCAGTGAGCGCCCGTAGAAGGACAGCTGGGTGCCCAGTTCCTCGAGGCGGTCCAGCAGCAGACGATTCATCAGCGGCATCGGTCAACCCCTCTGCGGAACGACCTGGAAGTACACCGCGGTCATCACGAAGTTCGTGACGAACAGCAGCATGAAAGTGATCACCACCGACTGGTTGACGGCATCGCCCACGCCCTTGGGCCCGCCCTTCGCGGTCAGTCCCTTGTACGAGGCGACGATCGCGGCGATCGCACCGAACACCAGGGCCTTCAGCTCGGCCGCCCACAGATCGGACAGCTGGGCGAGGGTGGTGAAGGAGGCCAGATAGGCGCCGGGCGTGCCGTCCTGCAGGATCACGTTGAAGAAGTAGCCGCCGGCCACTCCGACCACGGACACCAGTCCGTTGAGCAGCACCGCCACCAGCATTGTGGCCAGCACGCGCGGTACCACCAGCCGGTGTATCGGATCGATGCCCAGGACCTGCATCGCGTCGATCTCCTCGCGGATCTTGCGTGCCCCGAGGTCCGCGCAGATCGCGGTACCGCCCGCTCCCGCGATGAGCAGTGCTGTGACGATCGGCGAGGCTTCCCGGAGCACCGCGAGCACCGAGGCGGCGCCCGAGAACGACTGGGCCCCGAGCTGCCGGGTCAGGCTGCCGATCTGAAGGGCGATGACCGCCCCGAAGGGGATGGAGACCAGCGCGGTGGGCAGGATCGTGACACTCGCGATGAACCAGGTCTGCTGGATGAACTCCCGCATCTGGAAGGGTCGTCGGGGCAGCGTCCGGACGACGTCCAGGGCCATCGCGAAAAGGCTGCCCGACTGTCGCAGCGCGCCGACCGGAGACAGACTCATGCGTCCGTCACCACCCCTCGGTGGAGTTCCGCCTCGCGCCGCGCGATGGCTTCCCAGCGGGGCGGGCGGGTGATCCCGGCGCTGGGCAGCAGGCGGGGCGTCATGACCGCGGTCTCCGCGGTGGCGCCCCGTTCTCCGTCGCTCAGCTGCAGGAGCTCCTGCTCGACCTGGGCGGCGTCCTTCTCCTCCGCCATGCCGATCGGCCCCTGCATCCGTCCGTTCAGGAACTGCCGTACGACCGGCTCGTCGCTGGTCAGCAGCTGTTCACGGGGGCCGAACATCACCAGCTCGCGCCGGAACAGCAGCCCGATGTTGTCCGGGACCTGCCGGGCCGAGGCGATGTCGTGCGTGACGATCAGGAAGGTCGCGTCGATCTGCGCGTTGAGATCGACGATCAGCTGGTTGAGGTAGGCCACGCGCACCGGGTCGAGACCCGAGTCCGGCTCGTCGAAGAGGATGATCTCCGGGTCGAGCACCAGGGCACGCGCCAGACCGGCCCGTTTTCGCATTCCGCCGGATATCTCGCCGGGCAGCTTCTCCTCGGCGCCGATCAGTCCGACCATGTCCATCTTCTCGAGGACGATCTGCCGTATCGCGCTCTCCTGCTTGCGAGTGTGCTCCCGCAGGGGGAACGCGATGTTGTCGTACAGATTCATCGACCCGAACAGCGCGCCGTCCTGGAACAGCACGCCGAACAGCTTCCGTATCTCGTACAGATCGTGTTCGCGGAGCTCGGTGATGTCCGTTCCGGCGATCCGGATGGAGCCGCGCTCCGGCCTGAGCAGCCCGACGAGCGTCTTGAGGAACACCGACTTGCCGGTGCCCGACGGGCCGAGCATGACCGAGACCTCCCCGGCGGGCAGCGTCAGTGAGACGTCCTGCCAGATGACCTGGCGCCCGAAGGACTTGCTCAGTCCTTCCACGCAGATCTCGACACCCATCCGGTTCACCCTTCAGCCGTGGAGCAGCTCCTACATCTGCTCTACGGGGAGGGGCGGCCGGTCTGTCGCGGCGATCGTGAAATTTTTCCCGGGGCGGAAATCAGGGGGTAACAGCGGTGTGCGCGGGGCCGTCCGGCAGCTCGACGGGCGCGGTCTGCCGGGTCGGCGCGTCCGGCGCCGCCGGTACTTCGGGTACGCCGGGCACGTCCACCGGGACGGATGGAGCCGGCACGGCCGACGACGGCAGGGGCACCTCGGGCAGAGGCACCTCGGGCACGGCAGGTACGGCGGGCACATCGGGGACGTCCGGAGTCGGCAGGGCCGGTAGCGGGACTGGGGGCAGCGCCGGCAGCGACGACGGCACGGGCAGCCCGTCGCCGGGCGACGCGGCCGTGCCGTCACCGGCCGGCGGGCCGGGGCGTTCGGCCGACGGCCGTGTCCGGTCGTGACCCGGTGTCGTGACATCGGCGGCCTGCGAGGTCGAGGGCGTGGCGGGCCGCGGCGAGACCTGCCGGTCCTCGTCGTGGACGTACGGCAGGACGAGGACCGCGACCACCAGGGTCGCGGCCGTCGAAGCCACGGCCATCGCCTGGGCGTTGCCGCCCATCCGCGGCCGGCCACGGCCGCACAGCCACAGGGCCAGACCCAGGGTGCCGGCCAGCGACGTGCGCAGCGTCCGGCGGGCTCTGGCCAGCAGCGACTCCACCGCCTGGTACGTCAGACCCATCTCGTCGGCGACCTGCCCGACGTCCAGGTCCTCCGACTTCAGCCGGAGCGCCTCCGCCTGACGGGCGGGCAGCTCCCCGCTCCGTACGGCCAGCCACTTCGCCTCGGCGCGGTCGCACACCACTTCCTCGACCGGCGCCGGTCCGGGGGCGATCAGCCGGGGACTGCTGCGCACTTCGGCCTCGCGGTTGACCTGCCGGTACCGGTCGACGCACAGCCGCACGGTGACCGTGGTCAGCCAGGCGCCCAGCCGTTCGTCGTCGAGGTGCGGGTTCTCCGCGGCGCGCAGCATCGCCTCGTGCACGGCGTCCTCGGCGTCCTCCGGGCTCATGGATCTGCGGCGGGCCACCTTGAGCAACTGCTCGCGGTGGCTCCACGCCCGCTGCCAGCGGTCGTGGGCCGCTTTCGCGCCCGTGCCGCCTGCCACGCCCGGCTGCGCGGGATGCATGTCCGTCGCCATGAGGGCCCCTTTGCGCTCACCCGCCGGGCCCGCTCCGCCCCGCGGATTGCGACATTACCGCCGGGTAGCCGGGGTTGTGGAGGGGGTGGCGCTCATCGAGTCCTTACCGTTGTCACCGCTGCCGGCCTGCGGGAGTGCACCGGGCAGCACGCCGTCGCCGGGGATTGCGGTTGCGGTGGCGGTTCCGGGAAGCGGAAAGAGCGGCTCCGCGGGGACCGGGCCGCTGCCCGGCGCGGTTCGCGTGGGCGAGGGCGTTGGCGTACCGGGCGCGGCGGTGGCCGAAGGGGAGGGCTCCGGGCGCGCCGGACGGGAGGAGCTGGGCTCGGGAGCGGGGGACTGCGGCTTCGGACGGTCACCGGCGCCGGCGTGGTGGTCCGGCACCGCGAAGTGCCCTTCCAGGTAGTACGCGTACCAGGCCCTGACCGTACGCAGATAGGCCTCGGAGTGGTTGTAGCCGAGGATGGCCCGGTCAAGACCGGCCGGGTCGGCCAGGTCCCCTCCGGCCGCGCAAAGATAGCGGCCGGCGGCGAGGGCCGCGTCGTACACGTTGTTGGGATCGGCGCGACCGTCACCGTTGCCGTCGGCGCCCCACCCGGCCCACGTCGACGGAATGAACTGCATCGGTCCGACCGCGCGGTCGTAGGCCGAGTCCCCGTCGTACGCTCCGCCGTCCGTGTCCCGGATCAGGGCGAACCGGTCCCCGTCCAGCCGCGGCCCTAGGATCGGGGCGAGGGTCGTACCGTCCGCGGTCACCCGGCCGCCGCGCGCCTGTCCGGATTCCACCTGACCGATCGCGGCCAGCAGCTGCCGGCGCAGATGGCAGCCGGGGTCGCTGTCCGCGAGCGCCGACTCGGCCCGCAGGTACGCGTCCAGGACCGTGGCGGGCACCCCTCCGTGCACGGTCACCGCCGAGCCATCGTCCGGCCCGCCCGCCGCCGCGCCCGCTCCGTCCAGTGTCCGCAGCGGCGGGAGCTCGGTGCGGAAGGCGGTGTCGCCCGGGACGGCGTGTCCCGGCGCGGCCGCCGCCTCCTGCGGAGCGGAGGCGGCCGCCACCTGTCCCGGCGCCTGCGAGGCGGTCAGCGCAGCCATGGCCGCCGCCGCGACCGCCGTTCCCCGTACCGCTCCGTGCTTGCGTCCTGGCATGATGCAGGCCCCTCCCTGTGCCGTTGCCGCACCGCCGGATGAGTACCGGTACGGCTTTCCGTCATCTGCTCTACGCGGCGGGGGCCCCGGTCCGTCGCGCGGACCGGGGCGTCCCGGCGGACCCGGACGGGAGGGGAGGCGGACAGCGACGCGGGAGGGCACGGCTAACGTGGGGGCATGGTGCGACTGAGAGTGGAGTTCACGACCGAGCCGTTCGACCTGGATGAGCCGCCGCCGCACGCGCTGGCCGCCCGTGACGTCGTTCAGGGCGCGGACCTGGACACGGTGGACGTCGGCCCGTTCGGCAACACCGCCGAGGGCGGCGCGGACGAGGTGCTGACCGCCGTCGACGCACTGCTGCGCAAGGCCCTCGCGGCCGGCGCCACGCGAGTCTCCCTCCAGGTCAACGTGCTGGAGGAGCAGGCATGACCGGGCCCGCCGATCACGCACTCGTACGCGCGGTCAAGCCGCTCGTGGACGCCATGGGGGCGGAGCTGCTCGCGCCCGGCGAGGCCTCCGAGGACGACGTCATACTCAGCTGGGAGGGCGAAGACGTCCTCGCCGTCCGCCTTCCGCAGCTCGCGGACTCCCTCGACCACATCCTCGCGGCGCTGGAGCGGCAGCACGGCAGACCGCTCGCCGAGCTGGACCGCAAGACGAAGCAGTCGGTGGTACGGAGCCTGGAGGCGCGCGGCGCCTTCTCCGTGCGCCATGGAGTGGAGACCGTCGCGGGGGCTCTCGGGGTAAGCCGCTTCACCGTCTACAACTACCTGAACCGCGAGAACGCAGCCAAGAGCGACTAGGTGATCACAATGAGTGGCGAGCCGCCGTCCGGATGCCCGGGCGGCGGCTTTTGTGTACGCGAGATTTCAACAAAGTGTTGACGCGGTGTTGTGGAGGGCGTTAGCTATGCGAAGCCCGTCCAACGCAAGTGAAATGCAGCCACGGAGGCTTCCCGTGACTTCGAGTCCGACACCGGGTCCGGCCCGGTTCAACACCCTTGAGGACAGTGCGGCACGGGCCGCACTCCACGAGGTGTGTGCCAGCTCGGCATGGGGGAGCGAAGTGCTCGCCCAGCGCCCGTACGCCACCGCAGACGCCCTGTTCGCCGCGAGCGACGCCGCCATGGCGGGACTCACCGACGCGGACCTGGACGAAGCGATGGCGGGCCACCCGCCGATCGGCAGGCCGAAGCCCGGCGACCCGACCTCCTCCCGCGAGCAGCGGGGAATGGCGGGGGCCTCCGAGGAGCTCAAGGCGGAGATGCTCGAACTGAACCTGGCGTACCAGGAGAGGTTCGGCCATGTCTTCCTGATCTGCGCCACCGGTGCGACCGCTGAGCAGATGCGGGACGCGATGAAGGCCAGGATCGGCAACTCGCCGGAGCAGGAGCGGGAGATCGTCCGCACCGAGCTCGGCAAGATCAACCGTATCCGCCTGACCCGCCTCCTGGAGGAAGAGACCGCATGAGTACCGCCACCACGGCTTCGGTGTCCACGCACATCCTGGACACCAGCATCGGCCGCCCCGCCGAGGGCGTCGCCATCCTCCTGTCGGCCCGCAGCGGGTCCGGCGCGGATTGGACGGCGCTCGGCGGCTCCGCGACCGACGCGGACGGGCGCTGCAAGGACCTGCCGGCACTGCCGGAAGGCACCACCCACGTACGTCTCGACTTCGAGACCGAGACGTACTTCACGCGTCCAGTCAACACAGTGAAGCAAGCCGAGGCGCAGCAGGACGCCCCCCGCGTAAGGGACAGCGGTGCGTTTTTCCCCGAGGTGACGATTACTTTCGCCGTCACGCCGGGCGAGCACTACCACGTACCGCTGCTGCTCAACCCGTTCGGCTACTCCGTTTACCGAGGGAGCTAGCAGACATGCCCACGATTCTCGGCCAGAACCAGTACGGCAAAGCAGAGAACCGCGTCGTCAAGATCACGCGGGACGGCGACACCCACCACATCAAGGACCTGAACGTATCCGTCGCCCTCTCCGGCGACATGGAGGACGTCCACTACTCCGGCTCCAACGCCAACGTCCTGCCGACCGACACCACCAAGAACACGGTGTACGCGTTCGCCAAGGAGTACGGCATCGAGTCCGCCGAGCAGTTCGGCATCCACCTGGCCCGTCACTTCGTGAACAGCCAGGAGCCGATCCACCGGGCGCGTATCCGTATCGAGGAGTACGCCTGGGAGCGCATCGAGACCTCGGACAACAACTCACGCTTCATCGGCGCCGACGAGGTCAAGCACTCCTTCGTCCGCAAGGGCCAGGAGACCCGCGTCTCGCAGATCACCTTCGACGGTGAGAAGTGGGAGGTCATCTCGGGCCTCAAGGACCTCGTGGTCATGAACTCCACCAACTCGGAGTTCTGGGGCTACGTGAAGGACAAGTACACGACCCTGAAGGAAGCGTACGACCGCATCCTCGCCACCCAGGTGTCCGCCCAGTGGCGCTACGGCTGGTCCAGCGACGAGCAGCGGATGCCGAACTGGGAGAAGTCCTACGAGCAGGCGCGCAAGCACATGCTCCAGGCCTTCGCCGAGACCTACTCGCTCTCGCTCCAGCAGACGCTGTACCAAATGGGTTCGCGGATCATCAACAGCCGCAGCGAGATCGACGAGATCCGCTTCTCGCTCCCCAACAAGCACCACTTCCTGGTCGACCTCGAGCCGTTCGGGCTCAAGAACGACAACGAGGTCTACTTCGCGGCCGACCGCCCGTACGGTCTCATCGAGGCCACCGTCCTGCGGGACGGCGTCGAGCCGCAGATCCCGGTCGACATGACCAACCTCTGACGTCGTCCGCCCCGGACGACACGCCTCGAAACCTCTGACGCGCGCGCCGGCGTCGACCCCCGGGACGGAAGTGCCGTTCCGGGGGCCCGGAGGTGAGCGGGGGCATCTGCGCACTACCTGCGCGTGCGGCCGCCATGATGCGGTGGTACGTGCAGCACGGACTCGGTCGTCACCCCGCTCGGCCCCCGGGTCCGTACGAACCGGGCAGCAGCCCGAGGGAAGAAACGAGGAACCGCCATGGCGGCTTCGCGCATCGTCATCGAGAACTGTGCCATCGCGACCGTGGACGCGAACGACACCGAGTACGCCTCCGGCCACATCGTCGTCGCGGACAACGTGATCGAGTCGGTCGGCGCGGGCAAAGCTCCCGCGAACCTGGAGAACGTGGTCCGCCGCGTCGACGGCACCGGTCACCTGGTCACGCCCGGCCTGATCAACACGCATCACCACTTCTACCAGTGGATCACGCGTGGTCTGGCCACCGACCACAACCTCTTCAACTGGCTCGTGGCGCTCTACCCCACGTGGGCGCGCATCGACGAGCCGATGGCCCGCGCGGCCGCCCAGGGTTCCCTCGCCATGATGGCCCGCGGTGGTGTCACCACCGCGATGGACCACCACTACGTCTACCCGCGGGGTTCCGGCGACCTCTCCGGCGCGATCATCGGCGCCGCCTCCGAAATGGGCGTCCGGTTCACCCTGGCCCGCGGTTCCATGGACCGCAGCGAGAAGGACGGCGGCCTGCCGCCGGACTTCGCCGTGGAGACCCTCGAAGGCGCGCTCGCCGCCACCGAGGAGACCGTCGACAAGTACCACGACTCCTCATTCGGTGCCATGACGCAGGTGGCGGTCGCCCCCTGCTCGCCGTTCTCCGTCTCCACCGAACTGCTGCGCCAGGGCGCCGAACTGGCCCGCCGCAAGGGCGTACGCCTGCACACCCACGGCTCGGAGACCGTGGAGGAGGAGCAGTTCTGCAAGGAACTGTTCGGCATGGGCCCCACCGACTACTTCGAGTCGACCGGCTGGCTCGGCGAGGACGTGTGGATGGCGCACTGCGTCCACATGAACGACTCGGACATCGCAGCCTTCGCCCGTACGAAGACCGGTGTCGCGCACTGCCCGTCCTCCAACGCCCGCCTGGCCGCCGGCATCGCCCGGGTCCCGGACATGCTGAAGGCCGGCGTCCCGGTCGGCCTGGGTGTCGACGGCACCGCCTCCAACGAGTCCGGCGAGCTGCACACCGAGCTGCGCAACGCGCTGCTGATCAACCGCCTGGGCGCGCACCGCGAGGCGGCGCTCAACGCCCGCCAGGCGCTGCGTCTGGGTACGTACGGCGGTGCCCAGGTGCTCGGCCGCGCCGACCAGATCGGTTCACTCGAGGCCGGGAAGCTCGCCGACCTGGTCATGTGGAAGATCGACGGGCTCGGCCACTCCACCATCGCCGACCCGGTGACCGCCATCGTCTTCGGCGCGGCGGCCCCGGTCACCCTCTCGCTCGTCAACGGCAAGCAGATCGTGCGGAACGACCGTCTGCTCACCGTCGACGAGGACGCCATCGCGCGCTCCGCGCGGAACGAGGCCCAGCGCCTCGCCCGTATCGCCGCCGAGGGCTGATCCCTCCGGCCGCGACACAGAAGTCCGGCCGGGGGGGACGGCCCCCGGCCGGCGGCCCTGGACCCGAGCGGGGTTCATGGCAGCCGTGTCCGGGGGGTTCGGGCAAGAGTGTCCGCACCCCCCGGGACGGTGACTCGTTTCAACTGGGCACGCACCACCTGCACCACCTGCACCACAGGCTTCACCCGCACGACCGCACCGCTTCGCTCCACCTCCCTGACACCCACGTCCCTGTCGGCGTGTAACCGACCGGAGGAACCGCCGTGGCCGCAATGCCCAGGTTTCGCGCCGCACTCTCCCGGGGCACGACCCCCGGATCCTCGGCCGTACAGGCAGAGGGGGAAACCGACACCGGGAAGCATCCGGTTGACGAGACCCTGCCCCCTGTCAAAATGTTCACCAGCGGCCTGCAGCACGTGGCCGCCATGTACGCGGGTGTGGTGGCCCCGCCCATGATCGTCGGCCCCGCAGTGGGCCTCTCCGCCACGGAAACGGCCTTCCTTATGGGGGCCAGCCTCTTCACGGCCGGGATAGCCACCCTCCTCCAGACCCTCGGGTTCTGGAAGATCGGCGCCAAGCTCCCCTTCGTCAACGGTGTCTCGTTCGCCGGAGTGACCCCGATGATCGCAATCGGAAAGGGCGAGGGCGACAACGCGATACCGATCATCTTCGGTGCGATCATCGTCGCCGGCGTGCTCGGTTTCCTCGCGGCCCCCTACTTCGGGAAACTGGTCCGGTTCTTCCCGCCCGTGGTCACCGGCACCGTGATCACCCTGATCGGTGTCTCCCTCCTGCCCGTCGCCTTCAACTGGTCCCAGGGCGGCAATCCCCAGGCCACCGACTACGGCTCGATGACCAACATCGGGATGGCGGGGCTGACCTTCGTGATCGTGCTCGCCCTGCGCAAACTGCTGCGCGGTTTTCTCCAGCAGATCGCGATCCTCCTCGGGCTGGTGGCGGGCACACTCATCGCCGTGCCGGTGGGCATCACCCACTTCGACGCCATCAAGAACGCCGACCTGGTGGGCTTCCCGACCCCGTTCCATTTCGGGGCGCCGCAGTTCGAGGTCGCCGCGATCATCTCGATGTGCATCGTGATGCTGGTCTGCATGACCGAGTCCACCGCCGACATGCTGGCGCTGGGCAAGATCGTCGGCCGCCCGGCGGACGAGAAGACCATCGAGGGCGGCCTGCGGGCCGACACCCTGGGCAGTGCCATCAGCCCGCTCTTCAACGGCTTCATGTGCAGCGCGTTCGCGCAGAACATCGGGCTCGTCGCCATGACCAAGGTGCGCAGCCGCTTCGTCGTCGCGGCCGGCGGCGGCATCCTGATCCTGCTCGGCCTGTGCCCGGTGCTGGCCTCGGTGATCGCCCTGGTACCGCTGCCGGTCCTCGGTGGCGCGGGCATCGTCCTCTTCGGCTCGGTGGCAGCGAGCGGCATCCAGACGCTGGCGGGCGCCGCCCTGGAGAAGGGCGAGAACGCGCTCATCGTCGCCGCGTCGGTGGGCATCGGCCTGATCCCGATCGCCGCGCCGGGCTTCTACCACGCCTTCCCCGAGGACCTGCTGGTGGTGCTCGACTCGGGCATCAGCACCGGGTGCGTGGTTGCCATCATCCTCAACCTGGCCTTCAACCACCTGGGGAAGAAGGGAAGCGCGGACGAGCCACTCGTCACCGCGACCCCGGAACCGGTCTCGGAACCGGTCGCGGTCCACTGATCCGCGCACGGCACAGCCGCCCCGGGGGATACGACCGGGGCGGCTGCGGTGTGTCCGCGTTCGCTTCTCGCCATGCGCGGGAAGGTCACGCTGTCCGAACCGGCCGCTCGAACCGGGGCTCCCGGCGCAGCGCCGGGAGGGCACCGCGGGGAACCTCACGCCGGGCCCCGACGACCTGAGCGATCTCGACGACCCGGACAGCGGTTGACGGACCTGCTGCTGTTCGCCTTCGAGGGCGAGGCGGACGAGCTCAATCCGCTCGGGACGGTCCGATCCCGCAGCCCTGACCCAGCCGACGGCTCAGCCCAGGAGCTCGGCGCTGCTCGCCGGCTCCTGGCGCGGCTGTCCGTTCAGGCGGTGCCGCTCGACGGAGGAGCGCCGGTAGACCTCCTCGCGCACGCGCTGGATCTCGCCGATGGGCCGGTGGTCCTCGCGCACGCGCCACGGGGTGATCGAGGTGCCGTCGGCGGCGGCGAGGTTGTCCGCGCCGGAGATGTCCTGGCGGGGAATGGCGATCCGGGCCACCGTGACCCACGGGGACAGCTGCTCCGGCCACTCCACCGAGGTGTTGTCCACCGGCATCCGGACCAGGTCGGCGTTCAACTGGACCTGGAGGTCGAAGAAGTGGTCGCGCTCACCGGCCTCCGCCACCAGCGTGTTGCGGAAGGCCTCGCCGTCCGCGAGCACATCGACGGTGCCGTGCCCGATGCCGGCCAGGGAGTCCGGCGTCGGGACGGTGCGCAGCTTGGCGATGTGGTCGCCGTACCGGAAGGCGCCCATGCTGTTGTACGTGTACGAGAAGAGGTTCTGGCGCGGGACCTTTGCGAACGACAGCATCGCGAACAGCTCGTCCCACAGCCACTCGTCCGCCGTCTCCAGGGTCCCCTGCCGGGTGAGGAACTCGCCCATCCAGGACTTCCGCCGGGCCGGGTTCACCAGGGCGTCGGGCAGTTCGGCGAACAGGCGCTCGATCACCATGTAGTCGTAGGCCGTGTTGGCGAAGAACACCCGGTTGTTGATCAGGTTGAGGTCGAAGGTGGAAGCCTCGGCCTCGTCCGCCAGCAGGGAGGCGCCGGGCACGCCGAACATCTTGACCCCCATGCCGCAGGCCGCGCCGAGCAAGGAGTCCGCGCGAAGGTGTCCCAGCCCGTTCGAGTAGCGCACCACGGCGTCGTAGACGCCCGGTGCGGCGAAGATCCCCTGGGTGTACGGGCCGGGCAGTTCACCCACCGTGACGGTCGCCCTCACCAGGCCGTAGGTCTTGCCGTGCGCGGTCCGCACGGCACGAGCCGCGCCCTGCCGCTCGACGGACTCCCGGGTGCCGTGCGCGACGTTGCGGACGATCTCGTCGAGTTCCTGCCGATAGGTGGGGCGCTCGACGGGGGTGTACTCCTCGTACCTGACGAATTCCATAAGGCACTCCTCTGTGCGACCGGCGGCGGGGCAGCTCGCCCTCCAGAACGATAGCGCACAATTTAATTGTGCACGATGTAACTGGACTTGAGGGGTCTCACCCTTCGGTGGGGGACTCGGTCAGGCCGTCCCGGCCCGGCTCAGCCGGTCGATCAGATCCCGCAACTGCGCACGCAGCCGGTCCGCCTCCTCGACGGTCAAGCCGTAGCTCCGCCCCATGGCCCCCGGCACCTGCTCCGCGCGGGCCCGCAGCGCCCGGCCCTTCTCCGTCACGGACACGGTGATCAGCCGCTCGTCGTCCGCCTGCCGCTCCCGGCGGACCAGTCCGGCCGCCTCCAGCCGCTTGAGCAGTGGGGAGAGCGTGCCGTAGTCCAGCCCGAGCACCGCGCCCAGCTGCTTCATCGGGACGTCCCCGCGCTCCCAGAGGGCCAGCATCACCAGGTACTGCGGATAGGTCAGTTCCAGCTCGGCGAGCACGGGCCGGTACGCCGCAGTCACCGCCCGGGAGGCAGAGTGCAGCGCGAAGCACAGCTGGTCGTCGAGCGCCATGGAAACGGCCGGAGGTCTGATCTCACCCATGGGCCCATTGTCCGTGATCAGTCGCGTCGGGCTGTAGCGTCGGGGGCATGGACGATCACTCTGTAGTCGACGTGGGCGATGTGCGGCTGGCGTACCGGACCTGGGGAGACCCGGACGGCGCGCCCGTCGTGCTGCTGCATGCCCTCGGCGGGTCCTCGGCGGACTGGGAGCAGGCCGGCCGTGCGCTCGGTGAGGAGTGGCGGGTGTACGCGCTCGACCTTCGCGGGCACGGCGAGAGCGACTGGCCGGACGAGTACTCGCTCGAGCTGATCCGGGACGACGTGCTCGGATTCCTCGACGAGTCCGACCTGGACCGGGTGGGTCTGGTCGGGCACGCGATGGGCGGCGTGGTCGCCTATCTGCTGGCCCAGGAGTATCCGGACCGGGTGGAGCGGCTCGTACTGGAGGAGACACCGCCGCCGTTTCCCCGGGAACCGGTGGATCTGGTGGCGCCCGACGAACCGCTGGACTACGACTGGCCGGTCGCACCGGCGGTCCAGCGGCAGATCTCCAGTCCCGATCCGCAGTGGCGGGAGCGGCTGGGGGAGATCACCGTGCCCACCCTGATCGTGTCCGGCGGCCACGACAGCTCCATGCCGCAGGGCCGGATCCAGGACATGGCCGACCTGATCCCCGACTGCCGGCTGATCACGATCCCCGTCGGCCACCGGGTCCACGAGGTGGAGCCACGTCAGTTCGCCCAGGAGGTCGGTGATTTCTTCAGCGGCTGACCGCCCCGTCCGCTGCCGCTGTCGGCCGACGGTCGCGCATGCGTTCTCTTCGACGGTGCGTCAGAATCCCGCGACTGAGGCGCGCCCGGTCACCTCGGGCCTCCGGATCCTTCCCAGCGCATGAGATTGCTGAACAGCTCCGCCTGTTCGATCGCGTCGTCCAGGGCGTGATGGGTGTGCCGTCGCCGTGAGAGCAGCTCGCGCGGCATCGTGCCCTTCGCGACGGCGCGCAGCGGCAGCCGGGCCTTCGTTGCGTACAGCGTCTTCATGTCCAGGCAGCCGGAATGGCCGAACGGGCTGGCTCCGGTGAAGCGCTGCAGGTACCAGTACAGGAAGGTCCAGTCGTACGAGGCCGGGTACCCGCACATCACGGGCTGTGCGCCCGCACCGGCCTCCCGCACCCAGGCGCTGAACTCGGCCATCGCGACGGCCGGTTCCGCCCCCTCGGCAAGGAGCCGGTCCCGGTCGAGGCCGCTGACGGCCAGGGCCTCAGGAACGAACTCCTCGCTGATGGGCCGCAGTTCGCGGTAGAAGGTGGCCTGTTCGGGGTCGGCCGGCCGATATCCGTCTGCATCCTGCCGTCCGGCCACGGCAGCGCCGAAGCTGATCATCGAGTACGGCCCGGGGATCGGGCCGTCGGCCTCGACGTCGACTGAGATGTAGAGGCTGGGTTTCACTCGGGGGGGCATAGGGGGAGCATGGCAGGCCCCGTCCTCCTGGGTCATCCGGGTTTCCGGCGCGCTTCGGGAGCGCGCCGGGGAGTGTCCCCGGCCTCTTGCCGAATGTCCGATGACGATCATACGCTCGGGGTGTTCGCCTTCCATTGAACACTTGTCGAAGGGCCCTACGTATGAAAATCCTCGTTACGGGCGCGGGAGCCACGGGGGGCTTCTTCGGTGCCCGCCTCGCCCGGGCGGGACGGGATGTCACCTTCCTGGTCCGCCCGCACAGGGCCGCCGTTCTGCGCCGCCGGGGTCTGCGCATCACCGGGCTCGGTGCCGAGGAGGTGATCGTTCCCCAGCTGGTCACCGCCACCGAACTCGCGGGCCCGTACGACGTGGTGCTGCTGTCGGTGAAGGCCACGGCTCTTGAGCAGGCCATGGAGGACGTCGCGCCGGCGATCGGTCCGCGGACCGCGATCGTCCCCGTTCTGAACGGCCTGGCCCATCTCGACGAGCTCAATGCCCGCTTCGGTGGCCGAGCGGTTATGGGCGGCGTCGCCAAGGTCGTCACCACCTTGAACGGAGAACGGAGACGGAGACATCGTCCGGCTGGCCCCGCCGGCAAGCCTGGTCATCGGCGAACAGGACGGCCCGCCGTCACCGCGGGCGGCCGAGATCCACGCGCTCCTGCAGGTCGCGGGCATCGACGCGAGCGTGTCGGCGGACATCGTCGCGGCGATGTGGCACAAGTGGGTCTTCATCACCACCGCCGGCGCGCTGACCTGCCTGATGCGCGGCACGGTCGGTGACGTAAACGCCGTCCCCGGTGGATCCGCTGTCGCCCGCGCCGTCCTGGCCGAGGCCGCCGCGGTGTCGGCCGCGGCCGGATACTCCGTCCCGGAGGACGAACTGGCCGCCACTACGGCGACGATGACACAGGCGGGGTCCCCCTTCGCACCCTCGATGTACCGCGACGTCGTGGCCGGACGCCCGACAGAGGTCGAGCACGTCTTCGGCGACCTACTGACCCGGGCCCGCGCCCTGTCGGTCGAAACCCCCCTGCTCGATCTGGCCACCCTCAGTCTGCGCGTGCACCAGCACCGCGCCGCCGGCCACGCACTCGAACCGCGGTGAACCGGGGCGGTCCCGCCGGGGCCGCACCCGGCCATGGCGCGCGCGGGCCCGCGAGGGCCCCGCGGCCACAGCCCCCGACACAGCTACGACGGATCCGTCCCCGGCTTCCAGTCGGGACGGCGACCGCTGAGTCCGATCACCAGGTCCAGCAGTGGGGCGTCCCGCGGTGCCCGGACGACCGGGCCGAAAAGCGAGCCGCGCGACTGTGGATCGTCCGCCGCGGGCGCCAGCACCTCGTACGCCGCGTCCAGGCTCGCCCGGTCCTGCGTGTACGGCTGCCCGGTCGCGCGGGCCAGGTCCCAGCCGTGAATGACCAACTCGTTGAGCGCGACCTGGCCGGCAACGTCCGCGGGGAGGGTGACGCCGCCCGCCTGCGTCATGCCCTCCCAGGCCTCCGGCGCGCGCCAGGCCGCCGCGAGCTCGTCGAGCTGCCGCGGCAGGACGGTGCGCCAGTCGTCGCCGAGCACCGGCCGGGACGCGCCCGGATCGGTGTTCGTCGTCGGTCCCAGCTCCTTCGCCGCCGCGTCACGGAAGGCGGCGGTGAGGCCGACGAAGTGGGCCAGCAGGTCGCGTACCGCGTAGTCGGGGCAGGGAGTGGGGTCCGCGAGCTGGTCCGCGCCGATGGTGTCCAGCAGCCGGGCCACCTGCCGGGCGGCGGGTGCGAGGTCGAGCATGGGTGCCTCCGTGTTCGTGTCCATATCCATCGGACCCGACCGGCGGGCAGAACTCATCGGCACCTCGCCGGATTCCCTCAGGAGACGGTGAAGGTACGGGAAGTGCCGGTGAAGGGCGTGATCGTGCCCAGCAGGCTCCTGGCGTCGCCGAAGTGGACGATGCGGTAGGTGCCGGGCGGGGTGTCCGCCCCGATGTCCCAGGTGATCGTGGCCTTCGAGGTACCGGTCAGGCCGTTGATACGGGTCCAGCGGTACTTGGTCTGCCAGTCGCCGTCGTCAAGCATCCGCACCCAGCGGCCGTCCACGAGCCGCTGCACCTCCAGGAACGTGCCGCCCCGGCGCAGGTTGTTCTTGGGGTGCCCGGTCACGAAGTCGACGGTGGCGGTCCCGCCGCGCTGGTACGAGGCCGCGGCCTCGGTCAGGACCTGCCCGAACGACGTGAACGCCGGCGGGTTGTCGTACACCACGCCGGTCTGGAGGCTGAACTGGCGCGCGGACTCGTCGGGCGGCGCGGTGCCCCGCTCGAGCGGGGTGCCCTGCCGCAGGGAAGCGGCGACGCGGGCGTACTCCTGCTGGTAGGCGGGCAGCGTGTAGCGGCCGTAGAGCGTCGAGCCGCCTTCGTACTGCTGGGCGTCGTACTCCTCGGGTGTCGTCACGTACTGGCTGTACGCGTTGGCGTAGCCCTGGAGGAGGACGTGCTCCAGGGGCACGCCGAGCTGTTGGGCCACGGTCCGCCGCACGCGCAGTCCGGCGGTGATGGTGAACTCGCCGGGTCCGGCCACCAGATGGAACTGGCCGATCTTGACGATCTGCAGGGGCAGGATCCTCGGGGTGACCGGGTGGACGTGGTCCAGCAGTCCGGTGGGCACGAGACCCGCCTTGGGGTACTGGCACGTGGCGAGCCAGTCCGGGACGTCCACCTTCAGGGCGTCGACGATGTGGGCGATCGGGGTGCGCATGCCTTCGGTGAAGCCGGGGATCGCCGGTCCGTCCTCGACACTGCCGGCGAGCGTGGAGGCGCCGACGACGGCGGGACAGGTGCGGTGCTCCCTGCCGTCGGGCGTGTACGCGCCGCCCACGGTCACGTTCTCCATGTCGACGTACACCAGACGGGAGTCGACGCTGCCGGTGATCGCGGTGTCCGCGTCCTGGAACACCTCGCGGGCCTTGGCGAGCTGCCGCCCGCCGATGATGCGGGTGTTCTCGAACTCGTCCTCGGTGGGGCCGGATCCGGGCTTGAGATTGAGGTTCGGGGACATGTCGCCGGCGTTGGTGTTGGGGAAGGCGGAGACGAATCCGGGCTTGTCTTCGAGGTAGCGCACGCCCTCGTGGTCGTGCTCCCACGCATAGGCGGCATAGCCCTTGTTGTCGGGGCTGATCAGGGTGTTCTTGTTGGTGATGGAGGTGTTGTGGGTGGCGAACCAGCTGATCGCCCCGACGTCCTCGGCGCCCTGCCGCAGGCGCAGCACGGTCATCGCCGGGTCGATGGCCCCCGGGAAAGCGGCCCGGTCGGCGGCGGGGTTGCGGTCGAAGGAGGTGCGGGAGCGGTTGACGCTGGCGTTGGTGAGTGTGCCCGTGCCCAGGGTGATGGTGCCGGGCCTGACGTCCTGGTGGGCCTTGACCACGGATTCGACGATCCCGTCGACGATGGCCCGGTAGGTGCCGCTCTGGAAGCCGAGGACGGACAGGTTGTAGGCGAGGTGGTGCGAGTAGCCGCCGGGTCCGGAATGGGTGTGGGTGGCGGACAGGAGCACGTTCTCCTCGGTGTAGAGACCGCCGAAGCGCTCCCTCAGGCGAGCGGCGACGCCCTGCTGTACGGACTGGAAGATCATCGCGAGGTCGGCGTTGACGTACACGACCCGCTTGCCCGTCGCGCGGTCCACCACGACGAAGGCGCGGGAGCGCTGACGCTGGTGGATGCCGGAGGTCTTCTGGTCGAAGCTGGAGTAGCCCATCATGCCGGTCTCGGCGGCCTCGCCGGTGACGTCGGAGATGCCGCGGCCGACCAGATAGCCGGGGTCCGCGGCGGCGGCCGCGGTCCCGGCGGACGCCGACGGTGTGGCGGGCACGGCGCCCAGGGACACGGCGCCCAGCGTCGCGGCCAGCGCCAGGGACAGGCGCCTGCGCCGGGTGCGGGTGGGGGGCATGGGACCTCCAGGGCAGGTGTGGGGTGCCCCGACGGTAGGACCTGCGGAGGATGCCGCAGAGGTCAGTACCGGCCAGTAAGGGGGTTCTCGGCGGCCATTCGCCCTGTCCTTCCGGAGCCCGCGGGGCCTACAGTACGCACGCCCGGGCACCCTCGGCGGGTTCCCCGTCCGTTGCTCCGTTGCTCCGTTCCCCGGCCCGGCACCGTTCTCCGTTGTTCTCCGTTCTCCCTTCCCCGTTCTGCCGCACACAGGGAGCAGAGGTGTCCCGTCACGCGTCCGCCACCGTCACCCCGCACATCCTGCGGTACGTGGCGGTCGTGGCCGCCGAACGCGGCTGTCCGGTGGGGCCGTTGCTGCGGCGGGCCGGACTGTGCGAGGACGACCTGGCCGCGGTCGGGCTGCGGGTGTCGTACCGTCAGGGCAGCCGTTTCATCCGCGAGGCGATGACCGCCCTGGACGATCCGGGGCTGGGCCTCGCGGTCGGGCGGCGTCAACGGGTCACCGCGTGGGGGCTGCTGGGCCTCGGCCTCCTCTCGGCGGCCACCGTGCGCGAGAGCCTGACGCTCGGGATGCGGCACCAGCAACTGGCCGGGTCGATGCTCGACTTCCACCTGGAGGCGGAGGAGGGACACGCCACGGCCGTCGTCGCCACCACCCGGTACGCGGACGGCGATCTGCAGGCGTTCCTGGTGGAGGAGGCGTTCGCGAGCATCGTGTCGGTGGTCCGGTCCGCGGACAGCGAGGGGTTCGCCCCGCTGGCGGTGACGGTCCGCCATGCGCGGCCGGAGTACGCCGCGGAGTACCGGATGCACTTCCGCTGCTCCGTACGGTTCCGGGCACCGCAGAACCGGCTCGTGCTGGACGACGCGTGGCTGGACCGTACGCTCCCCACCGCCGACCCGTACACCCTGGCGACGGTGGTGGGCCTGCTGGACGAGGCCGCCGGCCCAGGCCGGGAGCGGCGGGACCTGGTGGAGAGCGTCGAGTCGGCCGTCGCGCGGAGCCTGCCACGACCCCCGACACTCGCTCAGCAGGCCCATCAGCGCGCCGTGAGCGAACGGACATTGCGCAGGCGGCTCGCCGAATGCGGCACGAGCTACCAGGCCCTGGTGGACGGGGTACGGCTGGCCCGGACCGAGGAGCTGCTGGGGGGCACGGACCTGCCGCTGAGCCACGTGGCGGCCCAGGTCGGCTACGCCGATGTGCGAGCCCTGCGCCGTGCGGTGGCGCGCTGGTTCGGAACCAGCCCGTCGGCGGTCCGCCGCCGGCGTCAGGACACTGCGGTCGGATACCTTCCCGACGCACCAGAACCCACCGAGATCCGGCAGGGGTAGTTGCCGGCCGGCCTGGCGTGGACCAGGGACAGGCAGAAGGAGCGCCTCCGCCCCCGGTGCTGTGCGGTACCGGGGGCGGAGGCGTCGTCAGTGGTGTTGCGGTGTCAGCCGGCCAGCTGCTCGTAAGCGGGCAGGGTGAGGAAGTCCGCGTAGTCCGCGTCCAGCGAGACCTGGAGCAGCAGGTCGTGAGCCTGCTGCCACTTGCCGGCCGCGAAGGCCGCCTCGCCGGCCTCGGCACGGATGGCCGCCAGCTCCTGGGCCGCGACCTCGCGGGCCAGCTCGGCGGTCGCCCGCACGGGCTTGCCGTCGTGCTCGAAGACGACCCCCGCGTTGATCCACTGCCAGATCTGGGAGCGGGAGATCTCCGCCGTGGCGGCGTCCTCCATCAGGTCGAAGATGGCGACCGCGCCGAGGCCGCGCAGCCACGCCTCGATGTACCGGATGCCGACCTGGACGGCGTTGCGCAGGCCCTCGTACGTGGGCCTCGCGTCCAGCGAGTCGATGGCGATCAGGTCACCGGGCGCTACCGAGACGTCTTCGCGGAGGCGGTCCTTCTGGTTGGGCCTGGAACCCAGCACCGCGTCGAAGGAGGCCATGGCGATCGGCACCAGGTCCGGGTGGGCGACCCAGGAGCCGTCGAAGCCGTCGCCGGCCTCCCGGTCCTTGTCGGCCTTGACTTTCTCGAACGCCACCTTGTTGACCTCGGCGTCACGGCGCGAGGGGATGAAGGCCGCCATGCCTCCGATGGCGTGCGCGCCGCGCTTGTGGCAGGTGCGCACGAGGAGTTCGGTGTACGCGCGCATGAACGGGGCGGTCATCGTCACCGCGTTGCGGTCGGGCAGGACGAACTTCTGGCCGCCGTCACGGAAGTTCTTGACGATGGAGAAGAGGTAGTCCCAGCGGCCCGCGTTGAGTCCGGCCGCGTGGTCACGCAGTTCGTACAGGATCTCCTCCATCTCGTACGCGGCGGTGATCGTCTCGATGAGGACGGTCGCGCGGACCGTGCCCTGCGGGATGCCCACATAGTCCTGGGCGAAGACGAAGATGTCGTTCCAGAGGCGGGCCTCGAGGTGCGACTCGGTCTTCGGCAGGTAGAAGTACGGGCCCTTGCCGAGGTCGATGAGGCGCTGGGCGTTGTGGAAGAAGTACAGGCCGAAGTCGACCAGAGCGCCCGGGACGGCGCGCCCGTCCGCCCGCAGATGACGCTCGTCGAGGTGCCAGCCGCGAGGCCGCATCACGACGGTGGCGAGCTCCTCGGCGGGCTTCAGGGCGTAGGTCTTGCCCTGCGGGGAGGCGAAGTCGATCCGGCGCTCGTAGGCGTCGATGAGATTGAGCTGGCCGAGGACGACGTTCTCCCAGGTGGGAGCGGAGGCGTCCTCGAAGTCGGCGAGCCAGACCTTGGCGCCCGAGTTGAGGGCGTTGATGGTCATCTTGCGGTCGGTCGGACCGGTGATCTCCACACGGCGGTCGTTGAGCGCGGCCGGAGCCGGCGCGACCTTCCAGTCGCCCTCACGGATCTGTGCGGTATCCGGGAGGAAGTCGAGGCTGGATGTGCGGGCGATCTCGGCACGGCGCTCGGTACGGCGGGCGAGTAGCTCGTCACGCCGGGGCGTGAACAGCCGGTGCAGCTCGGCCACGAAGGCCAGGGCCGCCTCGGTGAGAACTTCGTCCTGCCGGGGCAGGGGCTCGGCGTCGACGATGGCCAGCGTGGACGGCGCTGGTGCGGACATTGGCTGTCACTCCTTCAGCGGCGGTGCCCGGCGGCCGCCGGGAGCGCTCGAAACGGCACGGAGTGCCGGGGAGTCGCGAGTGTTCCGAGATACGGTCGCGGGCGCCGTCGGGGGTTCAGGGCGCTTCTGACCTGTGGATAGTAGTTTCCTCATGGTGGAAGTTCAATGGTTTGTTGATGTCGAGATTCTTCTCGTCGACAGAAGCGTCCCCCGAACGGCTCTCAGTGCCACATCCGTCACAACCCGTTCACAACTGCCCTCACTCGAGGTGAACAAGGTCCTCCGTGGTGTCGATGTCGTAGGCCGCCGCAACGTCCCCGCACTCCACCAGTGTGATGTCGGCCGCGTGAGTCCGCAGGTGGTCACGCGCCCCGCGATCACCCACCGCGGTCGCAGCGATGTCCGCCCACCGCTGTGAGCCGAACAGCACCGGATGCCCGCGCTTCCCGTCGTACGCCGCCGCCACCAGGCTGGCGGGGGAGCGGTACGCCGCCCGGACCCGGGCCACCGCGGCCGGCCCGATCCCCGGCTGGTCCACCAGCGACACGAGTACCGCGTCGGCCCCGCCGGCCGCCAGCGACGTCAGGCCGGCCCGGAGCGAGGACCCCATGCCCTCCGCCCAGTGCGGGTTGTCCACCAGGACGCAACCCGCCAGATCGGCCCGCTCCCGCACCTCGCCGGCCGCGGCGCCGAGCACCACGTGCACCGGCTCGCAGCCGCCCTCCCTGAGCACCCGCACCGCGTACTCGACCAGTGGCCGGCCCTGGTGTCGGAGCAGCGCCTTGGGCCGCCCGCCGAGCCGTCGCCCGCCGCCCGCGGCGAGCAGCAGTCCGGCGATCACCGGAGTTTCGTGGCCGTCGTCGTCATCGTCATGGGGGGTGCGTGCCGTCTGCCTCATGGGACCTGCATATCGCACCTCTTCGTGTCAGAGAGTGGCGCAGCGCGCACCCTGTGGCGTTTACTGGCCCGCAAGACCGGCGGCGAGGCATCAACGCGGGGCGGGGCAGAGGCACTTGCGGACAGTCAGCACAAAGGCGTGCGAGAGGACAGCTTTGTTGCAACGTGTGGGGCAGGGTTGTGTGACCGTGAGCGGCGAGGACCCGAAGGTGGCGGAGCTGCGCACCGCCGTGTCCCGGCTGCGCCGGGCACTGGCCGGGCACCCCGCCGAGTTCCCGGACCGGGGAATCGCCGAGGAGGAACTGGCGGCCCTCGACGCGATGGCGGCCGGCGGGGTGCCGGAGATCCCGCGGCTGCGGCGCTCACTGCTGCTCGTCGCCGGTGCGATCGGCTCGGTCAGCGCTCTGTCAGCAGCGCTGACGGCTGTGCGGGGCGCCGTCGAGCTGTTGGGTGAGAATCCGCCGGCTTCTCCCGTCTCCCCTGCTCCGCCCAGTCGGCCGGCTCCGCCCGTCTGAGCGCAGTCGCCCGGCGTTCGCACGAGGGCGCGGAAGAGCGCGCACAGCGAACGCCCCGGATGCGTCGGCTCCGCGACCCGTTCCTCGTGCCGCTGCTCCAGCTGACGCTCGTACGCATCGCTGAGAGGTGCGGACACGGTTTCACACTCGCCGAACGGGCGCTGGGCTGCGGTGTACGCATCGAGGGCGGCGCCCGCTTCGGCGCGGTGGGACGGGCCGTGCTGCCGGCCGCCGGCCGTGCTGCGGGAGTGGCCGGGCTAGGCCGGGCTCTGGCTGGCCAGTGCCACCGACAGTTCCGCCGCGACGCCCTGGAGGATCGGTACGATCCGCTCGGTCGCGGCCTCGGTTACCCGTCCGGCCGGGCCGGAGATCGAAATCGCCGCGGCGGTGGGGGAGTTGGGCACCGGGACCGCCAGGCAGCGGACGCCGATCTCCTGCTCGTTGTCGTCCACCGCATAGCCGGCCTTGCGTACCTGGTCGAGTGCGTCGAGGAAGCCCTCGGGCGTCGTGATGGTCTTCTCCGTGGCGGCCGGCATCCCGGTCCGGGACAGCAGCGCGCGTACTTCGTCGGCCGGGGCGTGCGCGAGCAGCGCCTTGCCCACTCCGGTGGAGTGGGGCAGCACCCGGCGGCCCACCTCGGTGAACATCCGCATGGAGTGCTTGGAGGGCACCTGCGCGACGTAGACGATCTCGTCGCCGTCGAGCAGTGCCATGTTCGCGGTCTCGCCGGTCTCCTCGACCAGGCGCGCGAGGTACGGGCGGGCCCAGGTGCCGAGCAGCCGCGAGGCGGACTCGCCGAGCCGGATCAGGCGGGGCCCGAGGGAGTAGCGGCGGTTCGGCTGCTGTCGTACGTAACCGCAGGCCACCAGTGTGCGCATCAGGCGGTGGATGGTGGGCAGTGGCAGCCCGCTGGTGGCGGAGAGCTCGCTGAGCCCGACCTCACCGCCGGCGTCGGCCATCCGCTCGAGGAGGTCGAAGGCGCGCTCGAGGGACTGGACACCGCCGCTGGCGGCGGCAGGCTTGGAGGCGGCGACATCGGTGGAGGCGTCGCTGGCGCTGGACGTCGGCACGGCGCGGTCCTTTCGGTGCTGGCAGGCAAGGAAGCAGCCTACCGGGCTGTTGTGGGCCTCCATAGCGCCCGGGAAGGCCGTCCTGGCCGGTCAGAGGGGGTTTGTCCGGGTGGCGCAGGGCCCGCGGAGGTGTCGGTGATGCTCCTGCTGGTGAGGGCTGCGTTCTGTAGAGCGAAATCATAATTCCATTCTGTGGAAACATCCAATGTGCCGTGTGCGCTGGGGCGCGGACGGCCGGGCCGCTCTTGACGCGTCCCGCGTCGGGGTGAAGACTCGTTCAACAGAACGTTGAATTTCGCTCTGCGGAATGAGGAAGAGGAGGGGCCGGGGTGTCCGACTGGGACCTGGTACTGCGCTCGACGCGTGTCATCACGCCCGCGGGGACGCGGGCCGCATCGGTCGCCGTCGCCGACGGGAAGATCGCGGCCGTGCTGCCGTACGAGACCAAGCCGCCGGCCGGGGCCCGGCTGGAGGATTTCGGGGACGACGCACTGCTTCCCGGCCTCGTCGACACCCACGTCCATGTGAACGACCCGGGCCGCACCGAGTGGGAAGGCTTCTGGACCGCCACCCGCGCCGCGGCCGCCGGCGGCATCACCACCCTCCTGGACATGCCGCTGAACTCCCTGCCGCCGACCACCACGACCGGCCACCTCGCCACCAAGCGGGAGGTCGCGCGCTCCAAGGCGCACATCGACGTGGGCTTCTGGGGCGGTGCCGTTCCGTCCAACGTCAAGGACCTGCGGCCGCTGCACGACGCCGGAGTCTTCGGGTTCAAGTGCTTCCTGTCACCGTCCGGCGTGGAGGAGTTCCCCGAGCTCGGCCAGGAGGAGCTCGCCCGGTCCATGGCCGAGACAGCCGGCTTCGGCGGCCTCCTGATCGTGCACGCCGAGGACCCGCACCACCTCGAGTCCGCCCCGCAGCAGGACGGTCCCAGGTACGCGGACTTCCTCGCCTCCCGGCCCCGCGACGCCGAGAACACCGCGATCGAGGGCCTCATCGCGCACGCCAAGCGGCTCGGCGCCCGCGTCCACGTGCTGCATCTGTCCTCCAGCGACGCGCTGCCGCTGATCGCCGCCGCCAAGCGCGACGGGGTGCGGATCTCCGTCGAGTCCTGCCCGCACTTCCTCACCCTGACCGCCGAGGAAGTCCCGGACGGCGCCACCGAGTTCAAGTGCTGCCCGCCGATCCGCGAGGCGGAGAACCAGGACGCGCTGTGGCAGGGGCTCATCGACGGCACGATCGACTGCATCGTCTCCGACCACTCGCCCTGCACGCCGGAGCTCAAGCGCTTCGACACCGGTGACTTCGCCGCCGCCTGGGGCGGTATCTCCTCCCTCCAGCTGGGCCTCCCGGCGATCTGGACCGAGGCCCGTAAGCGCGGCCGCTCGCTCGAGGACGTCGCCCGCTGGATGTCGGCGGCCCCCGCCGAACTGGCCGGGCTGGCGCAAAAGGGCGCCATCGAAGCCGGCCGCGACGCCGACTTCGCAGTCCTCGCGCCCGACGAGACCTTCACCGTGGACCCCGCGGAGCTGTTCCACCGCAACCAGGTCACGGCGTACGCGGGCAAGACCCTGCACGGCGTCGTCAAATCCACCTGGCTGCGCGGCGTACGCATCGCCGACCGCGGCACCCTCACCGAGCCCACCGGCCTCCTCCTCGAAAGGCAGAACTGACCGCATGACGGCGATCCAGAGCTTCACCGGCGACGCGAATCCCTTCGGAGGCGGCGACCCGTACGCCGACTACCGCACTGCCGACTTCCCCTTCACCCACCTCGCCGATCTCGCCGACCGGAGGCTCGGCGCGGGTGTCATCGCTGCCAACGACGAGTTCTTCGCCGAGCGCGAGAACATGCTCAAGCCCGAGCCGGCCGAGTTCGACCCCGAGCACTTCGGCCACAAGGGCAAGATCATGGACGGCTGGGAGACCCGCCGCCGCCGGGGCATCGGCGCGGAGCAGCCGCACCCCACCGAGGACGACCACGACTGGGCGCTCGTACGGCTGGGCGCGCCCGGCGTGATCCGCGGCATCGTCATCGACACCGCCCACTTCCGCGGCAACTACCCGCAGGCCGTTTCGGTCGAGGGCACCTCGGTGGCGGGCTCCCCGTCCCCCGAGGAGCTGCTCTCCGGCGACGTGAAGTGGACGACGCTCGTCCCGCGTACGGCCATCGGCGGCCATGCGGCCAACGGCTTCGCCGTCGACGCCGAGCAGCGCTTCACGCACCTCCGGGTCAACCAGCATCCCGACGGCGGCATCGCGCGCCTGCGGGTCCACGGCGAGGTCGCACCGGACCCGGCGTGGCTGGCGACCCTCGGCACGTTCGATCTCGTGGCGCTGGAGAACGGCGGCCAGGTCGAGGACGCGTCCGACCGCTTCTACTCACCGGCCACCAACACCATCCAGCCGGGCCGGTCCCGCAAGATGGACGACGGCTGGGAGACCCGCCGCCGTCGTGACAAGGGCAACGACTGGATCCGCTACCAGCTGGTGGAACAGTCGCAGATCCGCGCGGTCGAGATCGACACGGCGTACCTCAAGGGGAACTCGGCGGGCTGGGCGGCGCTTTCCGTCCGCGACGGCGAGTCGTCCGAGTGGGTGGAAATCCTTCCGCGCACCAGGCTGCAGCCCGACACCAACCACCGCTTCGTACTCGGCTCCGGTACCGCCGGCCGAGCGGCGACCCACGTCCGCATCGACATCTTCCCCGACGGTGGTATCTCGCGCCTCCGGCTGTTCGGCTCCCTGACGGAGGAGGGCGCCGCCCGTCTGGCGGCCCGTCACCAGGAACTGGGCGGCTGACGCCCCCCGCATGTCCATGGTGGGGCATGTGTCCGTGGCAGGGCATCCAGGGCAGGACCTCCAGGGGCAGGGCCTAAGCCGCGTGGCCGCCGTCCACCGCGAACTCGGCGCCCGTGATGTACGCCGCCTCGTTCCCCGCCAGGAAGGCGACCAGTGCGGCCACTTCGTCCGCGCCCCCGAAGCGGCCCAGGGCGGTCAGGGCTGTCTGCGCCTGTGCGAAGGGGCCGTCCGCCGGATTCATGTCCGTGTCGACCGGACCGGGGTGCACGATGTTCGCCGTGATACCCCGCTCGCCCAGCTCTCGCGCCAGCGCCTTCGTCAGGCCGATCAGCGCGGACTTGCTCATCGCGTACAGCGTCCCGCCGGGCCCCGGCACCCGCTGTGTCATGCAGGTGCCGATGGTGATGATCCGGCCGTCGCGCCCCAACCGTGCGGCCGCCGCCTGCGAGGCGAGGAACACTCCCCGTACGTTGACCGCCAGCACACGGTCGACCTCGGCCCGCTCGAGCCCGTCGAGCGGGCCGAGCACGCCGATACCCACGTTGTTGACGAGGATGTCGAGTCGCCCCAGTCCCTCCAGGGCGCGCTCCACGGCGCCGGCCGCCGCGTCCGCGTCCGCGGAGTCGGCGCGGATCGCGATCCCGCGCCGCCCCGTCGCCTCGATCTTCCGTACGACGTCCCGGGCGGCGTCCTCGCCGTTGACGTAGGTCACCGCGACGTCCGCCCCGTCCTGGGCGAGCCGCAGCGCCGTCGCGGCGCCTATGCCGCGGCTGCCGCCGGTCACCAGTGCTGTTCTCCCCGTGAGTGCAGCCATCAGGAGCCTCATTTCCGTCCGTGGAGATGTGTGGTTACGGCTCAAGGAAACCGGCTCGGCGCAGCGGGTACCGGCGGGAATCGGACGGCGAGGACGCCCGGCCGCGGGGGAGCGGAGTACGGCCGGGCGCTGTGACAATTGACCGCCTCGATTCCGGTTCTGACGAACCACGTATTCTCGGGCAGGCGTGTTGTGGGGACACGCGTTGGTCATCTTGGGGGGAGCGAGTTCCATGGCACGGAGTGATCGCGCACGAGCGCGTGCGCGCGCTCGTAAACGCGCCCGCATACGCATGGGCGTCGCCGCGGTGGTGCTCATCGTGGCCGGGGTCCTGCTCATGCGGCTGCCGGGCGGTGACGAGGACGCCGAGGCGGGTACCCCGGCCGGCAAGGGCGAGGCAGCGGAAGAGCAGCTGCACGGCGCGGCGAAGGGCAAGTCCGGCAAGGGCAAGGAGGAGCCCTGGGACGGCAAGGTCAAGGTCCTGGGTGACGGTTCTACTTCGTATACCGGACCGCAGCCCAACCAGCTCAAGCCCGAGCGGCTCAAACCGGGGCAGAAGCCGCCGCAGTTCGTCGTCTTCTCCTGGGACGGCGCGCTGGAGGGCGACGACCGGACCTTCTCCCGCTTCCGGCAGGTGGCGAAGGAGAGCAAGGCACGGATGACGTTCTTCCTCACCGGCATATACCTGCTGCCCAAGTCGAAGTCGGGCCTTTACGACCCGCCTCAGCACGAGGTCGGCGCCTCGGCCATCTCCTATCCCACCGACGAGCACATCAGGACCACCCTGGAACAGCTCAGCGGTGCCTGGAAGGAGGGCAACGAGATCGGCTCGCACTTCAACGGCCACTTCTGCGGGCCCAAGGGGGGCGGAGAGTGGAGCACTGCCGAATGGAAGAGCGAGATCGAGCAGACGTACTCCTTCGTCAAGAACTGGAAGACGAATACGGGTATGACCGATCTCCCGCCGCTGCCATTCGACCCGGACCGGGAGACCGTCGGTGGCCGCGCCCCCTGCCTGGAGGGACAGAAGACCCTCATTCCCGCGAGCAAGGAGTTCGGCTGGCGGTACGACGCCAGCTCCTCCGGTGACTTCCAGATCTGGCCGTCCAAAATCGACGGCATCTGGAACTTCCCGCTCCAGCTCCTGCCCTACCCGGGCAAGGAACTCCAGGTCCTCGCGATGGACTTCAACTTCCTCTACAACCAGTCCAAGGGCAGTACCGAGGGCAACCCGGCGATGTACGGCGCCTGGGAGGAGGAGACCCGGGACGCGTACATGAACGGCTTCGAACGGGTCTACAACGGAAGCCGCGCACCGCTGTTCGTCGGCAACCACTTCGAGGACTGGAACGGCGGCATCTACATGGACGCCGTCGAGGAAGTCATCCGCGACGTCTGCCCCCGGTCGGACGTCAAATGCGTCTCCTTCCAGGAACTGGCCGACTGGCTGGACGCGCAGGATCCGCAGGTCCTGGCCAACCTGCGCGGCCTCGACCCGGCCCAGTCCCCGGACTGGAAGACGGTCGTCGACTAGCGCGGTCGGCCGGGGCCCTACCGGCGCCCCGGGCTCGCCGACTGCATGTGCTCTTTCCAGATCTGTACGGGCAACGATGCGGGATCCGGTGCCTCTGGACCCCCCAGGCCGTCGAGGGACAGCAGTTCCAGCTTTCTGAGATCCGTCCGGTACAGCACGACGGCCGTGGACTCCTTCGCGGTGTATCCGACGAACCAGGCCGCCGTGTTGTCCGGGGTGGTGCCCGTCTTGCCGGCGGCCTCGGACCCCACCGACCGAGCGGCCTTTCCGCTGCCCTCCTGGACCGACTCCTGGAGCGCGTCGGTGACCTGTTCGGCGACATCCTCGCGCAGCGCGCGCACGGGGCGCGGGCGTGGCAGATCGAACGGCTTGCCGTTGCGGGTGACCTTGACCACCGAGTACGGCTCGGTGTGCATGCCTCCGGCGGCGAAGGTGCCGTACGCCGTGGCCATCCGGATGGCGCTGGGCTTGGAGTTGCCGACCGAGAAGCCCGGCACCGAAGGCCCGAAGCTGGACGGCAGCAGGCCGCTGGCCTTCGCCGTACGCCGCACCCGGTCCAGTCCGACGTCCATGCCGAGCTGGAGGAAGGGCGTGTTCACCGAGTTGGCCAGAGCCCGGTGCAGGCTGATGGCGCTGCCCCAGGACTTCTCTCCGTCGTTGCTGCCCTTGACGACCTTGCCGGCGCGGTCCCAGTACGGGCCTTCGGGCGTGCGCACCGCCACATCGTGGTTGCCGTTGTAGAGCGAGTCGGGGGACACCGGAACGCGGGGCGCACCCCGCTCCTTCTGTATGCCGTCGCCCAGAGCCGCGGCATAGACGAAGGGGGTGAACGCGGACCCGGCCGGCACGGTCACCGCGTTCGCCTCGTTGAACCCCTGCTTGAGGTAGTCCGGCCCGCCGTAGACAGCGAGGATCCGGCCGTCGGGTGCGACGGAGGCGGCACCGGTCTTCACGTACTGGTCGGTGGCGCGCTTCTTAGGGTCGAACCCGGCGCGCACCTTCTCGACGGCCTTGGAGAGCGACTCGACCTTCGACTTCTCGAACGTGGTGTGGATCTGGTAGCCGCCCAGGTCGAAGTCGGCGTCGGAAATGTTGCCGTTCTTCGCGATGTAGTCCTTGGCCAGTTCGACGAGGTAACCCTGCTGGCCGCTCAGGTTGGTGGGCCGCGTGACCTTCTTGGGTTCGGGGAACTTCGTGAACGTGGCGCGCTCGGCGGCGGAGAGCTTGCCGATCTGGACCATGCGGTCCAGGGTCCAGGACCATCGCTCGACGGCCCGGACACGGTTCTCCGCGCTCAGGGACGGATCGTAGAGGCCGGCGCCCTTGAGGAGGGAGGCGAGGAAGGCGCCCTCGCTGGCGTTCAGCTGCGAGACCTCCTTGCCGTAGTACGCCTGCGACGCGCGCTGCATTCCGTACGTGCCCCGCCCGAACCAGCTGGTGTTGAGGTACCCCTCGAGGATCTCCTCCTTGCTCAGCCGGCTGTCGAGCTTCACCGCGAGCAGGACCTCGGTGAACTTCCGGGAGAACGTCTGGTCCTGGTTGAGATAGGCGTTCTTGATGTACTGCTGCGTGATGGTCGAACCGCCCTGTGTGCTGCCGCCCCCCGCCATCCTGCCCAGCGCGCGCGCGATTCCCGAGGGAGAGACGCCGGGGTCGGAGTAGAAGCTCGCGTTCTCGGCCGCGAGCACGGCCCACTGGACGTCCTCCGGCACCTGGTCGAGCGGCATTTCCTGGCGGCTGACCCAGCCGGTCCTGGCCATCTTGGACCCGTCGGCCCAGTAGTAGACGTTGTCCTGCTGAGTGGCGAACGAGTTCAGGTCATCGGGGATGTCGGTCCCCGCGTAGGCGACGCCCACAACGGTCGCCATGCTGCCGATAGCGATCAGGAAGGAGCTGAGGACCTGCCGCAAGGACGGCACCCAGCGGCGCAGTCCCTGCCGGCCCGAGCGCGGGTAGTCCACCCGCCCCCAGGCGGCTGCCAGCGCGGCGAGCGGCCGGAGTTCGCGGAGGTCGCTGATACGGACGCTGCGCAGGTCCCCGATTCCGCGCAGCCCCCGGAGCCGGCCGGTGCCGCCGGTCGTGGGGGCACCGCCGGTGTCATGGGAATCGCCGTTCCCCCGGGCGTCGCCGTGCTCGCGCGTAACGCCGTTCCCACGCGTGCCGCCGTTCCCACGCGTGCCGCCGATCCCGCGGGTGCCACCGGTCCCGCGGGCTCGGCCGGTGCCCCTCTTCTGCCGCGCGGTACGGGAAGTCCGTACACCCGGTATGCCGGAAGCATCCGATTCGTTATGTATGTCCGGGCGGTCGGCGGGCTTCCCCTGCCCGCGTCCGTGCTTACCCACTGGCCGCCCCCGCCTTCCGCCGCCCGCCTGCTATGTGTCCAGCCTCGGTGGACATCTTTCCCCCCAAATCACGCCGACCCGGAGGCCGGTACCTCTCCCTGGCGATTAACCCTACGTATCGCACCTTGCCCCGATCCATCCGCCCCGGGGGTCCGGCCCCTTCCCGTCCACCCCGCGGAATACCGCTTCCGCGCCCGGCCGCCCCCGGCTACGTTGATCGTTCCGCGTGCGAGCCGCCGTTGTCTCCACACCGCCCCACCCGTGGAGCCCGCCCCCGTGACCTCCCTTGCCGCCCCCGCAACCGACGCTGTCCCGCGCCGGACCTGGCCGACCGACCTGCCCGTGCTGGTGGTGGCCGTGGTGTGGGGGGCCAGTTATCTGGCGGCAAAGGGAATCACCACCAGCCACACTGTTGTCGCGGTTCTCGTGCTGCGCTTCGGCATCGTACTGCCGGTGCTGGCCGTGGCCGGGTGGCGGAGGCTCCGCGCGCTGACCGCTGCCCAGTGGCGTGGCGCCGGCCTGCTGGGACTCGTACTGAGCGGGATCTTCCTGCTGGAGACGTACGGAGTCGTCCACACCTCGGCCACCAACGCGGGACTCATCATCAGCCTCACGATGATCTTCACGCCGCTCGCGGAGGCCGCGGTGACCCGCGTACGCCCACCGCGCGCTTTCCTGGCGGCCGCCGGCCTCTCCGTCGGCGGCGTCGTGCTGCTGACCCAGGGCGGCGGCTTCAGCACCCCCTCCACCGGGGACCTGCTGATGCTGCTGGCCGCCCTCGCCCGTACCGCGCACGTGCTGTTCATGGCCCGTATCAAGGCCGTGCGGACCGCCGACGAGGCGGACTCGCTGTCCCTGACGACCATCCAGCTCGGTGCGGCCGTCGCGGTGTTCGCCGTCCTCGCCGCGGCCCCCGGCAGTGGCGAGACGCCCTGGTCGGTGGCGGTCGGCTTCGGTGCCCGGGAGTGGGCCGGTCTGCTCTTCCTCTCCGTCTTCTGCACGCTCCTCGCGTTCTTCGTGCAGATGTGGGCGGTGCGCCGCACCTCGCCCTCCCGCGTCAGCCTGCTGCTCGGCACCGAACCCCTGTGGGCGGCGGCCGTGGGCATCGCGCTCGGCGGCGAACGCCTGGGCTTCCTGGGGCTGCTGGGGGCCGTACTGGTGCTGGCCGGGACAATCTGGGGCCGCCGCGCCGCGGACCGGGCGGCTTGCTAACTTCGGGTCTTCGACAACAGGGGGAGTCCCGTGCGTTCGCTCACGTACGACATCGAGTTCCGCAGGCGCGCCAAGCGTGCGCAGGCCTGGGGTTTCGGGCTCCTCAGCGCCGCCGCGCTGCTGTGGCTGTGGTGCGGGATGCTGCTGCTCACGCCCTACGAGGTGGAACGAGAGCGTTCCTCAAGGGACTGCGAATCACGGTTCTTCACGGAGTACGGGACGGCCAACGAGGGCGCGGCGAACGGCAGCAGCTGCGCGGCCGAGCGCGACTGGCCCGAACTCCTCGCCGTCCTCGGGCTGTCCGTGCCGGTCTCGGTCGTCGGTGCCGTCCTCTACACCGGCGGCAGCGTCAGCAACCGGATGAGCGAGCACGCCGCCGAGCTCGAGCGCCTCAACGCACTCGCGGACCGGTCCTAGGATCATCCGCATGCCCGGCATGGACGGCCTCACCGCGACCGAGGCCCTGCGCGGCCGCGAGCACGCGCCCGAGGTTGTCGTCCTCACCACGTTCCATGCGGACGAACAGGTGCTGCGTGCCCTTCGGGCCGGGGCGGCCGGGTGCGTACTGAAGGGCACCCCGTCCGCACGGATCGTCGACGCGGTACGCCGGGTGGCGGCGGGCGACCCGGTGCTCTCCCCGGCCGTCACCCGGCAGCTCATGGCGCATGTCACGCCGCCGACAACGCGATCACCTTCGCCGCTGGAACGGTCCTCGGCCCGGCCGTCCTCACCGGCGGGTTCTCCATCCATCACGTACGCCCGGCGGCGGGCCGCACCCTCGTCGCCCGCGCGTCGGTCGTGCACGGCGGGCGCCGGCAGGCCGTCTGCCGCAGCGATCTGTACGTCGCGGACGAGACGGGCACGGAGAGCCTGTGCGCGGTGGCGCAGGGCACGGTCCTGAGCGCGCAGAAGTAGAGCGACGCCGGGCAGGCCCGGAAGCCAGGCCCGGAAGCCAGGCCCGGGAGACCGGCCCGGGAGACCGGCCCCGGGAGACACCCCTCCATGCGCCCGGTCCAAGCGCCCGGTCTAAGCGTCCGGGATCTCCGCAAGCCGTACCGGGCGGTGATCGCGCCGGGACAGCTCGCACGCCTCCGCGATCCGCAGCGCGTGCAGCGCCTCGCGGCCGTCGCAGGGGTTCGGGCCCTCGCCCCGTACGAGCCGTACGAACGCGTCCAGTTCCGCTTCGTACGCGGGGGCGAAGCGCTCCAGAAAGCCGGGCCACGGCTTTGTCGCGGCGGGCGGCCCCTGCGGTTCGGTCGAGGTGATCGGCGTACGGTCGTCCAGGCCCACCGACACCTGGTCGAGCTCGCCGGCCAGCTCCATCCGTACGTCGTAGCCCGCGCCGTTGCACCGGGTGGCCGTCGCGGTGGCCAGCGTCCCGTCGTCCAGGGTGAGGACGGCCGCGGCCGTGTCGACGTCGCCCGCCTCCCGGAACATCGCCGGCCCGCTGTCCGAGCCGGTCGCGTACACCTCGGTCACCTCCCGGCCGGTCACCCACCGCAGGATGTCGAAATCGTGGACCAGGCAGTCCCGGTAGAGCCCGCCGGACAGCGGCAGGTAGTCGGCCGGCGGCGGCGCCGGGTCGGACGTCATGGCCCGTACGGTGTGCAGCCGGCCGAGCCGCCCGGAGCGTACGAGTTCGCGCGCAGCCCGGTACCCGGCGTCGAAGCGGCGCATGAAGCCCAGCTGCAGGATGCCGTCCGCCGCCTCCACCTCGCGCAGCGCGGTCAGGGTGCCGGCCAGGTCGAGCGCGATCGGCTTCTCGCAGAACGTCGGCAGACCGGCCCGCGCGGCACGGCCGATCAGCTCGCCGTGGGCGGAGGTGGCGGAGGTGATCACCACGGCGTCCACCCCCCAGGAGAAGATCTCGTCGACCGAGGGCGCGGCGGTCGCGCCGAGCCGGTCGGCGACCGCGACCGCCCGTGCCGCATCGGCGTCCGCGACGAGCAGGGCCCCCGCCTCTCTGTGACGGCTGAGAACTCCGGCGTGGAAGGAGCCGATGCGGCCCGTCCCGATCAGTCCGATGCGCATGGAGACAAGGTGAACCGTGCTGGTCCGCCTGTCAATGCGTTTGTCCTGACAACCGAACCTCCAGACTTCCTGTGGTCCTTACGTGCGACTACGCTCACCCCGTGTCCAAACAACTGACGGACTCCACTGTGTCCCTTCAGCTGAGCGTGGACCGTACGAGCCCGGTCCCGCTCTATTTCCAGCTGTCCCAGCAGCTCGAGGCGGCCATCGAAAAGGGCCGGCTCGCCCCCGGCAGTCTTCTCGGCAACGAGATCGAGCTGGCGGGCCGGCTCGGCCTGTCCCGGCCAACCGTCCGGCAGGCCATCCAGTCGCTGGTCGACAAGGGCCTGCTGGTGCGCCGCCGCGGCGTCGGGACCCAGGTGGTGCACAGCCAGGTCAAGCGGCCGCTGGAGCTGAGCAGCCTGTACGACGACCTGGAGGCGGCCGGTCAGCGCCCGGCCACCCGGGTCCTGCGCAACACCGTCGAGGCGGCGACCGCCGAGGTCGCGGCCGCACTCGGCGTGGCGGAGGGCAGCGAGGTGCACCTCGTCGAGCGGCTGCGCCTGACCCACAGCGAGCCGATGGCGTCTCTGCGCAACCACCTGCCCGCCGGTCTGCTGCCCCTGGACACCGAGCGGCTCGAAGCCACCGGCCTGTACCGGATGATGCGCGCCGCCGGGATCACCCTGCACAGCGCCCGCCAGTCGGTCGGGGCCCGCGCGGCCACCGCGTCGGAGGGTGAGCAGCTCGGCGAGCCGGAGGGTGCGCCGCTGCTGACCATGCAGCGCACCACTTATGACGACACCGGCCGCGCCGTCGAGTTCGGGTCGCACATCTACCGGGCGTCCCGTTACGCCTTCGAGTTCCAACTGCTGGTGCGTCCCTGAAGCCTCCAGCCGGACAAGTCCGCGTCAGAATGTTCGGACAAAGTCTTGACGGGGCGCTTCACTCGCCGTTACAACTCCTCCAGCCGCACCGGTGCGGCTCGGCAGGAAAGGCGGAACCACCATGGCGCGCAGGCGCACGGCCCGCGGGGCCCGTACTGCAGCTGTCCTCGCGGCAGTGATCGCACTGGCCGCGGCCGGTTGCAGCGGCTCCGGCGGCAAGGAGTCCGAGGACAAGCCCGAGCAGAGCGGAGGTGGTGGCGAAGGTCCCGGGACCCCACGGATCAAGATCGCGATGGTCACCCACTCCGGCGAGGGCGACACCTTCTGGGACATCGTGCAGAGCGGCGCCAAGAAGGCGGCCGCCAAGGACAACGTCGAATTCCTCTACGCCGCCAACAAGGACGCCAAGGAACAGGCGCAGCGGGTGCAGCAGTACATCGACGCCGACGTGGACGGGATCATCGTCACCCTCGCCAAGCCGGAGGCGATGCGGGACGCCGTCAAGAAGGCGGTCGCGGCCGGCATACCCGTGATCACCATCAACTCGGGAGCCCAGTTCTCCAAGGCCCTCGGGGCACTCAGCCACATCGGCCAGGAGGAGATGATCGCCGGCGAGGCCGTCGGCGAGGAACTCAACAAGCGCGGACTGAAGAAGGCCGTCTGCGTCATCCACGAGCAGGGCAACGTCTCGCTCGAGGAGCGCTGCGCGGGAGTGAAGAAGACCTTCCGCGGTTCTGTCGAGAACCTCAACGTCGAGGGCACCAACATGCCCTCGTCGCAGTCCTCCATCGAGGCGAAGCTGCAGTCGGGCAAGGACATCGACGTGGTCGTCACACTCGGCGCCCCCTTCGCCGCCGCCTCGGTCAAGGCCAAGGAAGGCGCCGGGAGCAAGGCGGAGATCAACACCTTCGACCTCAACGAGGAAGTGGTCAAGCAGCTGAAGGCGAAGCAGATCGGCTTCGCCGTCGACCAGCAGCCCTACCTCCAGGGCTACCTCGCGGTGGACGGACTGTGGCTCCACAAGACCAACGCGAACGTCCTCGGCGGCGGCAAGCCGGTGCTCACCGGCCCCGCGATCATCACCGAGAAGGACGTTCCCGCGCTGGAGAAATACACCGCCAACGGCACCCGATGAACGCTCCGCAATCAGCTGTGACAGATACTTGGGCGGCCGGGACGACCGAGATCACTTCCCGGCCGCAACGAGTGGCACAGCAAGAAGGGCGCGGCTTCGTGGCAACGGTTCGGACAGGGGTGCGCGCCATCGGCGCCGTGCTGGCAGCAGTGCTCGGAGCTTCCCTGGCGGGATGCAGCAGTACGGGAGGCAAGCGCGCCGAGGAGCGGGCGGCGGAGGCCGCTCAGGGCCGCGCGGTGGATACCCCGCGCTGGACCTTTGCGATGGTCACGCACTCGGGCGACGGCGACACCTTCTGGGACATCGTCCAGAAGGGCGCCCGGCAGGCCGCGGACAAGGACAACATCAAGTTCCTCTACTCGCACGACGACCAGGCCCAGCAGCAGGCCCAGTTCGTGCAGACCGCGATCGACCAGGACGTCGACGGCCTGATCGTCAGTCTGGCCAAGCCCGACGCCATGGAGGACGTCGTGACCAAGGCGGTCCGGGCCGGTATTCCGGTGATCACCGTGAACTCCGGATCCGGGCAGTCGAAGCAATTCGGCGCGCTCACCCACATCGGGCAGGACGAGACCATCGCCGGCGAGGCCGTCGGTACGGAACTGAACAGGCGCGGCAGGAAGAAGGCGGTCTGCGTCCTGCACGAGCAGGGCAACGTCGGCCACGAGCAGCGGTGCGCGGGCGCGAAGAAGACCTTCGACGGCGAGCTGCAGAACCTCTACGTCGAGGGCACCAACATGCCTTCCGTACAGGCGGCCCTGGAGGCCAAGCTCCAGACGGACCGCTCCATCGACGCGGTGGTCACCCTCGGCGCGCCCTTCGCGCCCACCGCCGTCCGCGCCAGGGAGCAGGCCGGCAGCAAGGCCGAGGTCGACACCTTCGATCTCAACGAGCAGGTCGCCGAGGACCTCCAGTCCGGCACGCTCGGATTCGCCGTCGACCAGCAGCCGTACCTCCAGGGCTACGAGGCGGTCGACCTGCTCTGGCTCTACAAGTACAACGCCGATGTGCTCGGCGGCGGCCGGCCGGTCCTCACCGGGCCCCAGATCATCACCGGGAAGGACGCCGCCGGGCTGGCGGAATACACGATTCGGGGGACCCGATGACAGCAACCGCACCAGCGCCCGCTCCGGCACCGGCCGACAGAACCGATGAACGCCTCGTGCGGACCTCCCTGCTGCGCAGGCTCCTCGGCCGGCCCGAACTCGGCGCGGTCGTCGGCGCGGCCGCCGTCTTCGTCTTCTTCTCGGTCGTGGCGGACACGTTCCTTCAGGCGAACAGCCTGTCGACGGTCCTGTACTCGGCATCGACGATCGGCATCATGGCGGTCCCCGTCGCCCTGCTGATGATCGGCGGCGAGTTCGACCTCTCGGCCGGCGTGATGGTGACCAGCTCGGCGCTGATCTCCTCGATGTTCAGCTACCAGATGACGGCGAACGTCTGGGTCGGGGTGCTCGTCTCGCTCGTGGTCACCCTGGCCATCGGCTTCTTCAACGGCTTCATGCTGACCCGTACCAGACTGCCGAGCTTCATCATCACGCTCGGTACGTTCCTGATGCTCACCGGCCTCAACCTCGGCTTCACCAAGCTGATCAGCGGCACCGTGTCCACGAAGTCCATCGGTGACATGGAGGGCTTCGAGTCCGCGAAGGCCCTTTTCGCCTCCCGGCTGACGATCGGCGACGTCACGCTCAAGGTGACCGTCCTGTGGTGGATCGGCCTGGTCGTCCTGGCCACCTGGATCCTGCTGCGCACCCGGGCCGGCAACTGGATCTTCGCTTCCGGCGGCGGCGCGGACGCGGCCCGCGCCGTCGGCGTGCCGGTCGACAAGACCAAGATCGGGCTGTACATGGGCGTGGCCCTGTGCGCCTGGATCTCCGGCCAGCACATCCTCTTCTCCTTCGACGTGGTCCAGTCGGGAGAAGGAGTCGGCAACGAGTTCCTCTACATCATCGCGGCCGTGATCGGCGGATGCCTGATGACCGGCGGCTACGGGTCGGCGATCGGCTCCGCCGTGGGCGCGTTCATCTTCGGCATGACGAGCAACGGCATCGTCTACGCCGAGTGGAACCCGGACTGGTTCAAGTTCTTCCTCGGAGCGATGCTCCTTCTGGCCACCCTGCTCAACGCATGGGTCCGCAAGCGTGCGGAGGCGACCACATGACCGGCACCGCGCTCGTCGAGCTCGACGGCGTCAGCAAGTTCTACGGCAACATCAAGGCTTTGGAGGGCGTCTCCCTCGAGGTCCACCCGGGCGAGATCACCTGTGTGCTGGGTGACAACGGCGCCGGCAAGTCGACGCTCATCAAGATCATCGCGGGGCTGCACCAGCACGACGCCGGCTCGTTCCTCATCGACGGGTCGGAAACCACCCTGTCCTCGCCGCGCGAGGCACTGGACCGCGGTATCGCGACGGTCTACCAGGACCTCGCGGTCGTCCCGCTCATGCCGGTCTGGCGCAACTTCTTCCTCGGCTCGGAGCCGACCCGGGGGGCCGGCCCCCTGCGCCGCCTCGACGTCGGCCTGATGCGCGAGACCACCCGTACCGAACTGCTGCGCATGGGCATCGACCTGCGCGACGTCGACCAGCCGATCGGCACGCTGTCCGGCGGCGAGCGCCAGTGCGTCGCGATCGCCCGCGCGGTGTACTTCGGCGCCAAGGTCCTGGTGCTGGACGAGCCGACGGCTGCGCTCGGCGTCAAGCAGTCGGGTGTCGTGCTGAAGTACGTCGCCGCCGCCCGGGACGCCGGGCTGGGAGTGGTGCTGATCACGCACAACCCCCACCACGCTTATCTGGTCGGGGACCGCTTCGTGCTGCTCAAGCGCGGCGCGATGTCCGGCAGCCACAGGAAGGACGGCATCACGCTGGACGAGCTGACCCGGCAGATGGCGGGTGGCTCCGAGCTCGAGGAGCTCAGCCACGAACTGGAGCGTGCCCCGGTCCCGACGCACCTGGGCGGCCACCCGACCGGGGGCGGACCGGACCCGAAGCGGACCGCCTAGAGGCCCCCGGTCGCTCGGCCGGGCTCGTGGCGCCCGCTGATCCGGCCGCCGGCCGGACACCGGCGACGCCGGCCGCGGCGCAGCGGGAGGACGGACGCCCGCCCACCGCAGATGGCAGAATCGGCCACGGCGGGCGACGCCCGCCGCCGGAAACGGCCCCCGAGACCCCAGGGACGACACGACTCGTGCGAGCAGGCCGGACAGCACCCCGCCACCGCTCCCGCCGGGGCATCCGCGCAGAAGGGCCGCACGCAACATGAGTACGTACCGGGATTTCGCACTCGCGCACCGCGAGGCCGCGCGGGCCACCGTCCTGCGGACCGTCGGGACGCGTGAGCGGCGCTCGCTGCTCACCGCTCCCCGTGTCCCGACCGTGGGCATCGACATCGGCGGTACGAAGGTGATGGCCGGGGTCGTCGACGCCGACGGGGTCATCCTTGAGAAGATCCGCACCGAGACGCCGGACAAGTCCAAGAGCCCCAAGGTCGTCGAGGACACCATCGTCGAGCTGGTCCTGGACCTCTCCGACCGTCACGACGTGCACGCCGTCGGCATCGGCGCGGCCGGCTGGGTGGACGCCGACCGGTCCCGGGTCCTGTTCGCCCCGCACCTCGCCTGGCGGGACGAGCCGCTCAGGGACGCGCTCTCGGCGAGGCTCGCCGTCCCGGTCATGGTCGACAACGACGCAAACACCGCTGCCTGGGCGGAATGGCGCTTCGGTGCCGGTCGCGGCGAGGACCACCTGGTCATGATCACGCTGGGTACCGGCATCGGCGGCGCGATCCTCGAGGACGGCCAGGTCAAGCGGGGGAAGTACGGGGTGGCCGGCGAATTCGGCCACATGCAGGTCGTGCCCGGAGGCCACCGCTGCCCCTGCGGCAACCGCGGCTGCTGGGAGCAGTACAGCTCCGGAAACGCCCTCGTGCGGGAGGCCCGCGAGCTCGCCGCCGCCGATTCCCCGGTCGCGTACAACATCATCGAGCGGGTCGGCGGAAACATCCAGGAGATCACCGGGCCGCTGATCACCGAACTGGCCCGCGAGGGCGACGCCATGTGCGTCGAGCTGCTGCAGGACATCGGCCAGTGGCTCGGCGTGGGCATCGCCAACCTCGCCGCCGCCCTCGACCCGTCCTGCTTCGTGATCGGCGGAGGCGTCAGCGCCGCCGACGACCTGCTGATCGGGCCCGCCCGCGACGCCTTCCGCCGACACCTCACCGGCCGTGGCTACCGTCCCGAGGCACGCATTGCCAAGGCACAGCTCGGCCCGGATGCGGGTATGGTCGGCGCGGCCGACCTGGCCCGGCTGGTGGCCCGTCGCTTCCGGCGGGCCAATCGCCGCCGCGTAGAGCGTTACGAGCGCTACGCGCAGGCCAACCGAACGACCCGCACCACCCAGGGATTGCAGTAATGACGGTACCCAGGCAGTCGTCGCCGGCGGACGAGAACGGCGGCAAGCCGCCGGAGGACCGGCGGCACATGATCGGGCGCCGCTGGCTGACCGCGGTCATCATCGTGCTGCTGATCGGTGTCCCGGCCGGCTATCTGCTGATCTCCGCCGACCAGAGCCGCGACAGCGGCCGCAACAAGGCCAGGAAGGCGTCCGCCACCGGTCTGACCCCCGGCTGGCCGTCCAAGGTCCAGCGCAGCGTCTACGAGGTGCCGATCCCGCACACCGCCAGGGGCGTCGCCTTCTACGAGACGAACAACTGGAAGACCAGCAGGCTTTACGTCCAGTTCAAGACGACCGACTCCGGCCTGGACAGCTTCCTGAAGGGCGTGGGCTCCAGCCGTGCCGCGCTCAAGGAGGGGGTGACGATCGGCGAGCGGGACTCCGCCGTCGTCGGCTGGAAGTTCCTCCCCGGGCATCGGTGGTGGGGCACGACCCACACGCAGAAGGACCCGCGGCCCAGCCAGGACATCACCGTCGACTTCAGCGACCTGTTCGGGCCCCGGGTGTACCTCGTCTCCACCGCGACCCCCTGACACCGGCCTGCAGGGTGCTCACTAACCTGGAGCGAGTGAGTGAGACGAAGACGCTTCAGTACCGGTTCGACGGCCCCGAGGACGCGCCCGTCCTGATCCTCGCCCCCTCGCTCGGCACCACATGGCACAGGTCATAGCGACTGTCCAGGGGCGTCCGGCCGATCCAGGACGGGAGCTTGATGCCAGGTCAGGGCCTCATAGTCCGGGGGAGTCAGCACAGTCCGTGAGGTCCGTGTGAGAGCTTCTCCTCACCCGCCCCGACAAACTGCGGGACAAGGACACCGAGCTCCTGCGGGAACTCACCGCCGCCTGCCCCGAGATAACTGAACTCGCCCCCTCGTGAAGCCGCTCGTTTGACAGACCCTTGGCTGGACAGACCCGGAATTGACTTGAACGCTCACGAGTCGGCTCACACTTGAACCTTCATGTGTCGCTGCCCTATGTGACATGAAAGTTCAAAATATGCCTCGTTCTGTGCAGTGTGCCTAAGGTGGGGGGGAAGGCCCGGAACATCGTCCTGTGGGTCCTTCAGGTCGTCCTGGCCATCCTGTTCGTCATGGTGGGGGCTTCGAAGAAGCAAACCCGCGCACGGCCGGCAGCCCGCGGATCTCGGCCACGGCCCGGCCGATTGTGAGCTCGTTTCGTATAGCGGCGAGCCCCTGGTAGCGCGGGGCGTCAGTGCAGTGCAACCTCGCCCGTGTGGACGGCGCGCATGGCGCGCTCGACGGTCTCCTGGTTTTCGCCGACCGGAGCCACGTAGTCGAGGATGTCGCGCGCGGCGTCCTCCCCGAGCATGCGGGTGATCACCCACGTGGCAAGGTACTGGGACGCCAGGCAACCGCCCGCCGTAGCGATGTTCCCCTCGGCGTGGAACGGTGTGTCCAGCACGGTGACGTCGCAGGCTTCGAGGAAGGGCCGGGTCTTCTTGTCTGTGCAGGCCGGCATGCCATTCAGTAGTCCCAGCCGGGCGAGCACCAGCGCGCCGGAGCACTGCGCACCGATCAGCTGTCGCGAAGGGTCGAGCCGCAGCCTGGAGATCAGCTGGTCGTCGTCGACCACTTCTCGCGCTTTCACGCCGCTACCGATCAGCACGACGTCGGCTTCGATCACGAACTCCATCGGGCGCTGACCTGTCACCTCGACGCCGTTCATCGACGTGACCACTGGCGTCGGTGTCGTGATGAAGGCTTCCAAGCCCTCCTTACGGCATCGGTTGATCAGCGCGGAAGCGATGAAGCTGTCGAGTTCGTTGAACCCGTCGAAAGTGACCACTGCTACCTGCATCACAACTCCTTAACGTACGGCAACACCTCCGCAGTCTCCCTGGCGCGCCGTTCTGGAGCGAGGGCCAACCTGCGGCTGGTGGCCTGCCTACCAGCGCTCTGCGTTTCGAGCACCGAGCCCTGACTGACGGCCGAAGGCTGGCCATGCTCAGCTTAGCGAGAGCACAACCGTGCTCAGGCCGCGGACGAGGACCTGGACTGGGCAGCGTCGTTGGGCCGCCGGGAAGGCCGGTGACGCACCGCCCTTCCATGCGGTGATGACATGAGCCCAGCTGCCGGGGCACGGTCAGGCCCTCCAACGTCATGTCGCTGGCCTCGACGTATGACCACCGGTCATCCAGGGGGCCGCTTCGGACGTTCCTGCGGCTGGTCGCAGCGCCTGTGGCTTCGAGGGGGTCCGCGGGCATGGTCACGGCCGACCGATCCGCTGGAGTACCGCCAACGCAAGCACCACAACACGCTTTGTCGTGTCGTAGCCGCCTTGAGGTCATGGTGGGGAACTGGCCCAGGGGCCTCCACGCGGCGTGAAGAGAAAAGTTCCTCGCATCCCCTGGACATCCCTTGCGTCTGTCGCAACCATGAGGGGCGGCCCCTACGGTATGCAATCTACAGTATGGAATTCGGTCGGGCGTGAGGGCTGCTGCGCCCCCGGGTTCATGTATCTGATCTTGTTCGAGTGAGGGGCGTCGGCCATGAGCAAGGCTCTTGAGGGCATCCGTGTGCTGGACATGACGCATGTTCAGTCGGGCCCTTCCGCGACTCAGCTGCTCGCGTGGCTCGGCGCGGACGTGGTGAAGCTGGAGGCGCCGGGCGGTGACATCACGCGCAGGCAGTTGCGTGATGTCCCGGGCGTCGACTCGCTCTACTTCACGATGCTCAACTGCAACAAGCGGAGCATCACCCTGAACACCAAGACCGAGCGTGGCAAGGAGCTGCTGACCGAGCTGATCCGGCGCTCGGATGTGATGGTGGAGAACTTCGGTCCGGGTGCGGTGGACCGGATGGGTTTCTCCTGGGAGTGCATCCGGGAGATCAATCCGCGGATCGTCTATGCCTCCATCAAGGGATTCGGTGAGGGCCCGTACACCGACTTCAAGGCGTACGAGGTGGTGGCTCAGGCGATGGGCGGGTCGATGTCCACGACGGGGTTCGAGGACGGTCCGCCGCTGGCGACGGGTGCCCAGATCGGTGATTCGGGCACGGGGGTGCACGTGGTGGCGGGCATCCTCGCCGCGCTGTTCCAGCGGGTGAGCACCGGGCGCGGGCAGCGGGTCAATGTGGCCATGCAGCACGCCGTGCTCAACCTGTGCCGGGTCAAGCTGCGCGATCAGCAGCGGCTCGCGCACGGCCCGCTGGCCGAATACCCGAACGAGGACTTCGGCGACGAAGTCCCCCGTTCCGGAAATGCGTCCGGCGGCGGCCAGCCGGGCTGGGCGGTCAAGTGCGCGCCGGGCGGCCCGAACGACTACGTGTACGTCATCGTCCAGCCGGCCGGCTGGGAGCCGGTCACCCGGCTGATCGGCCGGCCCGAGCTGGCGAGTGATCCGGAGTGGGCCACCCCGGAGGCACGGCTGCCGAAACTCGGCAAGATGTTCCAGCTCATCGAGGAGTGGACCAGCACCCTGCCCAAGTGGGACGTGCTTGGGAAACTCAACGCCCACAACATCCCCTGCGGCCCGATCCTCTCCACCAAGGAGATCATCGAGGACGAGAGCCTCAAGGCGAACGACATGGTCGTCCAGGTGGACCACCCCGAGCGCGGCACCTACACCACCGTGGGATCCCCGCTGAAACTCTCCGACTCCCCCGTCACCTTCGAACCGTCCCCCCTGCTCGGCCAACACAACGCAGAGATCTACCTCGGCGAACTCGGCATCTCCCACGATGAGTTGCCGCTGCTCAAGGCGCAGGGCGTGATCTGACCGATGACCGTGGACCATGAGTCGACCGACCGTGACACACCGCGGCGCAGCCCGACTCCGTACGGGCGGATGATCGCCGGGCTCTCGGTGCGCCCGAGGGCAAGCGCCCCGGCACCACCCGGCCGCGCCCGGGACGGCATCCTTCCCCGCACCGGGCCATGCACTGACCCGCGCTGAGGTGGCGCAGCGGCCTCAGCGTCCGCGCCCCGCCGCAGTGCGCCATGTCGCACGCCCGCACACCCAAGATCGTGCGCGCGGACGACGGACCGGATCCGTCGTCCTCGCCACGGGTGCGGGGCCGGACGGTGATTCAAGGCGCCCCCTGGCACCGTCCGGCCCCGCCCGCCTCCATCGTCCTTTCGGGCGTCGGATGTTCCGGCGTTCGCTGCGGCACCCGAGCCGTCGTGAGCGCGAGAACAGCAGAAAGGCACAGGCAAGACCTTGAGCACCATCGAAGACCCGACAGACGACCGTCTGGAGGTCACCCCGCCCAAGACCTGGGCGACCGGACTGCCTGGGGTGACGCATGCGATTCAGTACTCCCTGGGCCAGACCTCGGTCCGGCGGACCGCGCTGACACTGCTGAACGTCAACCAGACCAAGGGCTTCGACTGCCCTGGCTGCGCTTGGCCGGAGCCCGGACCGGGCCATCGGCACATGAACGAGTACTGCGAGAACGGCGCCAAGCACGTCAACGACGAGGCGACCTCGCGCCGGGTGACCGCCGACTTCTTCCGCAGGCACTCGGTCGCGGAGCTGGGCCGGAAGTCCGACTACTGGCTCAATCAGCAGGGCCGGCTCACCGAGCCCATGGTCAAGCGGCCCGGTTCGGGCCACTACGAACCGATCGGCTGGGACGACGCGCTCGACCTGCTCGCCGCGGAGCTGACCAGGCTGGACTCCCCGGACGAAGCCCTCTTCTACACCTCGGGTCGGCTGGGCAACGAAGCCGCGTTCCTCCTCCAGCTCTTCGCCCGGGCCTACGGCACCAACAACCTGCCCGACTGCAGCAACATGTGCCATGAGTCCAGCGGCTTCGCACTGCAGGAGACGCTCGGCATCGGCAAGGGCAGCGTGAGCCTGGACGACATCCACCACGCAGACCTGATCTTCGTCGTGGGCCAGAACCCCGGCACCAACCATCCGCGGATGCTCTCCGCTCTGGAGGAGACCAAGCGCAACGGCGGCCAGGTCGTCGCTGTGAACCCGCTGCCCGAGGCCGGGCTGATCCGGTTCAAGCACCCTCAGAAGCCCCGCGGCCTGGTCGGCCGTGGCACCCCCATCGCCGATCAGTTCCTGCAGATCCGTCCCGGTGGCGATCTCGCGCTCTTCCAGGCGTTGAACCTGCTGCTGCTGGAGGCCGAGGACGCCAGGCCAGGGAAGGTGCTGGACCACGGCTTCATCGAGACGTCCGACAGGGTTCGCCGAATTCGCCGAGCACGCCAGAAAGGTCTCCTGGGAGGACATTCTCACCGCCACCGGGCTGACCCGCGAACAGATCGAGCAGGTCCACGAGCGGGTTCTGCGGAGCAAGAGCGTCATCGTCTGCTGGGCCATGGGCCTGACCCAGCAGAAGCACGGCGTCCCCACCATCCGCGAGGTCGTCAACTTCCTCATGCTGCGGGGCAACGTCGGGAGGCCCAGGGCGGGCGTCTGCCCGGTGCGCGGCCACAGCAACGTCCAGGGCGACCGGACCATGGGCATCTGGGAACGGATGCCGCAGGAGTTCCTGGACGCGCTGGAGCGCGAGTTCGCCTTCACCCCGCCCACCAGGCACGGCTGGGACTCGGTGGACTCCATCAGGGCCATGCGCGACGGCCGGGCGAAGTTCTTCCTCGGTGTCGCCGGCAACTTCGTGCGGGCCGCCCCCGACAGCGAGATCACCGAGCGGGCGATGCGGCGCTGCAGACTGACGGCTCATATCTCGACCAAGCTGAACCGCTCCCACACGGTCTGCGGTGAGACGGCGCTGATCCTGCCCACGCTGGGACGCAGCGACAAGGACATCCAGGCCGGCGGAGAGCAGTTCGTCACCGTAGAGGACTCGATGAGCGAGGTTCACGCGTCCCGCGGCCGTCTCGATCCGGCCTCCGGCACGCTGCTCAGCGAGGTGGCGATCATCTGCCGACTGGCCCGCCGGACCCTCGGCAACACACCGCCCCTTCCGTGGGAGGAGTTCGAGGCGGACTACGGCACGATCCGGGACCGGATCTCCCGGGTCGTGCCGGGTTTCGAGGACTTCAACGAGCGCGTGGCCAAGCCGGGCGGCTTCCGGCTGCCGAACCCGGTCAATCACGGGACGTTCCCCACCTCGAGTGGCAAGGCGGTCTTCACCTGCAACGCCTTCGAGATGCTGCGCCCGCCCGAGGGGCATCTCGTGCTGCAGAGTCTGCGGTCCCACGACCAGTGGAACACCGTCCCGTACGCGATGAACGACCGATACCGGGGCATCCACAACGCCCGCCGGATCGTGCTCGTGAACCCGGTGGATCTCGATGCGCTCGGACTCGCCGACCGCGACCACGTCGATCTGGTGAGTGTGTGGCGGGACGGGGTGGAGCGCCGCGCACGGGACTTCCGATTGGTTGCCTACCCGACGACACCGGGCTCCGCTGCCGCGTACTACCCGGAGACCAATGTCCTGGTGCCGTTGGACAGCGTGGCCGACATCAGCAACACGCCCACCTCCAAGGGCATCGTGATCCGACTGGAGCCTGCCGGCGTCCGCGTCTGAGCCGACGCCCGAGAAACCTGGACCGCAGCCGCCCCCGGCGTCGCGCCGGGGGCGACGGCAGCTGCATCAGCCGGTGCACGGGGCCATGCCCTTCCGGCTCAGGGTGCCCCCTGTCCCGACCGGCGGACCGAGGCGGGCGGCGGCGCATGTCAACACCACGGCCTCCGCACGTCAGACGAGGTCTTCAAGGCGCGTGGCGTCAGCTCCCTCGACTCCTCGAATCGCCAGGAAACCCTCGTGCACACCTCTAGACAGCGAGGTGATCCAGTACACAGAATGTCGGCTGATCTGGAATACTGACTACTCCATATCGTATACAAACGCGCTCCGGCTGCAGGATTGAGCCGTCGAACCCATTTCCCGTAGAGGGGGAGTCGCTGATGACGTGATGGGGCCGCAGGGCCTGCGGTGGGGGAGCACGCCCGATGGCGTCCGGTGGTGGCAACGGCTTGTCCCGTGACCGGCGCCGTGGCTGACGCGTACTTCCGTCGCCGCCGAGGGTCCTGAGACGAAGAGAACCGGACAGGGGGCGCTGGCCAGGGTTCTTCGACGCAGGGGATTCGACAATGACGACAATCGATATCCAACCGCCAGTCCGCTACAAGGAGGTGACGGACCGAAACGGTCGGAACTACCGGATCGGTGAGACCGACCGGGACATCATGGGCCGGCCTCGCTGGACCATGGTGCTGTTCCCATGGATCGGCATGATGGGCATCAGCTCGTCGGAGTATGCCTTCACCTCGGCGGAGGACACGCTCCACACGGCCCATATGTGGAACAGCGGGCACATCTTCTGGCTGATGGGCGTCTGGGTGTTCTTCCAGGCGGCCGTCGCCTTCCCCGCGGGACAACTGCGCGAGAGCGGTCGGCTGCCGGCCCGGAACGCCATGATGCTCGGCGCGCTGGGCACGCTCCTCGGCTACGTGTCGCTCGCCTACGCCCCGCACGTGCTCGTCGCGTATCTCGGCTTCGGCATGTTCAGCGGCATCGGCGCCGGTCTCGTGTACGCGACCAGCGTGAACATGGTCGGCAAGTGGTACCCGGAGCGCAAGGGCGGCAAGACGGGCCTCGTCAACGGCGGATTCGCCTACGGCTCGGTGCCGTTCGTGTTCCTGTTCGCCTCGTACATGGACCTGAGCAACTACCAGGGCGTGCTCGTCTCCGTCGGCGTGATCTGCTGCCTGGCGGTCGCGATCGCCGGCTGGTTCTTCAAGGACCCGCCGAAGAACTGGTGGCCCGCCCACGTCGACCCGCTCAAGGTGTCCGAAGACCCGCGGATCGTGCGGGCGTTGGAGAAGAACCCTCCGGCGGTGAAGCAGTACACCCCGCGGGAGGCGGCCCGTACGCCGGTGCTGTGGATGATGTGGTTCTGTCTGCTGTGCACGGCGGGTATCAACATTTTCGGCATCGCCTTCCAGGTCCCCTTCGGCAAGGACATGGGATTCGCGGGCGGGATCGTGGCCACCGCGATGTCGCTCAAGGCGATCGTCAACGGGACCGGCCGAGGCGTGATCGGCTGGATCTCGGACCGCTACGGCCGGCGCAGCACGCTCGTCATCGTGTGCATCGTGCTGGGCTCCGCCCAGTTCGGCGTGCTGATCTCGGGCTCCATGGGGAGTATGCCGTTCTTCCTGTTCTGCTCGATGGTCTCGGGCTTCGGCGGCGGCGCGATCTTCCCGCTGTTCGCCGCCATGACCGCGGACTACTTCGGTGAGAACAACAACGCCAGCAACTACGGCATGGTCTACAGCTCGAAGCTGATCTCCGGTCTGGTCGGCTCCGGCATGGGCGCGGTCGTCGTCTCCGTCTGGGACTACGAAGGAGCGTTCGTCCTGGCCGGCTCCATCGGACTCGCGTCCGCCGTACTCGCCCTGTTCCTACGGGCGCCAGAGCGGCCTCGGGCCGGACGCGTTCCAGCCGATCGGCAGATCATCGGGGAGGCCATGTGACCCCATGACCCGGCTCGGCCCCGCGCGGCACCGCAGCGAGCGCAGGTGCTCGCTGGAGTGGCGGGCGAGGCCGGCCTGGGGGTTGACCGCGTCGCAGGGCTCCACGAGCCAGTGGTGGCCACGGCGACGCTGTGCCTTCCGACGCCGATGAAGCGCTTGCAGCCGAGGTCGCCGTCCGCGATGTCCACCGTGCGGTGGGTGTCGCGGACGGCCTGTGCCGTAGTTCCCGCAGTCGCACCAGGGACGCCGGACGCGGTGCACGGCCGCGGCGAGGAGATCGACGGCGCCGAGCTCGCGGTACTGCCGCGACGTGACTCTCGCTCACCTGCACAGGCTTCCCGAGGCGATCAGTGGTCCTTTCGAACGCGACCGGAGAGAGGTAGCCCAGCATGTCGACATCAACACGCCGTTCTGCGCAGTCCACCACCAGCGCCCTGGCCGGTGAGACGGTCATCGACCGCCTCGTGGAGGCCAACAGGGCATACGCCGCCGGATTCATCGACCCTGGCATGGGCGCCCGCCCGGTCCTGCAGGTAGCCGTCGTGGCCTGCATGGACGCCCGCCTGGACCTGCACGCCGCGCTCGGACTGGAGCTGGGCGACTGCCATACCATCCGCAACGCCGGCGGTGTGGTCACCGACGACACGATCCGCTCCCTCACCATCAGCCAACGCGCGCTGGGCACGCGCAGCGTCATACTCATCCACCACACCGGCTGCGGTCTCGAGAAGCTGACCGAGGACTTCAGGCACGAACTGGAGATGGAGGTCGGACAGCGACCGGCGTGGGCTGTGGAGGCCTTCCGCGACGTCGATCAGGACATCCGGCAGTCGATGCAGCGGGTACGCACCTCGCCGTTCCTGCCACACACCGATGACGTCCGGGGCTTCGTCTTCGACGTGTCGACGGGGCTGCTCCGGGAGATCCACCCGCACCCCTGAGCCACCCCACGAGGGGATCACGGGGAGCGTGGAGGGACTGTGCGGCCAGGTTGTTGACCCCCCCACAGGCGTGCGCGCGGATCGGCGGCGGCTACCTGGTCGACAAGGCATGCGGTAGGTCAGGTCCCGACCGGGAGGCCGACGCGCACGGTGACGGGCCCGGTCGGCCGGTGTGCTCGCTGCGCCGACCGAGTTCCTCGGAACGGTCGGCGTAGCCCTCGGGGGGGGCAGTGCCGGCAGGGCGGGCCACGGGCGTTCGCGTCCGTCGCCCGCCTCCCGTAGGCGACCCGGATCGGAATCGGCCCCACTCTGGCGCATCCGGGAGAGGCGCGGCATACTGTATGCAATTCTTCTCCACGCCAACTTCCCCGGCTGTGCCCCCTGCCCGCCCGCCGCCTGGCAGCTGACCAGAAACCACACCTGAGGGGGTCACCCCGTGTCGTACCGCAACGCTTTCTCCGACGTCCTGACCGGCGTCATCGCGCCCTCCGCCGAACGGACCGGCAGGGAGGGGAGGTTTCCGCGTGGCTCGGTGACGGCCCTCGGCCACGCCGGGCTGCTCGGACTCACCGTGTCCGCAGAACTCGGCGGCGGCGGGCTCGGCCTGTCGGACGCCGCCGAGGTGGTGGCACAGGTTGCCCGCGCCTGTCCGGCCACAGCGGCCGTGCTCCAATCCCACTTTGCGGCGGTCGCCGTCATCGAGGCGTACGGCAGCCGCTGGCTCCGTGGCGAGATCGCCGCCGGACGCCACCTCAGCAGCCTCGCCCTGGCCGAAGGCGACCCCGGCAAGCAGGGCGTGCACGCCCAGGCCCGGGAACCCCGCTCCACCGCCGCCCGCTCCGGTGACGTGGTCGCCCTGCGCGCGCGCAAACACGAGGTGGCCGCGGCCGCCGAGGCCGACAGCTACGTCTGGTCCTCCGGGCCGCTCGCCGTGCAGGACGGGCTGACTCTCTGGGTGGTCCCCGCACACGCCTCCGACCTGTTCGTCCCGGCCCGGCCGGACGGGGGAGGGCCGTGCGGCAGCGCGACCTCAACTGTCTTCGCCGACCCGGTCCTTGTCCCCGCGGACGCGATGCTCGGACCGGACGGCGGAGGGCTCGACGTGGTGCTGCGCACCGTCCTGCCGTGGTTGCTCGAACTGCAGGCCGCCGTCGGTACCGCCGCCATCCATCCCTCGGTGGCCGCCGCCTCCCCCGGGCCCGCTCGCCGCCCTGCCGATTCCCTCGCGTTGTCGTGAACCCGGTCGGCGGGTGGCGGGCGACAACTCGACGACTGACGCCGAAGGGTCGGCACCGCCGGGAAGACCGGCAGCCCGTACGCGGTGGCCACGTTCGGATACTCCTATGGATGCCGGGCGGCCTCACCGAGGTCTCCTCGAGTGGTCTGCCGGTTGTCGGTGACCTGCAGACGGCGGGTCCGGTCGACCGCCTGGGTACGGGACGGCCGGCCGGCCGGTGTGGGTCGGTCCCTGAGTCGGACCCGGCGGCGAAGCCGCCACACATCACCGTCGGGCTGACCCCGCGGCGATCGCCTTCCGGTACTCGCCGGTGCGTTCGGTGTGCTTGCGCATGATCTCGCTCGCACGGTCGGCGTCGCCCTCGGCGATGGCCTCGATGAGCTGGGCGTGCTCGTTCCAGGCGTCCTTGCTCCGAGGCTTCGCGATGGGCATGTAGTACCAGCGCACCTTCCTGCTCACCTGCGAGATCAGGTCGGCCAGCACGGCATTGCCGGCTACGGAGGTGATGAAGGCATGCAGGGCGGTGTTGGCCGCGACCAGGCGTTCGGCGTCGCCGCCGGCGAGCGCGTCGACACCTTCCTGGTGCAGCGTCCAGAGGTGTTCGACGTCCTCGGGCTCCGCGTTCTGCGCGGCGAGCTGGGCCGAGTGGGTTTCCAGTACGGCGCGGACGCTGAGGAGTTGAGCGGCCTCTTCCTCGGTGGGGGAGTGGACGAAGGCGCCCTGGGCCGGGCGCAGGTCGACCCAGCCGTCGGTGTGCAGTCGCTGCAGGGCTTCGCGTACCGGCTGGCGGCTGACTCCGAGGTGCTGGGCGAGCTCCGCCTCGACCAGGTGCTGGCCGGGTTGGAGGGAGCCGCTGATGATGAGTTCGATCAGGGCGTCGTACACCGCCTGGCGCAGCGGCGCCGGGCGAGCGACGCGGCGGGATGCCGCGGCCGTCAGGGCCTCGCGCATGGTTCTCCCGTTCCGCCACCGAGCCTGTGGGGCCGGCGGCTCTGCCAGTGGGGGCCGCCGGGACGGTCGAGGGCGGCCGCGGGCCCGAGCATACAGGTTTTCGTATGCAAGATGGCGTGAGCTGCAGGTATGCATCAGGGCCCGCCGCCTCCGTGATGGCCTTGGCCAGCCCACGAGGTCGGTCGGCGATCGGATGCATCGGCTGTGGTCTCGAAAAGTCGTCACGGGATTCTGTATACAGAAGCTTGTATGCGGTATGGTCGCTATGTATCGCCAGCACCGATGGGAAGCGAAGCGGCTCTGTTCGTCGGTCACGAACCCCGTGCATCCGCAGAAGAGGTGAAGGGGTCTATATGTGCGTGAATCGATCTTGTCGGACCGTTGTGAGGTTCTCGCGCTCGTACTCCCGCGCGTGACGGAAGGCGGAGCGATCATGACCACCAGCGGGAGCGACGTGACGGTCGAAGACGTGGTCCGGACGGTTGTGGCAGGTCACCGGGGCCAGCGCGGCTCGCTGTTGCCGATACTGCACGCCATTCAGGCCGAGTTGGGCCATGTGCCACAAGAGGCGATTCCGGTGCTCGCCGACGAACTCAACCTCTCACGGGCGGACGTCCACGGAGTGGTGACCTTCTACCACGACTTCCGCCGAGAACCGGCCGGGCGCACCACGGTGCGGATATGCCGCGCCGAGGCATGCCAGGCCCTGGGGGCCGACAGCCTGGTGGGCTACGCCCGCGAGGCCGGACTTTCCCTGGGCGAGACGACCGCGGACGGCTCGGTGACCGTCGAGCAGGTCTTCTGCCTCGGCAACTGCGCCCTCGGGCCGGCGGTAGAGGTGAACGGTCGGCTGTACGGACGAGTGGGCACGGCCCGGTTGGGCTCGATCCTCAAGGAGACGGTCTCGTGATGAAGGTCTCTTCGGACTCCGCAGTGACGGTCTACGTCCCGCGCGACTCGGCGGCCAGGTCCGTCGGCGCGGACGAGGTCGCGGACGCCCTGCAACGCGCAGCCACCGGCGGAAAGTTCGACATCGACGTGGTGCGCAACGGATCACGCGGCATGCTGTGGCTGGAGCCGCTGGTCGAGGTGGCGACGCCGCACGGCCGCGTCGGCTACGGACCGGTGGCCGCATCGGACGTGGAGGGCCTTCTGGCCGCGGGCATGCTCGAGGGGGCGGACCATCCGCTGCGGCTCGGCGTCGTGGACGAGCTGCCCTGGCTGGCACGCCAGAAGCGGGTCACCTTCGCCAGGGTCGGCGTGACCGACCCGCTGTCGACGGAGGACTACCTGCTCCACGGTGGCCTGGTCGGGCTGCGTACGGCGCTGCAGCTCGCACCCGCGGACGTGGTCACCGAGGTCACCGAGTCCGGCCTGCGTGGGCGTGGTGGCGCGGGATTCCCGGCAGGCATCAAGTGGAAGACCGTGCTCGATTGCATCGACGAGCTCAAGTTCGTCTGCTGCAACGCCGACGAGGGCGACAGCGGGACCTTCGCCGACCGAATGGTCATGGAAGGTGATCCGTTCATGCTCATCGAGGGCATGACGATCGCCGCACACGCGGTCGGTGCGAGCGAGGGCTACATCTACATCCGCTCGGAGTACCCCGACGCGGTGGCCACGATGCGCGCGGCGATCGACATCGCGCGCGAGCAGGGGTGGCTGGGTACCGGCATCCTCGGCTCCGCGCTCACCTTCGACCTGCACGTCCGCGTCGGCGCCGGCGCGTACATCTGCGGCGAGGAAACCTCCATGCTGGAGAGCCTGGAGGGCAAGCGGGGAATGGTCCGCGCAAAGCCGCCGATCCCGGCGATCGAGGGCCTGTTCGGCAAACCGACCGTGGTGAACAACGTCCTCACGCTGGCCACCGTGCCCACCGTCCTCGCCAACGGGGCCAAGGCGTACCAGGAACTCGGCGTCGAGAGGTCGCGCGGCACCCAGGTGTTCCAGCTCGGCGGCAACATCGCACGCGGCGGCATCGTGGAGACGGCGTTCGGCGTCACTCTGCGCGAACTGGTCGAGGACTACGGCGGCGGGACGTTCTCCGGGCGCCCGGTGCGTACGGTGCAGGTCGGCGGTCCGCTCGGCGCCTACCTGCCGACGTCGATGTTCGACCTGCCGATGGACTACGAAGCCTTCGCGGCGGCCGGTGCCATGGTCGGCCACGGCGGCCTCGTGGTGTTCGACGACAGCGTCGACATGGCCGCCCAGGCCCGGTTCGCGATGGAGTTCTGCGCCGAGGAGTCCTGCGGCAAGTGCACACCGTGCCGGGTCGGTTCGGTGCGCGGCGTCGAGGTGATCGACAAGATCGTGGCCGGTGAGCACCGGGACGAGAATCTGGCGCTGCTCGAGGATCTGTGCGACCTGATGACCGATGGTTCGCTGTGCGCGATGGGCGGGCTGACGCCGATGCCCGTACGCAGCGCCATCGCGCATTTCCCCGACGATTTCCTCGCTCGCACGCCCGGCCAGGAGATCCAGCCCAAGCAGGCAAGCGGCGCGAGGACGGAGGGCACGGCATGACACTGCTCAAGGAACCCGACTTCGGCACCCCGGAGCGGCCCGGCGCGGCGACGGTCTCGGTGGAGGTGGACGGGCTGCCGGTGACCGTCCCGGAGGGCACGTCGGTGATGCGTGCCGCCGCGCAGGCCGGGGTCGACATACCCAAGCTGTGCGCCACCGACAGCCTTGAGCCGTTCGGGTCCTGTCGGCTGTGCGTGGTGGAGATCGACGGCCGGCGGGGCACCCCGGCGTCCTGCACCACGCCGGTGGCGGACGGGATGCGGGTGAGCACCCAGACGCCGAAGGTGGAGAAGCTCCGCCAGGGCGTCATGGAGCTCTACATCTCCGACCACCCGCTGGACTGCCTCACCTGCCCGGCCAACGGTGACTGCGAACTGCAGGACATGGCCGGCGTGGTCGGGCTGCGGCAGGTCCGGTACGGCTACGAGGGCGAGAACCACCTCGACGCCGAGAAGGACACGTCCAACCCGTACTTCGACTTCGACCCGTCCAAGTGCATCGCCTGCTCCCGCTGCGTGCGGGCCTGCGGCGAGGTGCAGGGCACGTTCGCGCTGACCATCGAGGGGCGCGGCTTCGACTCCAAGGTCGCGGCGGGCGCCGGCGAGACGTTCATGGACTCCGAGTGCGTCTCCTGCGGGGCATGTGTGCAGGCCTGCCCGACGTCGACGCTCCAGGAGCGCTCGGTGGTCGAGCTCGGAATGCCGACCCGTTCAGTGATCACCACCTGCGCGTACTGCGGTGTCGGCTGCTCGTTCAAGGCCGAGCTGCGCGGCGACGAGCTGGTCCGGATGGTGCCCTACAAGGACGGTGGCGCGAACGAGGGCCACTCCTGTGTGAAGGGCCGCTTCGCCTTCGGCTACGCGACGCACCCGGACCGGGTGCTCAAGCCCATGGTTCGCGACAAGATCACCGATCCGTGGCGCGAGGTCGAGTGGGACGAGGCGATCGGCACGGTCGCCACGAGGATGCGCGCGCTCCAGGACACGTACGGATCGGGTTCGATCGGCGCCATCACCTCGTCCAGGTGCACGAACGAAGAGGTCTACGTCGTCCAGAAGATGGTGCGCGCGGCCTTCGGCAACAACAACGTGGACACGTGCGCCCGGGTCTGCCACTCCCCGACGGGATACGGGCTCAAGCAGACCTTCGGCGAGTCGGCCGGCACCCAGGACTTCCGTTCGGTGGCGAAGGCCGATGTGATCATGGTGATCGGGGCGAATCCCACGGACGGGCACCCGGTGTTCGCGTCGCGGATGAAGCGCCGGCTGCGCGAGGGCGCCAAGCTCATCGTGGTCGACCCGCGCCGCATCGACCTGGTGCGCTCGCCGCACATCGAGGCCCAGCACCACCTCCAGCTCAAGCCGAGCACCAACGTCGCCGTGGTCAATGCCATGGCGCATGTGGTGGTCACCGAAGGCCTGGTCGACAGGTCCTTCGTGAACCAGCGGTGCGAGGACTTCGACGAGTGGGCGGAGTTCATCTCCCGCCCGGAGAACAGCCCGGAGGCGGCCGAGCTGATCAGTGGCGTGCCGGCCGATGAACTGCGCGCCGCTGCCCGGCTCTACGCGCAGGCACCCAACGGGGCCATCTACTACGGCCTCGGTGTCACCGAGCACAGCCAGGGCTCGACCATGGTCATGGGCATGGCCAACCTCGCGATGGCCTGCGGCAACATCGGCCGTGACGGCGTCGGTGTGAACCCGCTGCGCGGCCAGAACAACGTTCAGGGATCCTGCGACATGGGCTCGTTCCCGCACGAGCTGCCCGGCTACCGGCACGTCTCGGACGACGCCGTGCGCAAAGTGTTCGAGAACCTCTGGGGCGGCACGATTCTCGCCGAGCCCGGACTGCGCATCCCGAACATGTTCGACGCGGCGATCGACGGCACCTTCCGTGGTCTGTTCGTCCACGGCGAGGACATCGCCCAGTCCGACCCGAACCTCAAGCACGTCACCGCCGCGCTCGAGGCCATGGAACTGGTGGTCGTGCAGGATCTGTTCCTCAACGAGACGGCCAAGTTCGCGCACGTCTTCCTGCCCGGTGCGTCCTTCCTGGAGAAGGACGGCACGTTCACCAACGCCGAACGCAGGATCAACCGGGTGCGCGCGGTGATGAAGCCGAAGACGGGCAAGCACGAGTGGCAGATCGTCAGCGAGATCGCCACCGCCATGGGCTACCCCATGTCCTACGACCACCCGAGCCGGATCATGGACGAGATCGCCACGGTCACGCCGACCTTCACCGGCGTGTCCTTCGAGGTGCTGGACAAGCTCGGCAGCGTCCAGTGGCCGTGCAACGAGCAGGCTCCGGAAGGAACGCCGATCATGCATGTGGACGAATTCGTCCGAGGCAAGGGCAAGTTCGTGGTCACCTCCTTCGTGCCGACGAACGAGCGGAGCACCCGGCGATTCCCGCTGGTGCTGACCACGGGGCGGATCCTCAGTCAGTACAACGTCGGGGCGCAGACGCGCCGCACCGCCAACGTCGCGTGGCACCCCGAGGACGTGCTGGAGTTGCATCCGCACGACGCCGAGGTCCGTGGCATCACGGACGGCGACCTGGTGACGCTGGCCAGCCGGGTCGGGCAGACGACGCTGCGTGCGGAGATCTCCGACCGGATGCCGCCCGGGGTCGTGTACACCACGTTCCACCACCCCGTGACCGGAGCCAACGTGGTGACCACGGAGAACTCCGACTGGGCGACCAACTGCCCGGAGTACAAGGTGACAGCCGTACAGGTCGGCCTCGCGCACCCGCTCCAGCGGAACGACAGTGAGCGCGCCGAGGACGGCCTGCTCACGGTGGTGGACTGAGATGGCAGCCGGCGCGCCATCGGAAGGCAGGATGGCCAACGACATCGCCGCGAACCTCGGACACCTGCCGGGTGAGCAGGCCGCCGAGGCGGTCGCGGGACACATCGGCAGGTTCTGGGACCCCCGCATGCGCACCCGGCTGGTCGCGCTCGTCGACGCCGGAGCGGACGGGCTGGACCCGTTGGTGGTCGCGGCGGTGAAGCTCCTGCGCTGAGCCGCGGGTTGCGCCCGGGATCGGATCCGGATGACGAGCGGCAACGCGGAAGTGCCTTCCGAGTGGGGCTGACGAGGCTTGTCGGAAGCCTCTGCAGCCCGACCTGGAAGGCACTTTCGCGTACTCATGGGCAGTTCCGCTGATCCATGCCGTATGCAATCGCCGGAACGGGGCGCCCGGCACGGTGACCGGCCCGATCAGCCACCTCACTCCGCCCCTGCGCGCGGCAGGACTTGTCGTGCTCGGGGCCGACCACCGGGTCACCGCCTGCGCGCTGTCACGGTCCGGGACGCTGCCCCTGGACCCCAGCCGCGCGGACGGCGTCCCACCACCGAGCCCGGCCACGCCGGGGCCCTCGCGCCGTCCGGCCCGGATGCCGGCGCACCCGGGCCGGACGACGTGTCGTGGCAGCGGCAGTCACGTACGCAGGGCGGCTGCGGCGGCGATTTGGCGGCAGTAGAAGTCGGTGGTGTTCTGGGTGTGACGGCGCATCAGCTCCTCGGAGCGGTCGGCGTCGCCCTCGGCGATGGCGTTGATGAGCGTGGCGTGCTCGTTCCAGGCGTCCTTGCCGCGGGGTCGGGCGATGGGCATGTAGTACCAGCGGACCCGTCGGTCCACCTGGTGGATGAGCTCGGCGAGAATCTTGTTGCGGGACAGTTGGGTGATGAAGCCGTGCAGGGCGGCGTTGGCTTCGACGATGCCTCGTGCGTCGTCCGCTGTCAGGGCCGCGACCCCGGCATCCTGCAGCTCCCACAGCCGGGTCACGTCCTGCGTGGTGGCGTGCAGCGCGGCGCCGCGTGCGGAGTGGGTTTCCAGTACGGCGCGGACGCTGAGGAGTTGAGTGGCCTCTTCCTCGGTGGGGGAGTGGACGAAGGCGCCCTGGGCCGGGCGCAGGTCGACCCAACCGTCGGTGTGCAGTCGCTGCAGGGCTTCGCGTACCGGCTGGCGGCTGACTCCGAGGTGTTGGGCGAGCTCGGCCTCGACCAGGTGCTGGCCGGGGTGGAGGGAGCCGTTGACGATCAGTTCGATCAGGGCCTCGTAGACGGCCTGGCGCAGCGGGGCGGGCCGGTTGACCCGCACGTCGGCTGCCGCGGTGGGTATGTCGCGCATGGGCCCCCTTTGTTGGACTGCGATGGGTGATGGCATGCCAGGATACAGATTTTTGTATGAAATCTACGATCGCGTCGTGGGTCCCGTGGCGACGGGGGAACCGGGGCGTCAGCCGCCGATGGCGGACATCGGGCGTTTGGGCTGAAGGAATGACGGGGCGTCGAGTCCGGAGCCGGCGTTCTTGCCCCACATCGCGGCGCGCCACCGTTCGGCGATGACCTGATCAGGTGCGCCGGAGCGGAGGGCCGTGCGCAGGTCGGATTCCTCGCGGGTGAACAGGCAGTTGCGGATCTGGCCGTCGGCGGTGAGCCGGGTGCGGTCGCAGGCGCGGCAGAACGGCCGGGTGACGGAGGCGATCACCCCGACCCGGGCGGGCCCGCCGTCGACGAGCCAGCGCTCGGCGGGCGCGGAGCCACGTACGGTGGACACCTCAGGGGTGAGGTTGAAGCGTGCGGAGAGTGTCTCGAGGATCTCCGCGGCGGTGACCATGTCGCTGCGCTGCCAGCCGTGTTGGCGTCCAGGGGCATCTGCTCGATGAAGCGCAGCTCGTAGTCGTGCCGAAGGGCCCAGCCGAGCAGGTCGGCGGCCTCGTCGTCGTTGATGCCGCGCATGAGTACCGAATTGACCTTGACCGGTGTGAGGCCGGCCTCGTGGGCCGCGGTCAGGCCGTCGATGACGTCCTGGAGCCGGTTGCGGCGGGTGAGGGTGCGGAATACCTCGGGACGCAGGGTGTCGAGGGAGACGTTGACCCGGTCCAGCCCTGCGGTGCGCAGAGCCTCGGCGGTGCGGGCCAGGCCGACACCGTTGGTGGTCAGGGAGAGCTCGGGGCGCGGGTCGAGGGCGGCGCAGCGCCCGACGATACCGACCAGGCCCGGGCGGAGCAGCGGCTCACCGCCGGTGAAGCGCACCTCGGTGACACCCAGATCCGTCACCGCGATCGAGACGAGTCGCACGATCTCGTCATCGGTGAGCAGCTCGGGCTTGGCCAGCCACTGCAGGCCCTCTTCCGGCATGCAGTACGTGCACCGCAGATTGCAGCGGTCGGTCAGCGAAACCCGCAGATCGCTGGCAATCCGACCAAAGGTATCGATCAACACGGACACACTTCACCTTTCCCACGGGGCGGCGTTGTGGTGGGGCGGGGAAACCACGGCTTCCCCGCCCCACCACAACGTGGGCACTCACAGGGCCTTGAGTTGTGCCGGCGCTTGCGTGAGGCGCGTCAGGCGGGCAGGGGCTGCTCGGCCGGACGGGAGCCCGTCCGCGGCGCCGCGGACGCGGAGTCCGGTGAGCTGAGCGCGCGCAGTATGTCCTCCACGCTCTGCTTGGCGTCACCGAAGAGCATGCGGCTGTTCTCGCGGAAGAACAGCGGGTTCTGCACGCCCGCGTAGCCCGAGGCCATGGACCGTTTGAAGACGATGACGTTCTCGGCCTCCCAGACGCGCAGCACCGGCATGCCGGCGATGGGGCTGGACGGGTCGTCGGTCGCCGCCGGGTTGACGGTGTCGTTTGCACCGATGACCAGCACCACCGTGGTGTCGCCGAAGTCGTCGTTGATCTCGTCCATCTCCAGCACGACGTCATAGGGCACCTTGGCCTCGGCCAGCAGCACGTTCATGTGTCCGGGAAGCCGCCCGGCCACCGGGTGCACGCCGAAGCGCACCACCACCCCGCGCTCGCGCAGGGCCCGGGTCAGCTCGGCCACCGGGTGCTGGGCCTGGGCCACCGCCATGCCGTACCCCGGCGTGATGATCACCGACGTGGCGCTCTCCAACAGCTCCGCGCTCTCCTCGGCGCTGATCTCGCGGTGCTCGCCCTGCTCGGTGTCGCCGCCCGCCACCGCCTCGACGCCGAATCCGCCGGCGATCACCGAGATGAAGGACCGGTTCATCGCCTTGCACATGACGTACGACAGGTACGCGCCGGAAGAGCCGACCAGCGCGCCGGTGACGATGAGCAGGTTGTTGTTCAGCAGGAAGCCCGCCGCCGCTGCCGCCCACCCCGAGTAGCTGTTGAGCATCGAGACCACGACGGGCATGTCACCGCCGCCGATGGAGGCGACCAGGTGCCAGCCCAGCGCGAGCGCCAGGACGGTGACGGCGATCATCAGACCGAGGCTCGGACTGACCGCGAACCAGACGGTCAGAGCCACGAAGGCGGCAAGCGCACCCAGGTTGAGGGCGTTCTTGCCCGGCAGCGTCAGCGGGCGGGACTTGATCCGCGCCGACAACTTCAGGAAGGCGATGATCGAGCCGGTGAAGGTGACCGCGCCGATGAAGATGCCGATGAACACCTCGGCGTGGTGGATCCGCAGCAGCTCGTGGGCTATCCGGGTCTGCGCGGAGCCGTGCGCCTCGACCTCGTAGTAGCTGTTCCAGCCGACCAGCACCGCGGCCAGGCCGACGAGGCTGTGCAGGACGGCGATGAGCTCCGGCATCTGGGTCATCTCCACCTTGCGGGCCCGCCACAGGCCCACGGCGCCGCCGATCACCGTGGCGAAGATGATCAGCGTGATGGAGCCGGCCGAGATGTCCCGCCTGGCGACGACGACGGTGGCGACGAGCGCCAGCGCCATGCCGCCGATGCCGTAAGCCACCCCGGCGCGGGCGGTGTGGTGCTGGGAGAGCCCGGCCAGGCTGAAGATGAACAACAGCGCGGCGACGATGTCGGCGGCCTGGGCCGCCGTGGTTGCGTTCATCGATCCTCAGCCTTTCGAGAACATGCCGAGCATGCGGCGGGTGACGGCGAATCCTCCGAAGATGTTCACGGTGGTCAGCAGGATCGCCACGAACGACAGCACGGTGACGGCCACCTGGCCGTGGCCTATCTGCAGCAGCGCACCGACCACCACGATCCCGGAGATCGCGTTGGTGACCGACATCAGCGGGGTGTGCAGGGCGTGGTGGACCTTGCCGATCACGTAGTAGCCGATGACCACGGCCAGCGCGAACACGGTGAAGTTCGCGACGAGTTGGGCGGGGGAGAAGGCGATGAGAAGGAACATCGCGATCATGCCGAGGCCGATCAGACCGTAGCGGACGACCGGCGAGAGGCGGGGTTCCTTCGCCCGCGGGGCCTCGGCCGGCGCTGCGGCCGGCTTCGCGGGCGCGGCCGACACCTGGACGGGCGGCGGCGGCCAGGTCTTCTCGCCGTCCCGCACCACGGTCACGGACCGCTGCACGATGTCGTCGAAGTCCAGCGTCAACCGCCCGTCCTTGCCGGGCGTGAGCAGTTTGAGCAGGTTGACGAGGTTGGTCCCGTACAGCTGCGATGCCTGGGCGGGCAGCCGGCCGGCGAGGTCGGTGTAGCCGATGATCGTCACGCCGTTCTCGGTGACGATCGCCTTCCCGCTGACCGTGCCCTCGACATTGCCACCCTGCGCCGCGGCCATGTCCACGATGACGCTGCCGGGCTTCATGGACGCCACCTGCTCCGCCGTGATCAGCCGGGGGGCCGGGCGGCCGGGGATCAGCGCGGTGGTGATGACGATGTCGACGTCCGCGGCCTGTTCGCTGTAGATCTCAGCGGCGCGCCGGTCGTACGCCCCGGACGTCGCCCTGGCGTACCCGTCCGCGCCGGATTCCTGCTCCACCTCGACGGCGAGGAACTCACCGCCCAGCGAGCGGACCTGGTCGGCGACCTCGGCCCGCGGATCGGTGGCCCGTACCACCGCACCCAGGCTGCCGGCCGCGCCGATCGCCGCGAGACCGGCCACACCCGCGCCGGCCACCAGGACCTTGGCGGGCGGCACTTTGCCTGCTGCGGTGACCTGGCCGGTGAAGAACCGTCCGAAGGCGTGCGCTGCCTCGATCACCGCCCGGTACCCGGCGATGTTGGCCATCGAGCTGAGCACGTCCAGCGACTGGGCCCGGGAGATGCGCGGTACGGCGTCCATCGACAGGACGGTGATCGGCCGCCGTGCGAGCTCGTCCAGCAGGCCGGGGTTCACCGCAGGGGCGATCAGCCCGACCAGGGTCGCCCCGTCACGCAGCTTCTCCATCTCCTCGCGCGAGGGCGCGTTGACCTTCAGAACGACATCCGCTTGCCAGGCGTCGCCGATCCGCGCGCCCGCCTCGGCGTAGGCATCGTCGGAGAATCCCGAGGCCTCTCCGGCCTCCGACTCCACGACGACCTCGTAGCCGAGTCCCAGGAGCAGGCGAACACTGGCTGGTGTGGCCGCCACCCGGGTCTCCCCGAAGGTGGACTCAGCGACGACACCGATCTGCTGTGGCGGTGAATCCGACATCGCTCTCCTTTCCGTTCTTCTTCATTGGCATCACGGCGTCGTTGCGGCCGGCCCGTCGCTCGCAAGGTGACGGCCCCGGCCGTCGGTTGTGACCTGGGCCTGGTGACCCTGGCCTTGCCCGCGACCCGCTGACCGAGGTGCTCAGCGGCGCGTAGTCGAGGGGCTTCCCGACCGCTGGTGCGTGTGATGTGCGGGCAAACCGGTCCGGAGCGCGAGCGGCGCACCGGCCGGTGGGCCGTTGGCCGGCGAGCGCCGGACTGTAGGCAACAGGTGCCTCGACTGCCACTGCCTGGTGAGGCGTTGGAGCCGGCTTTGCTGGACATCGGTCCGGGCTGAGGTTGCCACCCGGGCCAGTGCGTCTTTCCGTCATGGGACTGTACATCCCGAGAGACTGCTGCATACAGTATGCACTCCTACTCGAGAGGAGCCACCGTGAAAATTGCAGTCGTCGGAGCCGGCGCGATCGGCGCCTACGTGGGAGCTGCACTGCACCGTGGTGGCGCTGACGTCCACCTGATCGCCCGAGGCGACCATCTGCGGGCGATACGAGCAGATGGGGTGCGGGTGAACAGTCCGCGCGGTGACTTCGTCGCGCGAGCCCACGCCACGGACGACCCGTCCGAGATCGGCCCCGTGGACTACGTGTTCCTCGGACTGAAAGCACATGCCTACCCGTCTTCCGGACCGCTGGTCGCCCCGTTGCTGGGTGACCGGACCGCGGTGGTGGCCGGTCAGAACGGAATTCCGTGGTGGTACTTCCACAAGCTGGCCGGACCCTATGAGGGACGGCGGATCGAGGCGGTCGACCCGGGCGGCGCCACCAGCAAGGTGCTGCCGCCGGAACGGGCGATCGGCTGTGTCGTCTACCCCGCCACGGTCATCGAGGCCCCTGGTGTCATCCGGCATCTGGAGGGCACCCGGTTCTCCATCGGTGAGCCGGGGGGCGGAGTCTCCGACCGGTGCACGGCATTGAGCGAGGCCATGATCGCCGGCGGGTTGAAGTGCCCGGTGGAGCCGAATCTGCGCGACGACATCTGGATCAAGCTGATGGGCAATGTCGCCTTCAATCCGATCAGCGCTCTCACCAGGGCGACGATGGTTGAAATCTGCCAACACCCCCTGACCCGGCGGCTGGTCACGCAACTCATGGAGGAGACCCTCGACATCGCGGCCAGGGTCGGCAGCACTCCGGACATCTCGATCGAGAAGCGGCTGCGAGGTGCGGAGGGGGTGGGACACCACAAGACCTCGATGCTTCAGGACCTCGAGGCCGGCAAACAGATGGAGCTCGACGCCATCGTGACAGCGGTGGTGGAGATGGCCGACATCACCGGCGCCGATGCGCCCACCTTGCGCGCGGTCCACGCTGCGACCGACCTGCTGGCGCAACGCTCGACAGCAGGTTCGGCTTCACAGAACGGCGGCACCGCGCAGAAGCCAGTGCCTGCGTAGTGCGGGATGTCGCTCACTGAGATGTTGCGGCTTCCGGCCCCGTCGCGGCCGCGACGGGGCCAGGGGTCCGGCACTGGCGTTCGGATCCGTGTCGTGCCCGGTTCGGCCCTGGCCGGACGCGGACCGTAGAGGACGCGTACGGGGAGGCCCCGCAGGCGCCGCGCCGGCTCCGCGGGCACGAATGAAGGCCGTGATGCCGCCCTCGACACACTTGACCAGCCACACCGTACAGCTTGTCTGTCCTCGACGGCCCCGGGGACGATCTTCACGGCCGGGCGTTGAGCAGCCGGCACTGACGGGCTTGCGACTCCGGCAGGAAGGGCGGGCACGGCCGCGGCCCCAGGGAGAAGGGAGTCGTTCATGCTGTTCCGTCAGCTGGAGTACTTCGTGGCGGTGGCCAGGGAGAGGCACTTCGCCCGTGCGGCGGAAGCCTGCTTCGTGTCGCAGCCGGCGCTCTCGGCGGCGATCGCCAAGCTCGAACGGGAGCTGAACGTCACGCTGATCAACCGTGGGCACAAATACCAGGGCCTCACCCCGGAGGGCGAACGGCTCGTCGTGTGGGCCAAGCGGATCCTCGCCGAGCAGGAGGCGTTCAAGGCCGAAGTGGCCGCCGTCCAGTCGGGCATCACCGGCACGCTGCGGCTGGGCGCGGAACCGACGGCATCGACGACCGTGGTCCTTCCCGTGGCCGCATTCTGCGCGGCGCACCCGCTGGCAAAAGTGCAGGTCCGCTCCCGTCTGTCGACGACCGAGCTGACCCGGCAGCTGCGCGCCTTCGAACTGGACGCCGCGATCGCTCACTTCGCCCCCGACGACCGGGAGAGCCTGCAGGTGGTGCCGCTGTACGAGGAGAGATACATGCTGCTCGCGTCCAGTGACCGGCTACTGTCCGGGACCGACACCATGAGGTGGGCGGAAGCGGCCCAGTTGCCCCTCGCTCTGCTGACGCCCGACATGAGGATCCGCCAGGTCATCGACAGCGCGTTCGCGGACAGCGGGGTCGTGGTGACCCCGCAGGTGGAGACGGACTCGGTCGCCACCCTCTACGCCAATGTGGGCATCGGTGCGTGTGCGAGCATCGTGCCGCACACATGGCTGCGTGCCATGCCGGTGACGGCCAGGATGAGGGCCGTCCGTCTGGTGGAACCGGAGGCCAGGGCGCAGGTGTCGGTGGCGATCCACGCCGCGACCCCCGGTTCGGTCGCGGCCCGGGCGTTCATGACCGCGGCAGCGGGCCTGTCGCTGGACGAGTTCTTCGATCAGCCGCTGCCGTCCGAGCACCTCGTCAGGTGAGACCGGCCCCTCGCAGCGTCAGTGTGCGTGTCAGTGTGCGTACCGGGCCTCCACAGCACGCCGGTCGAGCGCTCCCTTGGCGGTGTGAGGCAGAGCGACGACGACTTCGAGCCGGTCGGGTATTTCGAAGGCGGCCAGTCGGCTGCGGCAGTACCGCAGGATCTCCTCGGGCCCGATGCCCTCGCCTTCGTGTACGACCACAGCGGCGCCGACTCTTTGCCCGTAGGTCGGGTCGGGTACGGCGAACACGGCCGCCTCGGCGACACCGGGACACCCGGCGAGGATGTCCTCGACCTGCTCGGGCGAGATCTTCTCGCCTCCGCGGTTGATGAGGTTCTTGATGCGCCCGGTGAGGAACAGGTTCCCGCCGTCGTCCAGTGAGCCCAGATCGCCGGTGCGGAACCACCCGTCGACGAAACTGCGCGCCGTCCCGTCCGGGTTGCCGAGGTAGCCGCGGGCGACGGTGGGACCGTGCACCCACACCTCGCCCTCTGTGCCGGCCGGGCACGTGCGCCCGTTCCGGTCGACGACACGAAGGTCCACTCCGGTCGACCGGCCGACCGACCCGTGCTTCAGGGGTCCCTGCTGCGGCAGCGGCTCGCTGGTCGCCTGATGCGTGGACTCGGTCATCCCGTACGCGGACAGCAGCGGCGCACCGAGTGTGCGCTCCAGCGCCCGCTGCGTGGCCGTGTTGAGGGGGGCACTGCAACTGCGCACGAACTTCAGGGGCGGGACCTGCGGGCCTGGGTGATCGACCGCTGACCGGTCCAGCAGGATCTCGTGGATCGTCGGGACCGCGGTGAACCACGTGGCGGCTGCGGCTCGCATGTCGTCCCAGAACGTGTGCGCCGAGAACCGCCCCCGCTCGGGCAGCAGTACGCATCCCCCGCTGGCCAGGGAGGCCAGGAGCGCCGCGAACAGCCCGTGACCGTGGAAGAACGGCATCACGGCGACCGTCGCGTCGCCGGGTCCCAGCTCGTAGGTGGCGCAGATGCCCCGCACGGAGGCGGCCACGCTGGCGTGCGTCAGCGGGACCATCTTGGCCTGGTCGGTGGTTCCCGCGGTGAACAGGACGAGGGCGTCGCGGCTCGAGAGCTCGTGTGCCGCTCCCCGGACGCGTCGTACCGCAGGCGCGCCGGTTCCGAGCGCGGCCGTCGCCGTCCCGCCACGGGAGACGTCCACGCGCAAGGTCCATGTCGGGACGGGGAACTGGGCGGCCGGCGCGGCGCCGGCCCCCGGTGGACCGACGAGGATCGCCTGCACCCCCAGTGCCTCGAGCCGGGCGGACATCTGTGACTCGGGCAGCGCGGGGTCTATCGGGGCGACCACCAGCCCCGCCCGTGCCCCGCCCAGGAGCGCGACGACGAACTCGGCGGTGTTGGCGCAGACGAGGCCGACCGCGTCCCCGCGGCGCAGCCCCCTGCTGCCCAGTCGGCCGGCCACGTCGTCGGCCAGGGCGGCAAGGGCGCCGTAGGACAGTTCCACCCGGTCCCCGGTGACGACGAGCGCTCGCGCCCGGGGACGATCGCGCACGGGCCGGTCGAGGAGATCGGTGAGGCCCGTGATCGCCGGCGGCCGGTACCGGTTCGTGTCGCGCACGGATGCTGCGGCCGGAACGGCCATGACCGCACCTCCTCGCGCCAGTTCTGATGAAGCGGTCGACTGCGAGCCTGCGCGGGCCGCGAGAGGCGCGTCCAATACGCACCGGCGAACGCTCGATAGCAGGCGCCTATCAAGCGAGCTGCGGGGCGTCGTGGCATGCCTCGATAGATGCTGCTTATCGGCTGGTCGCCGATAGGTCTTGGACGCGGGGATCCGCGCTGCGGAAGGTGAGGTGAGAAGCCGCACAGGGATGACCTGCCCAAGGAGGACCTCGGACCATGACCGCCCCCTCACCACTGGAGACCGCGGCAACCGCCGACGTTCCGGCCGAGCTCACCGACGGGTACCACCTGGTCGTCGACGCTCTGAAGCTGAACGATGTCGACACCATCTACGGGGTGGTCGGCATCCCGATCACCGACCTGGCCCGTCTCGCACAGGCGCAGGGCATCCGCTACATCGGCTTCCGTCACGAGAGCAACGCGGGACACGCGGCTGCGGTGGCCGGCTACCTCACCAAAAAGCCGGGCATATGCCTGACGGTGTCCGCTCCGGGCTTCCTCAACGGGCTGGTCGCGCTGGCGAACGCCACCACGAACTGTTTCCCCATGGTGCAGATCTCCGGCTCCAGCGAGCGGCACCTCGTGGACCTCAAGCAGGGCGACTACGAGGAGATGGACCAGCTCGCCGCCGCGCAGCCGTTCTGCAAGGCCGCGTACCGCGTGAGCCGGGTGGAGGACATTGGCCGCGGTATCGCCCGGGCACTGCGCACGGCGGTCTCCGGCCGGCCCGGCGGTGTCTACCTCGACATCCCGGCCGCGGTGCTCGGCTCCATCATGAACAAGGAGGAAGGCGACAGGACGCTGAGCCGTCTCGTCGACCCGGCGCCGCGCCAACTGCCCGCGCCCGAGGCGGTGGACCGCGCGATCGAGCTCTTGGCGGGTGCCGAGCGGCCGCTGGTGGTGCTCGGGAAGGGCGCCGCGTACGCGCAGGCGGACGCGCAGATCCGCGAGTTCATCGAGTCGACCAGCATACCGTATGTGCCGATGTCGATGGCGAAGGGCCTGCTGCCCGACAACCATCCGCAGTCGGCCGCCACCGCCCGTTCGCTGGCCCTGCGCAAGGCCGATGTCGTGATGCTCATCGGCGCCCGCCTGAACTGGCTGCTGGGCCACGGCGAGGCTCCGCAGTGGAACCCCGACGCGAAGTTCATCCAGGTGGACATCGAACCCAAGGAGATGGACAGCAACCAGCCCATCGCCGCGCCGCTCGTCGGAGACATCGGATCGGTGCTCGAAGCGCTCGCCGAGCGGACCAAGCCCGGCCAGATCGCGACCCCCGTCGCCTGGCGGGAGGAGCTGGCGGCGCGCTCGGCGCAGAACGTCGCCAAGATGGCGGAGCGTCTCAAGGCCGACCCGCACCCGATGCAGTTCATGGGTGCCCTGAAGGCGGTACGTGACGTCGTGCACGAGCGCCCCGAGACGTACATCGTCAACGAGGGTGCCAACGCACTGGACATCGCCCGCAACGTGATCGACATGCACGTGCCGCGCCACCGCCTCGACAGCGGCACGTGGGGCGTCATGGGCATCGGCATGGGCTACGCGATCGCCGCCGCCGTCGAGACCGGCGCGCCGGTCGTGGCGGTGGAGGGCGACAGCGCCTTCGGGTTCAGCGGCATGGAGCTGGAGACGATCTGCCGCTACAAGCTGCCCGTCGTCACCGTCATCATGAACAACGGCGGTGTGTACCGCGGTGACGACGTCAACCCCCTCGACGACGCCCCGTCGCCGACGACGCTGATGAGCGCGGCGCGCCACGACCGGATGATCGAGGCGTTCGGCGGCAAGGGCTACCGCGCGACCACGCCCGCCGAGGTCACCGCCGCCCTCACCGAGGCACTGGCCTCAGGCGGCCCGGCGCTCATCGACTGCGTGATCGACCCCTCGGCCGGCACCGAGAGCGGCCACATCTCGCACCTCAACCCGAAGGGCATCACCGTCGGCAACATCATGCCGGCGAAGAAGTGAGCGCCCCCACCCCCGGAACCACCGAGCTCCCGCACAACCCGCCCTCGCACCGACATCATTCACGAAAAGGAAGCCACATGAGTGACAAGCCGCTCGCCGGAATCAAGGTGATCGACTTCACCGGGGTCCAGGCCGGTCCCGCGTGTACCCAGATGCTCGCCTGGTTCGGCGCCGACGTCATCAAGGTCGAGCGCATCGACGGCGGCGATGTGACCCGCCGTCAGCTGCGGGACATCGAGGACCTCGACGCTCTCTACTTCACCATGCTGAACAGCAACAAGCGCTCGCTGGCCATCAACACCAAGACCCCCGGGGGCAAGGAGGTCATGGAGAAGCTGATCCGCGAGTCGGACATCCTGGTCGAGAACTTCGCGCCGGGCGCCATGGACCGTATGGGCCTTGGGTGGGACTACATCCACGAGCTGAACCCGCGCCTGATCTTCGGTTCGGTCAAGGGCTTCAACGACGACTCGAAGTGGAACGACCTCAAGGTCTACGAGAACGTCGCCCAGGCGGCCGGCGGCGCCGCGTCCACCACCGGTTTCTGGGACGGCCCGCCCACCATCAGCGGCTCGGCCCTCGGCGACAGCAACACCGGTATGCACCTGCTGATCGGCCTGCTGACCGCGATCATCCAGCGCAACCAGACCGGCGTCGGCCAGAAGGTGTCGGTGTCCATGCAGGACGCCGTGCTCAACCTGACCCGCGTCAAGCTCCGTGACCAGCAGCGCCTGGAGAAGGTCGGCTACCTGGAGGAGTACCCGCAGTACCCGCACGGCGAGTTCGGCGACGCGGTGCCCCGCGGCGGCAACGCCGGCGGCGGCGGTCAGCCGGGCTGGATCCTGAAGTGCAAGGGCTGGGAGACCGACCCCAACGCCTACATCTACTTCACGATCCAGGAGCAGAACTGGGCGCGCACCTGCGACGCCATCGGCCACCCCGAGTGGAAGGACGACCCGGAGTACACCACCGCCGGGGCCCGCCAGTCGCACATCATGGACATCTTCGGCGAGATCGAGAAGTGGCTGGCCGGCAAGACCAAGTACGAGGCTGTCGACATCCTGCGCGAGTGGGAGGTGCCCTGTGCCCCCGTGCTCAGCATGAAGGAGCTCGCCGAGGACCCCGACATGCGCAAGAGCGGCACGATCGTCGAGGTCGAGCAGAAGGAGCGCGGCACCTACCTGACGGTGGGCAGCCCGATCAAGTTCTCCGGCTTCAAGCCCGAGATCAAGGGTGCGCCGCTGCTCGGCGAGCACACCGACGAGGTCCTTGCGGACCTCGGCTACGACGCGGACGACATCCGCAAGCTGCACGAGGGCCGGGTCGTCGGCTGACCTGAAACGCCCGGGTGCCTTGCGCGCGAACCTCGCGTGCAGGGCACCCGGGCGTGTGGCACTCCGTACGGCGAAGCGCCCGTGCCGGACCGGCACGGGGGCTTCATCGCCTTGGACGGCCTTGGACGGCCTTGGAGGGCCGGAGGTCAGGCCGTCGCCCTGTCCGCCGCGCCGGCGGCCGCCACCTGACGGTACAACTCCCGCTCCCGGGCGCGCCGCGCGGTGACGTCCCGGATGACCGCCCCGACGTAGCCCGGCTGTCCGTCCGCGTCGTTCAGGAGCACCACGCTGAACTCGATCGACAGTTTCCTGCCACCGGCGCCCACCGCGGGGACGTTCAGGAGATCGGCGTCCCCGTACTTGGTGGTCCCTCGGGCCATGGACTCCTGGAATCCGTCCCAGTGACGCTGCCGGTGCCGTTCGGGAATGATCACGTCCAGGCTGCGGCCGGCGACCTCGGCCGTCGAGAACCCGAAGATCCGCTCCGCACCCTGGTTCCAGTAACGGATGAGTCCTTCCCGGTCGATGATCACTACGCCGTCAGGTGCCTGGGCCGTCATACCCAGAACCACCTTGGGATCCAGATCTTCCATGTCTCCTCCGAGTTGGGGCAACAGGGCAATCCATTGATGAGCTGAGCACGATAGTATACAGGATACAGTTCCGCCAGGGGTTCGAGCCGGCGCCCAACACCGCTCGGCCGGGCGGGCGTTACGGCGATGTGCTCGCCGTACTACCGGCGGATTACCGGGTGGCGCAGGAGGTCGCCGAGCTGGAGCCGTGGGAGGCGCTAACCTCGTGGCTGCGCCGGTTCGTGGACTACACCGTGACCAAGCGGGCCATCCGCGAGGCGCTGAGCAACGAGTCGGAGATATTCCTGGCCTGCCGCGAGTCGATGTACCAGGCCGGCGGCCCGCTGTTCGAGCGGGCACAGAAGGCCGGTGAGGCGCACGCGGACATGAGCTTCGACGACCTGCTGCGGATGGTCGCCGGGATCACGGCGACGAACTTCCCCGACGACGCCCAGCGGGACCGGGTCCTGGCGGTCGCTCTGGACGGGGTGCGGGCGGCGCGCTGACCGATGGGGCTCACGTTCCTGCTTTTTTGGGAGGGGTGGGGAGAAAAACGCGGTGCACGTGTCCCGCCGGTGATGGCAGACCTGGCGGGGCGGCGGTCCGGGGCGTTTCTAGGCCTGGCGCTGCGCGCGTTGCGTACGGAGGCTGTGGGCCGCGTCCAGCAGTTGAGCGGCACTGCGGCGTTCGGCGTAGGCGGGTGCGCCCTGGGCGTTAGCCTCGGTGAAGCGGGCCAGGAGCTCGGGGCCGGGGAGAGGGGAGGTGCCCTGTACGGCCCGCAGCAGGAGCGCGTCCTTCTCAGCGGTGGGCAGGGAACCGATCCATGCCGCGAGTTCAGCGTCCCGGTCGGAGACCTGGGTGAGGGGAAGGCTGGTTTCGGCGGCCGTGGCGAGCAGGTCGGCATCGAGTTTGAGGAAGTCGGCCAGAGCTCGCTGAGGGCCGGTCAACTGGGCCAGACCGCGTGGGACGGGTGGTTCGTGCTCGGCCTGGAACTCCTCCTCGTCGTCCTCGCGCAGCTCCCAGGCGGCGAGGCCGACCAGCCATGCGAGGTAGAGGGGACGCAGGTCACCGAAGGCGACTTCGCTGCGGATGCCGAGGCGGCCGATGCGCGCGAGCTCGTCGAGCAGCTGGGCACCGGCGATGCCACGGCCGGGGTCCGTTCCTCCGGGGACCTGCCCCGCCTCGGCCTCGTCCTGGAGTGGGCGAAGACGGCCAGGCTGGTACGGGTCGCCAAGGGGCGGCTGTACGCCGTGGCCAAGGCCGAGCCTCTGCTGCGGGATCCCCTCGCACTGTGGCGGCGCGCTTTCGAAGCGTTCTTCGAGCTGCGCGGGCCGCTGATCGGCCCGCGCAGCGGCTGGCACGTGGAGTCCATGCTCTTCGACGCCTACGACGACGTTCTGCCCGATGTCCTGGCCACCCTCTACAGCCTGCCGCACCCCATGCCCTGGCCCCGGTTGCGGGACTCCGTCCACCTCGCTTACCGAGCCGGGTTCCAGCTGGGCGGCTTCGGCGGCCACTCACTATGGTTCGAAGACGCCGACCGCGATCTGCGGACGGTGCTGGCGGCCCTGGAGGACCTGGGCGCCATCGCACGCGACCAGGGCATGGCCGACCCCGTCTTCCTCGACGTGCCTCTGGACGAGGGGAGCTCCGAGCCGCCCGCCGGGATGCCACCTGAGCTCGCGCAGCTCCTCGGCGCCGCCGCCGCGGACGAAGGGGCTGCCGAGCGGGCCCAGGAGCTGAAGGCCGAACTCACCGCAGGCCCGGTCGAGTTGATCCGCCTCACCGCGCTCGGAACGGAATCCGTACGCCGGCGGCTGCTGGCCGAAGGCCGGGACGCCCCGCTGGTCGGCGAACTCGCACAGGCTCCCGCGGCCGGTCTGCTCGGTGTCCTCGCCGAGCACTACGACCCGGACTCCGCCCGCGCGGAGCTCGCTACCTGGATCGCGGCCCACAGCGATCCACAGGCAGCGGGCGATGCGCACGGAACGCGTGGTCCGCACGCAGCGCGTAGTCCGCACGCAGCTGTGGAGAGGCTCACCGATGCGGTGCGGGCCATGCCGTTCCGCACCCGCGCCGAAGCCATGCTGGACGTCCTCGTCGAAGCGCCCCTGGACCCCCGAGGTTCCGGCAGTGCCAGGCTTGTCGTAGCGAGAGAGACAAGAGCCGTTAGGTTGGGACCGGCCATGTGAGATCCCGTGAGAGATGAGAGGGTCTGACGGGTGAGCGAGACACCACCGAACACCCTGCAATACCGCTTTGACGGGCCAGAAGACGCCCCGGTCCTGATCTTGGGTCCCTCACTGGGTACCACATGGCACATGTGGGACCGGCAGATATCCGAGCTGACCCAGCAGTGGCGAGTGCTGCGGTTCGACCTTCCCGGACACGGCGGCGCACCCGCCGAGCCGGCCCCGTCCGTCGGAGAACTGGCCGACCGGCTTCTCGCCACCGTCGACGCACTGGGCGTCCAGCACTTCGGCTACGCGGGCTGCGCCATCGGCGGCGCGATCGGCGCCGATCTGGCGCTGCGCCATCCGCATCGGCTCGCGTCGCTCGTGCTCGTCGCCTCCTCACCCCGGTTCGGTACGGCCGACGAGTTCCGCCAGCGCGGCGTGATCGTCCGGACCAACGGGCTCGACCCGATGGCCAGGACCGCGCCCGACCGGTGGTTCACGTACACCTTCGCCGCCGCGCAGCCCGCGATCGTGGAGTGGGCCGTCCAGATGGTGCGGACCACCGACGCCGAGTGCTACATCGCCGCCTGCGAGGCGCTGGCGGCCTTCGACATCCGCGGCGAATTGGGCAGCATCGGCGTCCCCACCCTCGTCCTGGCTGGCTCGGAGGACCGCGACACCGGCCCCGCGGACGCCCGCACCCTGGTCGCGGGGATCCCGGACGCCCGGCTCGCGGTGGTGCCCGGCGCTTCGCACCTGGCCCCGGTCGAGCAGCCCGCCGCGGTCACGGACCTGCTGGTCCGGCACTTCGGCAGCGCCTGGCAGCCCGCGCTCGACGTCGCCGGGTTCGCGCCCGCCGCGACATCGCACACCCTGCACGTACCGGTACCGCCGCAGGCGCCCGTCGCCGCGGAGCCCGCCCCGGCGGCCGAGGCCGCGGGGCGCCCCGACCCGTACGAGGCCGGGCTCAAGATCCGCCGGGAGGTTCTGGGCGACGCCCACGTGGACCGGGTCCTCGCCGCTGCGGACGGTCTCACAGGCGACTTCCAGGAACTCCTGACCCGCTACGCGTGGGGCGAGGTGTGGGCCCGCGAGGGCCTGGACCGCCGTACGCGCAGCTGCATCACGCTGACCGCGCTGGTCGCGGGCGGGCATCTGGACGAGCTGGCCGCGCACACCCGCGCCGCCCTGCGCAACGGCCTCACCCCGGCCGAGATCAGCGAGGTGCTTCTGCAGACGGCCGTCTACTGCGGGATGCCGGCCGCGAATTCCGCCTTCAGGGTGGTCCGGGCCGTCATACAGGAGGAGACGACGCCCCACCCGTAGCAGGATGGCGGTATGAGGCTGACGAAGAAGCTCCATTCCTGTATCCGGCTGGAGAAGGACGGGCAGACGCTCGTCATCGATCCCGGTGCCTTCAGCGAGGAGGACGCCGCGGTCGGCGCGGACGCCGTCCTCGTCACGCACGAGCACCCCGACCACTTCAGCGAGGAACGGCTGCGAGCCGCCCTGGAGGCCAGTCCGGGCACTGCGGTCTGGACCCTGCGGAGCGTCGCCGACAAGATCTCCGCGGCCTTCCCCGGCCGGGTGCACACGGTCGGCCACGGCGACACCTTCACGGCCGCCGGCTTCGACGTCCAGGTGCACGGCGAACTGCACGCGGTGATCCATCCGGACCTCCCGCGGGTCACCAACGTGGGGTTTCTCCTGGACGGTTCGGTCTTCCACCCGGGCGACGCGCTGACGGTCCCCGAGCAGCCGGTTCAGACGCTGATGGTCCCCGTGATGGCCCCGTGGAACAAGATCTCCGAGGTGATCGACTACGTGCGCGAGGTCAAGCCGCAGCGGGCCATCGACATCCACGACGTGTACCTCGCGGATATCGCGCGTCCCATCTATGACACGCATCTGGGCAATCTCGGCGGCGCAGACCACGGCCGGCTGACCGCCGGGGAATCGGCCGAACTCTGACGAATCCCGGCTGTCGGACCCGGCCGATAGGCTGGTCCACATGCGTATCGCCACCTGGAACGTCAACTCGATCACCGCCCGGCTGCCCCGGCTGCTGGCCTGGCTGGAGAGCAGCGGCACCGACGTGCTGTGCATCCAGGAGACCAAGTGCACCCTCGAGCAGTTCCCGCACGAGGAGCTGCGCGAGCTCGGTTACGAAGCCGTGGTCAACGCCTCCGGCCGGTGGAACGGCGTGGCGGTGATCTCTCGCGTGGGCCTGGACGACGTGGAGCTCGGCCTGCCCGGCGGGCCGGTGTTCGAAGGCACGGAGGAGCCACGAGCGGTCTCCGCGACCTGCGGCCCGGTCCGGGTCTCGTCGGTGTACGTGCCGAACGGCCGCGAGGTGGCGCACGACCACTACACCTACAAACTGAGCTGGCTCGAGGCGCTGAAGACGGCGGTCGCCGAAGACGCCGCGGGGGAGCGCCCGTTCGCGGTCATGGGCGACTTCAATGTGGCCCCCACCGACGACGACGTGTGGGATCCGTCGCTCTTCGTGGGCGCGACGCATGTCACCCCGGCCGAGCGGGCGGCGCTGACCGCGCTGCGCGAGGCGGGGCTCTCGGACGTGGTGCCGCGCCCCCTCAAGTACGACCACCCGTACACCTACTGGGACTACCGCCAGCTCGCGTTCCCCAAGAACAGGGGCATGCGCATCGACCTGGTGTACGGCAACGACCCCTTCGCGAAGGCCGTGAAGGACTCCTATGTGGACCGCGAGGAGCGCAAGGGGAAGGGCGCCTCGGACCACGCCCCGGTCGTCATCGACCTGGAGGTCTAGCGCCTGTCCGGCCGGTCTTCGGGAGCCGGCAGGACCGCCCCGGACTTGGTCCGGGTCGGGTGCGGGCAACTTGCGCGCGCCTGTGGTGCCGTGACCGGTACGGATGCGAGGCTGGGTGGTATGAACATCCCTTTCTTGGACAACTGGCGCAAGCGGCACGAAGAGGGTCAGGGTCTGGCGTTGACCGCCGCGATCGAGAGTGACCCGGAGGGCGTGGCCGAGCTGCTGTCCGAGTGCGAGCTGCTGCGTGTCCAGGCGGGGGCGGCCGGGCTCGAACTCGACGAGACCCCCGGCTCGTTGGAGGCCCTGGACCAGCTGATGCCGCGCTGGCGCCGCGATCCGGAGGACGTGCCCTGGCTGGGCAATGACGCGGGTCTCTATCTGGGGACGGTTCTCATCCGTACGGTGCAGGGCGCGGGCTGGCAGGTCTGGCCGAACGGCCAACCCGTCGTGCGGCTGTCCTCGGGCCGGGAGATCAACGTGGTGGAGGCCGGCCTCTCCTGGGCGGTCACCGGCTCACCGGAGCTCTCACAGGTGTACGCCGAGGCCTCGGAGGGCTGACGAGATGTGGCGCTGGAGGCGGCATGAGGCGACATAAGGGCGCAATCCAGCCAAAGTGCGGTCTGTCCCCCATTTATGCGTGTCGGCTGTGAAGTGCCTTTGGGGGCTGGATAGTTTGCGCTGACCTCGGACACTGCTGAAAGTGGGTAGGGCAGCGTATGGCCGTCGATCCTTTGATCGAGCTGCGTGGCGTCAACAAACACTACGGAGAGTTGCACGTACTGAGGGACATCGATCTCACCGTCGGCCGCGGGGAGGTGGTGGTCGTCATCGGTCCTTCCGGATCCGGCAAGTCGACTCTCTGCAGGGCGATCAACCGTCTCGAGACGATCGGGTCGGGCACGATCACCATCGACGGCCAACCCCTCCCCGAGGAGGGAAAGGGGCTGGCCAGGCTGCGCGCCGATGTGGGGATGGTCTTCCAGTCCTTCAATCTGTTCGCCCACAAGACCGTCCTGGCCAACGTCTCACTCGCGCAGATCAAGGTACGGAACCGCAAGCGGGAGGAGGCGGACAGGAACTCGCACCGACTCCTCGAACGGGTCGGCCTCGCCGACCAGGCGGACAAGTTCCCCGCCCAGCTGTCCGGCGGTCAGCAGCAGCGCGTCGCGATCGCCCGCGCTCTCGCCATGGAGCCCAAGGCACTCCTCTTCGACGAGCCCACCTCGGCCCTCGACCCCGAGATGATCAATGAGGTGCTGGAGGTGATGCAGCAGCTCGCCCGCGAGGGCATGACCATGGTCGTCGTGACCCACGAGATGGGCTTCGCGCGTTCCGCGGCCAACCGTGTGGTGTTCATGGACAACGGCCGCATCCTCGAGGACCGCCCGCCGACGGACTTCTTCACGCACCCGGAGACCGAACGCGCCAAGGACTTCCTGTCCAAGATCCTCAAGCACTGACCGGGGGCGGCCCGCTCGGGCACGTTCACCACAGGCGGCGTGGGAGAGCCGCACCAGGGACGCTGCTGCGTGGGGCTCCCCTACGGTCTCAGGGGCGTAGGGGGAGCGCGGTGGCTCATGGGCAGTGGCCCGCCCGGCAAGCAGCCGGAGATCACTTCTCGCGCAGCGGCACCGACAGGTACGACGGGTCGGCCGTGGGGGAGGAGAAGGTCAGCTGTGCGCCGGACGGGTTGTGCTCGATGTAGAGCGGGTCGACGGTGTCGACGACCAGGGCGAGACGGTGGCCGGCCGGGACGTCGTAGGCGGTGGAGAACAACTCCAGGTCCACGGCGAACGGCCGGCCGGGTGTCCGGCCGTGGAACGTGTACGGCGCATGGCTGACCAGCTTGCCGAGGCCGAGCGGGCCCACGTCGTAGAGGTAGGCGACGAGGGTGCCGCTCTCCTTGGTGCTGGTGACCGTGGTGTGGAATTCGGCCGTGCCGCGGATGTGCTGGGCGGAGCCGTACCGCTCGGACTGCCAGACGCCGGCGAACAAACGCGGCAGCAGCGGGATCGACGCCATGGGCGGCAGTCTGAAGAACTGGTCGAGCATGCTGGAGAGGAAGATGAGGCCACCGTTGGCGCCCGAGTCGATGTTCGCGTAGACCTTCCGGCTGTTGTCGAGTGCGATCGTCTCGGTGCCGTCCGGTACGTCCTTCCAGCTCGCGTAGCCCTCGTAGCCGCCGGTGGAGCGGGATTTCAGCTGCACCGGCAGCTCGGTGTCCATGCCGTTGCGCTTGCCCTTGAGGTACCGGTCGAACCAGCGGTGGGCGCTGGTCCACGTGTCGTTGGGCAGTCCGAGCAGGCCGGTGCCCTCGGCGGTGGCGTGGTCGCCGGGGCGCAGTTCGAGGCGCTTGGGACCGGTGAGCTTCTCGTAGAACGAGGCGTACTGGTTGGGCGGGAAGAGACTGTCGCCCCAGGCGTTGCCCAGCATCACGGCGGCGCCGTTGCGGTTGATCTCATCGACCCGGTAGACGGGGGAACGCAGCTTGGCCCAGTCGATCATGTGCTGTTCCCGGGCCAGGTTCGAGCCGAGGAAGTCCGTCATGATCTGCTGGAGTTCGGCGCTCGGCCGTCCGGTCACGAAGCCGGCGCCGGTGAGCATGGCGGCGGCCTGGACGTGCTGGGTGCGGCCGCTGTAGATCGACTCGATGAGGTCGGCCCAGCCGCTCATCGCCACCACGGCCTTGACCCGCTTGTCGCTGCCGGCGGTCATCAGGCTGATTCCGGCGCCGTACGAGACCCCGCCCATCCCGATGCGCCCCGGGTCGGCGGCGGTGTGCTCGAGCGCCCAGTCGATCACCGCCGAGGCGTCGGCGATATCGGGTGGGCCCGCGACTTCGATCTCACCGCCGGAGAGCCAGAATCCGCGGGAGGTGTAACTCACCACGATGTAGCCCGAGTCGGCGAGTTTCTTCGCCTGGGCCACGTACTCGAACTGTGGCATGCCCCAGCTGGTGGGCAGCACGATGAGCGGGTACCTGCCGCCGGCGGTGGCGCCCGCCGGGGTGAAGACGTTGCCCTTGAGGGTGATCCCGCCGGAGCCGGGGATGTCGTACAGCCGGACATCCGCCGCCTCGGCTGCCGTGGCCGCCGGTGCCGCGGAGGCGGTGAGGGCCGGGGCGGCCTGCGACGGCGGAGCCGCGGCCATGGCTGTTCCGGCGAGCAGGGCCGCGGAGACGGTTCCGGCCGCAGTGGTCCGCAGGGGCTTGTGGGGGTGTCCCATGGATCGCTCCTCGCTCACGCCGATGCAAAGTGACCCGACGGTAACCGCGGCGACTTACTCGAGGTAACTCCCCGGTAAGTTACGCGAGCGTAACGATTATTGGACATCGTGTCAGCGGCCGGTGCCGGCCGGTGCCTTCGCCGTACGCCGCCCTGGCCGAGACGCCCACGGGCGTGACCGGCGGGTCCGGCACGGGACGACGACCTCTACCGCGGTCTTGCCCGGCATGTCGCGCCGGGCCACCGTGGTGCCCGTGACAGTCCCCGACGTATTCGATCCGCGGATCTACGCACACGGCATCCCCCACGAGCGCTACCGCGAGCTCCGCGACTTCCATCCGGTGGCCCGGCAGGACGAGTACGAAGTGCTGGGCTGGCCCGCCGGTCCCGGCTTCTGGGCGGTCACCCGGCACCACGACGTCGTCCGGGTGCTCAAGGACTCCGAGACCTTCTCCTCCCGGCTGGGCGCCACCCAGATCCGCGACCCCGAGCAGGACGACCTGCCGTTCATCCGCCGCATGATGCTCAATCAGGACCCGCCCGGACACGGCCGGCTGCGCCGCCTGGTCAGCCGGGCCTTCACTCCGGGCCGCACCGACCGGTTCGAGGCCGCCGCCCGCGCGCGGGCGCGGGCGCTGCTGACCGGCGCCCGGGACGCGGCCGAAGACGGCGTCCTCGATCTGGTGGGCAGCGTGACCGACGACTACGCCCTGCTCAACCTCTCGGACCTGCTCGGCGTACCGGAGAGCGACCGGGGGCTGCTGCTGAAATGGACCGAGCGTGTCATCGGCTACCAGGACCCGGACGAGGCCGCCGCCGTCTCACGCGGGCCGGACGGGCGGCCGGTCAATCCGCGGTCGCCCGCGATGCTGGGCCAGATGTTCGCGTACGCGCAGCAACTCGCGACGTACAAAAGGCGCCACCCGGGCGACGACGTCATGACGTCCCTCGCGCACGCGACGGACGGCGCCACCCGGCTCACCGGCCCCGAACTCGAGATGTTCTTCTTCCTGCTGACCGTCGCGGGCAACGACACCGTGCGCAGCGCCGCACCCGGCGGCTTCCTGGCGTTGGCCGAACACCCCGCCGAACAGCGGAGACTGCGGGCGGGCGCCGCCTCGGTCGGCGCCGCCGTCGAGGAACTGCTGCGCAGCCACCCGCCGGTACTCAGCTTCCGGCGGACCGCGACCCGCGACACCGAGCTCGCCGGCCGGCTGGTGCAAGCGGGCGACAAGGTCGTCGTCTTCCACGCGTCGGGCAACCACGACGAGCGGGCCTTCGACTCCCCGCACCGCCTCGACCTGTCCCGGAAACCGAACCCCCATGTGTCCTTCGGGGACGGTCCCCATGTCTGCCTCGGCGCCCACTTCGCCCGGCTCCAGCTCCGGGTCCTGCACGAGGAGGCGCTGCGCGCGCTCCCCGAGCTGTCCCTCGCGGCACCTCCCCGGCGGCTGGTGTCCAATTTCATCAACGGCATCAAGTCGCTGCCTCTGAAGCTGGGGCGGGACGGACGGGACCCCCTGGCGGTAATCACCTAGCCCGCTGCCCGGTGGGACGTACGGACGGGCGGGGCCGGGCTCTGCGCCGCGCGGGTGACGTCCTCGACCACCTCGACCACATCGGGGCCGTACGCCCGCGAGTTGACCACCTTCAGCAGCAGGCAGAACGACTTGTCGCCGTGCTTGCGGTCCAGCTTCTCGTGGTTGCGCGCCAGATAGCGGGAGGCCGCCTGGTTGGTGATCGCGCGTTGCCCGCAGAAGAGGAAGACGGGCCGGGCGCCCTGGCCGACGGTCAGCCGCGCGAGCAGAACGTACTCGGCCGTCCCCGCGTCCATTCGATACCGCTCGCCGCCTATCTGGAAGGAGCCGCGGTCGGGTCCGGGCTCCGTATCGGTATTGACCTGGACCCCGGGCAGCAGGGATTGCAGGTGGGCGGCCATCCGCCGGTTGGTGTAGGGGCCGCCGACGCAGAACTCCGTACGTTCGCCGAATCCCTGCTGCGCGGTGTCGTGCTGGATGATCTGGGCGTGCGCGCCGCAGTCCTTGATCAGGGCGGACAGTTCCAGGAGTGCGAAGACGTCGTAGCGGTGCACGGCGCCGTCACTGCCCGCCTCGCGGTTGACCACGAGCAGGGACTCGGAGTTCTTCGGCAGGCCCAGGAAGGACTGCTTGCGGCGCAGCTTCCTCCGCCACAGATAGGTCCGGGCCAACCAGCCCAAGGAGGCGCTGATTCCGGCAGCCACCACTCCGAGCACGATGTTGCGCACGTCGTCAGTCATGGGGCGGCATGCTAGCGGGACCGCGTATCCGTGTTCGAGGCGGTCCTGACGGGGCAGGGGCGGTGAAGTTACGCTGCGCGGACGGTAGTCGACTGGAGGTACGGATGCGTCGTCCCGCCCGGAGCCTGTCTCTGCTCACTGTTGCCGCAGCCCTGGTGTCGGTGGGTGCCACGGCGCCACCGCAGGTGCGGACACCACCCGTCAAGGAGCCGGTCGCCGTCGGGTACGGCGGAGCGGTCGCCAGCGTCGACGCGGACGCCTCCGCGGTCGGCATCGAGGTGCTGCGCAAGGGCGGCAACGCGGTGGACGCGGCCGTCGCGACGGCGGCGGCGCTCGGTGTCACCGAGCCGTACTCCGCCGGGATCGGCGGTGGAGGCTACTTCGTCTACTACGACGCCGGGCAGCGCCGCGTCCACACCATCGACGGGCGCGAGACCGCGCCCGAGTCCGCCGACGCCTCTCTCTTCCTGGAGAACGGCGCGCCCATTTCCTTCGCCGAGGGCCAGACCAGCGGGCTCGGGGTGGGCACCCCGGGTACGCCCGCCACCTGGGACGCCGCGCTCGACGCGTGGGGGACCAGGCCGCTCACCCGGCTGCTGAAACCTGCCGAGCGGCTCGCCCGGGACGGGTTCACGGTCGACGCCACCTTCCGCTCCCAGACCGAGGCCAACCAGGCCCGGTTCGCCGACTTCCCGGACACGGCCCGGCTCTTCCTGCCGGACGGGCGACTGCCGGTGGTCGGCTCCACCTTCAAGAACCCCGATCTGGCCCGTACGTACGCCGAACTGTCCCGAAAGGGCGTCGGCACCCTGTACCGGGGTGAACTCGCCGAGGACATCGTCAACACGGTCCGCAAACCCCCCGTCGACCCGAAGGCCACCCGGGTGGTGCGCCCCGGCGACCTGACGGAGAAGGACCTGCGGGCGTACGGAACGAAGCGGCAGACCGCCACCAAGGTCTCCTACCGCGGGCTCGACGTCTACGGCATGGCACCCTCCTCGTCCGGCGGCACGAGCGTCGGCGAAGCGCTCAACATCCTGGAGCGGACGGATCTTTCGAAGGCAACGCCGACGCGTTACCTGCACCGGTTCATCGAGGCGAGCCGGATCGCGTTCGCGGACCGCGGGCGGTGGGTCGGCGACCCGGCCTTCGAGGACGTCCCCACCCGGGGTCTGCTCTCCCAGCGCTTCGCCGACGCGCGCGCCTGTCTGATCAAGGACGACGCCGTACTGAAGAGCCCGCTGGCGCCGGGTGATCCGAGGCACCCCGCGGCGTGCGCAGCCGGCGGAACCGCCGCCCCCACGACGTACGAAGGAGAGAACACCACTCACCTCACGGCGGCCGACAAGTGGGGCAACGTCGTCGCGTACACGCTGACCATCGAGTCGACCGGCGGCAGCGGTATCACCGTGCCGGGGCGCGGGTTCCTGCTCAACAACGAGCTGACCGACTTCTCCTTCGCGCCGGCCGATCCGGCCGTCCACGACCCGAACCTGCCCGGACCGGGCAAGCGCCCGAGGTCGTCGATGTCCCCGACGATCGTCCTTCAGGACGGCCGCCCGCTGCTCGCCCTCGGCTCGCCGGGCGGCGCGACGATCATCACCACGGTCCTACAGACGCTGACCGGGCACCTCGACCGGGGACTGCCGCTGGTCGAGGCGATCGCGGCGCCGCGCGCGAGCCAGCGCAACCAGGCGACGACCGAAATCGAACCCGCGCTGTGGAACAGCCCGTTGAGGGCCGAACTCGAGGCCGTCGGACACGGCTTCCGGCTGAATCCGGAGATCGGTGCCGCCACCGGCGTCCAGCGGCTGCCCGACGGCCGCTGGCTGGCGGCGGCGGAGAAGGCCCGTCGGGGTGGCGGCTCGGCGATGGTGGTTCACCCGGCCCGCTGACGCGCCCGCGCACTCCTTCGGGTGATGATCAGCCGGGGCCGCTCGGTGAGCGGCCCCGGCCTGCGCCCACGCTCCTACGATCGACGTGCCGCCGCCCGGTGGATCACGTCGTGCCGCGGCGCGGCCGGCTCTGTGCGCGTTCACCAGCAAGGACGGCAAGCGTGGCGTGAGCGCGCTGGCGAACACGTCCAACAACACGGCGGTGCTCACCACCATGGCGGACACGCTGGAGGCGGCGTTCTGCAACGCCCTGCCGGCCACGGCACCGCCCTCGGCGCGTAGCGCGACGCCGCGGCAGTCCGTCCAGCCGGCCGTCCCCGTCCACGAGGACATCGCACCGGAGGTCGCCCGCGACTGACGGCCGTCCCGCGGGACCCGGTCCGGCCGGCAGCACGATGGGCGGCCGGGCGCGAGGTTCGCGCTGTCAGGCGCGAGAAACGAGGTGCGCTCCGGACCGTAGAGCCGCCCACCTGCGCTGACATAGGGTCACGCGCATGAATCTCGAGGAGCTCGCCCGAAGCCCGTACGTCAGCCTGACCACCTTCCGGCGGGACGGCACACCCGTCGCCACGCCGGTCTGGGTCGTCTCGGACGGCACCGAGCTGTACGTGTGGACCAAGACGGACTCCTGGAAGGTCAAGCGGATCCGCAACAACAGCCGGGTGACGGTCGCCCCGTGCGACGTGCGCGGCCGGATTCCGGAGGGTACCCAGGCCGTGGAGGGCACGGCACGGCTGCTGGACAGTACCGGTGCGATCCGCAGACTCCTCTCCCGGAAGTACGGCTGGAGGTTCTGGATCGTCGACCGGCCGGCCACGATCGCCCGCCTGGGCAAGCGGCCCCACACGGGGATCGCGGTCAAGCTTTGAGCAGTCCGCTCCGCTGATGAAAACTGCGCGTAGCCGTCCCGTAACACAACTGGGATCGAATGCCTGCGGACCGGAGGCTTCCAGTCGGCGTGGGGCAGGGGCGGGCAATGAGGGTGGAACAACTACCGGCGGCTGCTGGAGAGTTCGCGCGGTATCTGAGGGACCTGACGTCGCTGCTCGATCAGGGCAGCGGCTGGTGCGGAGTGTTCTGGCAGCGCGATCCGCGCGGCATGCGGGCCTGTCTCGACGGACACGAGGTGCCGCCCTGGGACGTGGTGGAGTCCCTGCTGCAGGACCTGGCCGGCCGTCACGGTGCGCAGTTCGCGGAACACGAGGCCGTTCGCGCCGGGCGGCTGCACGCGGCGGCCGCGGCCGTGCACGACCGGTTGTCCGGCGGTGCGGCGTCGTTACGGGACCGGCTGGAGACGGTGATCAGCGAGCGGACGTACGCGGAGGAACGGCAGCGGGAACTGGCCGCCCGGCTGCGGGTCACCGCGGTGGGCGCCGACGCGGAGTCGCTCGGGCATGAACTGGCCTGGGCCCAGGACGACGTGGAGCGCGCGACCGCCCGCTGCGAGGAGTTCCGCACCCGGCTCGCGGCGCTGACACCCGCCCCCGGTACGCCGGGCCGCCCCGTAGCCCCGGAAAGCTGGTTCCGGGCTCCGGGCGCGGAGGGGCCGGCCGGCCACGCGTATCCGCAGGCGGCGTCCACACCGGAGGGGGCCGGTGTGCAGCACACAGGCCCCGGGGCCGGGCACACGGGCCGTCCGGCGCCTGCGGCACCCGCTTCGGCGCCGGGTGACGATCCGGGTCCGGCGGCCGGGTGGGACGCGGAAGCGGAGGGCTCCGTCGGTCCCGTCCCGGTGCCCGGCCCAGGTCCGGCGCCCAGCCGGAAACGGAGGTCCCGGGGGGCCCGGTTCGCCGGGCTCGACGACGAGGTGGACGTCCAGGTCGCGCCCGCTCCGCCCACACCCGCCACCCCGGCGGGCTCGGCGTTCACGCCCCGGGGCGCCCGTTACCGAGGGCTGGGCAGTGGCCCCGGCCACCCGGCGCGGACGGGGGCGCACGCAGGGGTCCGCGCGGGGGCGCAGACCCGGGAAGAGGCGGAGCCGCAAGGCACCGCCGAGGCCCGGAGGGCCGCGGCCTCGGTCGTCGCCGAGCTGATCGCGCTGCGGGCCGGAGGCCGCAGCGGCGAGGCGCACGTCGTCCTGTGCCAGGCCGCGATGTGGCCACCCGCACGGCTTCCGGTACTCGCGGCGGAGCTGCACCGCGCGGACCTCGCCGCCGACTGGGCGACCCTGCTGTGGGAGGCGGCCTCGCTGCCCCCCGACCGGCTGGCCGCGACGGCCGAGGCCCTGGCGGCCGCGGGCCGGGACGGGGACTGCGGCCAGTTGCTGCGCCAGGGGGTCTCCCGGCCTGCCCCGGAGATCGCCGACGCGGCTCTCGCCCTCGCGGGGGCCGGCCGTGAACGGGAGGCGCGGGCGCTGCTGGACGCCTTCGTCCGCGTACACACGCCTGAGGAGGCCGCTCAGATCGCGCAGAGCGATCCGCGGTGGCTGGTTCCCCAACTGCTCGCGGCAGCCGACGCGGTGTCCGACTCGTGCCGCCGCGATCTCCTGCACGCCCTGCGGGTGGCCGGAGTGGCTACCGGGTAGGCGCCGGGCCCGAGGCGATCGGGCCGGCGCGGCGGGGCCGGAGGCCGCCCGGACAGGGACCTTCGGCTGTCGCGACGCGAAGGGAGTGGACCGCTCGGGTGCGAAACATGATCGACTCCGCCGGTTAACGGCGATGGTCTTGCCCCCGGGTGTGACGGGGCTTACGTTCTCCACCTACGCATTGTGTCTACGTGCGTAGAGGCTCTGGCGTCCCGTCGAAGGAGCAGCTCATGGCCAACGTCGTACGCGCCGCACTGGTCCAGGCGACCTGGACAGGCGACACAGAATCCATGATCGCCAAGCATGAGGAACATGCCCGCGAGGCGGCCCGCCGGGGCGCGAAGATCATCGGGTTTCAGGAGGTCTTCAACGCCCCCTACTTCTGCCAGGTGCAGGAGCCCGAGCACTACCGCTGGGCGGAGCCGGTTCCGGACGGCCCGACCGTGCGGCGGATGCAGGATCTCGCCCGCGAGACCGGCATGGTGATCGTCGTCCCGGTCTTCGAGGTCGAGCAGGCCGGCTTCTACTACAACACCGCCGCCGTGATCGACGCCGACGGTACCTGTCTCGGCAAGTACCGCAAGCACCACATCCCCCAGGTCAAGGGGTTCTGGGAGAAGTACTACTTCAAGCCGGGCAATCTCGGCTGGCCCGTGTTCGACACCGCGGTCGGCAAGGTCGGGGTCTATATCTGCTATGACCGCCACTTCCCCGAAGGATGGCGGCAGTTGGGCCTGAACGGCGCTCAGCTGGTCTACAACCCGTCAGCCACCCACCGCGGCCTCTCCGGGCATCTGTGGCAGCTGGAACAGCCGGCATCCGCCGTCGCCAACGAGTACTTCATCGCCGCGATCAACCGGGTCGGCCAGGAGGAGTACGGAGACAACGACTTCTACGGCACCAGCTACTTCGTCGACCCGCGCGGTCAGTTCGTCGGAGAGGTCGCGAGCGACAAGGAGGAGGAGCTCCTCGTCCGGGACCTCGACTTCGACCTCATCGAAGAAGTCCGCACGACGTGGGCGTTCTACCGGGACCGCCGCCCCGACGCGTACGAGGGGCTGGTGCAGCCGTGACCGATCTGCACAACCGGCACCGGGCCGTCATGCCCGACTGGCTCGCGCTGTACTACGACCGCCCCATCGAGATCACACACGGCGAGGGCCGGTACGTCTGGGACGCGACGGGCAAGCGGTACCTGGACTTCTTCGGCGGCATCCTCACCACCATGACCGCCCACGCCCTCCCGGAGGTGACCAAGGCGGTCAGCGAGCAGGCGGGCCGGATCATCCACACCTCGACGCTCTACCTCGACCGTCCGATGGTCGAGCTGGCCGAGCGCGTGGCCACCCTCTCCGGCATCCCGGAGGCCCGGGTCTTCTTCACCACCTCCGGCACGGAGGCCAACGACACGGCACTGCTTCTGGCGACGACGTACCGCCGCTCGAACCAGATCCTCGCGATGCGCAACAGCTACCACGGCCGGTCGTTCTCGGCCGTGTCCATCACCGGCAACCGCAGCTGGTCGCCCACCAGCCTGTCCCCGCTGCAGACCCTCTACGTCCATGGAGGTGTCCGCAGCCGGGGCCCGTTCGCGCAGTTGTCCGACGCCCAGTTCATCGAGGCCTGTGTCGCGGACCTGGAGGACGTCCTCGGGCAGACCCGCGGGGAAGTCGCCGCACTGATCGCCGAGCCGATTCAGGGCGTCGGCGGATTCACCTCTCCGCCCGACGGTCTGTACGCGGCGTTCCGCGAGGTCCTGGACCGGCACGGCATCCTGTGGATCACGGACGAGGTGCAGACCGGCTGGGGCCGCACCGGTGAGCACTTCTGGGGCTGGCAGGCGCACGGGCAGAACGGGCCGCCGGACATCCTCACCTTCGCCAAGGGCATCGGCAACGGCATGTCCATCGGCGGTGTCGTGGCCCGCGCGGACATCATGAACTGCCTCGACGCCAACTCCATCTCGACCTTCGGCGGCAGCCCGGTCACCATGGCGGCGGGCCTGGCCAACCTCTCGTATCTGCTGGAGCACGACCTCCAGGGCAACTCCCGTCGCGTCGGCGGTCTGCTGCTGGAGCGGCTGCGCGCCATCGGCGCGACCGTGCCGTCCGTACGCGAAGTACGCGGCCGGGGCCTCATGGCCGGCATCGAGCTGGTGAAACCGGGTACCGACGAGGCGGACCCGGAGGCGGCCGCGGCCGTGCTCGAGGCGGCCCGCGAGGGCGGACTGCTCATCGGCAAGGGCGGCGGCCACAACACCAGCGTGCTGCGTGTCGCACCGCCGCTGTCGCTGACCGTCGCGGAGGCGGAAGAGGGCGCGGACATCCTCGAGCAGGCGCTGCGCAGTCTGTAGCCGACGTACGCACGAAAGGGAGCGCACCACATGAGCACCCGCACTCTCATCCGCGGTGGACTGGTCATCACTGCGGCCGAAGAGACCCACGCCGATGTACTGATCGAGGACGGCCGCATCGTGGCCATGGCCGCGCACGCGTCCACCGTGGCCGAGGGCTGGACCGCCGACCGTGTCATCGACGCGGCCAACAAGTACGTCATCCCGGGCGGCGTGGACGCGCACACCCATATGGAGCTGCCCTTCGGCGGCACCTTCGCCTCCGACTCCTTCGAGAGCGGGACGCGCGCCGCCGCCTGGGGCGGCACGACCACGATCGTGGACTTCGCCGTGCAGACGGTGGGCCACTCGCTGCGCGACGGGCTCGACGCCTGGTACGCGAAGGCCGACGGCAAGTGCGCGATCGACTACGCCTTCCACATGATCCTCTCGGACGTCAACGAATCGTCACTGAAGGAGATGGACCTGCTCGTAGAGGAGGGCATCACCTCCTTCAAGCTCTTCATGGCGTACCCGGGCGTCTTCTACAGCGACGACGGACAGATCCTGCGCGCCATGCAGCGCTCGTCGAACAACGGCGGCCTGATCATGATGCACGCCGAGAACGGCATCGCGATCGACGTCCTGGTCGAACAGGCCCTGGCCGCCGGCCGTACCGATCCCCGCTATCACGGGGAGGTGCGCAAGGTGCTGCTGGAGGCCGAGGCCACGCACCGGGCGATCCAGCTCGCGCGGGTCGCGGGCGCACCGCTGTACGTCGTGCACGTCTCGGCGGACGAGGCGGTCCAGGAACTCACGGCGGCCCGGGACATGGGGCTCAACGTCTTCGGGGAGACCTGCCCGCAGTACCTTTTCCTCTCCACCGACAACCTCGCCGAGCCGGACTTCGAGGGCGCCAAGTACGTCTGCTCGACGCCCCTGCGGCCCCGCGAGCACCAGGAGGCGCTGTGGCGTGGCCTGCGGACGAACGACCTCCAGGTCGTCTCCACCGACCACTGCCCCTTCTGCTTCACCGGGCAGAAGGAACTGGGCCGAGGCGACTTCTCCAAGATCCCCAACGGGCTTCCGGGCGTGGAGAACCGGATGGACCTGCTGCACCAGGCGGTGGTGGACGGCCACATCAGCCGCCGGCGCTGGATCGAGATCGCCTGCGCCACCCCGGCCCGGATGTTCGGCCTCTACCCGCGCAAGGGCACGATCGCACCGGGCGCGGACGCCGACGTCGTCGTCTACGACCCGCACATCGAGCACGTCCTGTCGGCCGAGACGCACCACATGAACGTGGACTACTCGGCGTACGAGGGGAAGCGGGTCACCGGCCAGGTGGAGACCGTACTGTCGCGCGGTGAAGTCGTCATCGACGAACGGGAGTTCACCGGCCACGCCGGGCACGGGGTCTACACGCCGCGGGCCACCTGTCAGTACCTGCACTAGCGAAGAACGGGGAGTGCCACATATGGACTTCGGACTCGTCCTGCAGACGGACCCGCCGGCTTCGGCCGTGGTCGGACTGATGCGGCGCGCGGAACGCAACGGCTTCCGCTACGGCTGGACCTTCGATTCGGCGGTGCTCTGGCAGGAGCCCTTCGTCATCTACAGCCGCATCCTGGAACACACAGAGAAGCTCACCGTCGGCCCCATGGTCACCAACCCGGGCACCAGGACCTGGGAGGTCACCGCCTCCACGTTCGCCACGCTCAACGAGATGTACGGCAACCGCACTGTGTGCGGGATCGGGCGCGGCGACTCGGCGATGCGCGTCGCCGGCCGCAAACCCAACACCCTGGCCCGGCTCGGCGAGGCGATCGGGGCGATCCGCGACCTCGCGGAGGGCCGGGAGACCGTCGTCGACGGGCAGCCGCTCAGGCTGCCGTGGGTACGGGACGGGAAGCTGCCGGTCTGGATGGCGGCGTACGGGCCCAAGGCGCTGACCCTCGCGGGCGAGAAGGCCGACGGCTTCATCCTCCAGCTCGCCGACCTCTACCTGACCGAGTGGATGGTCAAGGCGGTACGCGCGGCCGCCGCGCAGGCCGGCCGGGACCCGGACTCCGTCACCATCTGCGTCGCCGCGCCCGCCTACGTCGGCGACGACCTCGCCCACGCCCGGGAACAGTGCCGGTGGTTCGGCGGAATGGTGGGCAACCATGTCGCCGATCTGGTCTCGCGCTACGGGGAGCACTCGGACATGGTGCCGGAGGCGCTCACCGCGTACATCAAGCAGCGCCACGGCTACGACTACAGCCACCACGGCCGTGCCGGGAACCCGTCGACCGATTTCGTACCCGACGAGATCGTCGACCGGTTCTGCCTGCTGGGGCCGGCGCAGGCCCACATCGACAAGCTGAAAGCGCTGCGCGACCTGGGGGTCGACCAGTTCGCGGTCTACGACATGCACGACGCGAAGGAAGCGACGATCGACGCGTACGGCGCCGAGATCATCCCCGCACTGAACTCCTGACCAGCGCAGAGGAAGGTCCTGCCGCCATGACCGCGACCGTCCCGTCATCCCCTTCCGACGGCCAGAGAACGGACGAACAGGGCCGCGTCGAGCTCGCACCCGGCGCGGTCCCCGCCGAAGGCCGGTTCGTCAACGACGATCTCCTTCCCGTCCCCGTCGAACGGCGCCGCTGGACCACGTACAACTTCGCCGCCCTCTGGGTCGGCATGGCCCACAACATCCCTTCCTGGCTTCTCGCCTCGGGTCTGGTCACCCTCGGCATGGACTGGAAGCAGGCCGTCTTCACCATCGCCCTGGCCAACGTGATCGTGCTCTTCCCGATGCTGCTCACCGGGCACGCGGGCCCCAAGTACGGCATTCCCTTCCCCGTGATGGCCCGGGCGTCGTTCGGACTGCGGGGCGCCAACCTGCCCGCGCTGGTCCGGGCCGGGGTGGCCTGCGCCTGGTTCGGTATCCAGACCTGGATCGGCGGCTCCGGGATCTTCGTACTGCTCGGCAAGATCTTCGGCGGCTGGGCGGGGGCGGCGGAGATCGCCGGGCAGCCATGGACCCTGTGGCTCTGCTTCGTCCTCTTCTGGGCGCTCGAACTGGCCATCATCTACCGGGGAATGGAGACCCTGCGCCGCTTCGAGAACTGGGCCGCCCCGTTCGTGATCGTCGGCGCGCTGGCCCTGCTGGTGTGGATCTCCGCCAAGGCCGGCGGACTCGGCCCGCTGCTCGACCAGCCCTCCCAGCTGGGCTGGGGTGAGGACTTCTGGCCCGTCTTCTTCCCCTCCCTCATGGGCATGATCGCCTTCTGGTCCACCCTGTCGCTGAACATCCCGGACTTCACTCGCTTCGGCGCGGGCCAACGGGCTCAGATCTGGGGCCAGACCCTCGGCCTGCCCACGACGATGACGCTGTTCGCCCTGCTGTCGGTCTTCGTCACCTCCGGTTCCCAGGCGGTGTACGGGGCGCCGATCTGGGACCCGGTCCTGCTGGTGTCGAAGACCGACAACGTCTTCGGCCTGCTCTTCGCCCTGGTCACCGTGCTGATCGCGACGATCTCCGTCAACATCGCGGCGAACGTCGTCTCGCCCGCCTACGACCTGGCCAACCTCGCACCCAAGTTCATCAACTTCCGCAGGGGCGCGCTCATTACCGGCGTCGTCGGCGTCCTGATCATGCCGTGGGAGCTCACCTCCAGCCCCGAGCTGTACATCTTCACCTGGCTCGGCCTGGTCGGCGGCCTGCTCGGCACGGTCGCGGGCATCCTCATCGCCGACTACTGGATCATCCGCCGGACCCATCTGGCGCTGGCCGACCTGTACCGCCCCGGCGGCCGCTACTGGTACACGTCCGGCTGGAATCCCAAGGCGCTCGCCGCCTTCCTGGTGGGCGGCGTCCTCGCGATCGGAGGCTCGCACTCCGCTCCCGGGAAGGGCCCGTTCCCGGAGGACGGCCTGATCCCCTTCCTGAAGCCGCTCGCCGACTACGGCTGGGCGGTGGGCCTGGCCTCGGCGCTGGTCCTCTACACGGTGCTGATGCTGCCGGAACGTTCCCGCGGCGCGTAGCCGCCGCTGGACCGCGGGCGGGGTCAGCCCTCGCCCGCGGTCTTCCGCAGGGCTGCCACGGCGTCCTTGGCCGCCCGTATCGCGCCGTCGTGTATGGCGGCCGCGGGAGGCGCATCCTTCGACTCGAAGTCGCTGCCGTTGTACGCGACGGTCACCATCGCGTTCTCCACGCGCACCACCACCACCGCTTCACGCGTCTGCTGCTTGTCCTGCGTGGTCAGCGCCGGCGTGATGGACGCCTCGTCGCCCAGACCGGGAACCGCCGTCCTGCCCTGGCGCTTCGCGTACGCGCTCCGGGCCGCGTCCGCCGAGTCCTTGACCTCGATCGTCACGTCGAGCCAGTGGTACTCGTACTCGTCGAGCCCGCTCCAGGAACAGGTCCGGCGGTGCGAGGGATCGGCCGGCGGCAGCTCGGTACCGGCTGCCTTGGCGCCGGCGACCAGGGCCTTGACCGTGGCCGCGGGTATCACCCCGCACGCGGCCGGTGGTTCGGCGTACACGGGCGCCGCGGTGACATCGGCGGCGGCGGCCTGCGCGTCCGGTGAGGCCGCGGCCCGCGGTACGTCGTTCCGCTTCGCGGGCGCGTACGGGCCGGACGTCCAGGCCCAGCCGACCGTGGCGAGGACGGCGACCGGCAGCAGGCGCGCGGCGAGAGTGACCGGTAGGGAACGCATGGCGGACTTCTCTCGGGGCGTGAGGGCGGTTACTCGCAAGAGGAGTGGAACGAATGTGCCACATGAAGACCCCGGAGCAACAGAGCAATCAGTGTGGTGGGTGTGGTTCGTGGTCCGCGCGCCGACCCGCATTCAGGATTCATGTGGAATCCACCGGCCCGCCACGGGCATGGTGGGGATTGTCGGTGGGCCGTGCTTTGCTGGGCGCATGATCGATGACTTTCTCGCACGTGACCTGTCCGAGGTCGAGGAGGCGGTCCGCAAGGCGGCCGCAGCCGAGATCATGCCCCGCTTCCGGCAGCTCGCCGCGCACGAGATCATCGAGAAGAAGGGGCCGCACGACCTCGTCACGGTCGCCGACCGGCAGGCCGAAGAGCATCTGACCGCGGCTCTGACGCGGCTGCTGCCCGGCTCGGTGGTGGTCGGCGAGGAGGCGGTCCACGCGGACCCGGCCGTGTACGACGAGCTGCTCGGCGACGCGCCGGTGTGGATCGTCGACCCGGTCGACGGGACGCGCCAGTTCGTGCACGGCGACCCCGGGTTCTGCACGCTCGTCGCACTGGCCGTGAACGGCGAGCTGTTCGCCTCGTGGACTTACGCGCCGGCTCTCGACGAGATGGCCGTGGCAGTACGGGGCCGGGGCGCCCGGCTGGGCGGTGAGCCCATCAGGTCCGGTTCGCCGGCACCCGGCCAGGTTCTCGAAATCGCCACGTCGCACCCCGACTTCACCACCGGCGACCAGAAGCGGGCTCTCCTCGGGCTGAATGTGGACGGCGTGCACACCCGGCCCTGCGGCTCGGCGGGCCTGGAGTACCTGGCCGTGGCCCGGGGCGAGCTGGACGCGGTTGCGTTTTCCTGGGAGAACGCCTGGGACCACGCGGCGGGCATGCTGCTGGTCGCGGAGGCGGGCGGCGCCCAGACGACGATCGCGGGCGAGCCGTTCCGTATCACCGGTGGGAACGCCCTGCCGTTCACGGCTGCGCGCGACCGGGCGACGGCCGACCGGGTCAGGGAGCTGCTTTCCGGCGCCGTGTGACCTCCGGCGGCTCCGCCCGCCGTACGGACGGGGCCCGCTCGGGAATACCCTGGTGCTCCTGGCCGTCGGCTGACAAAGGAGTCCGAAGGTGCCGTCGATTGTCGATGCCGTGATCGTGGGGGCGGGGCCCAACGGACTGACCGCCGCCGTCGAACTCGCCCGCCGCGGCTTCTCGGTGCAAGTCTTCGAGGCCTGTGACACGGTCGGCGGGGGAGCGCGGACCGAAGAACTGACGCTCCCCGGCTTCCGCCACGATCCCTGTTCCGCCGTGCATCCCCTGGGTGCCGGATCGCCCGCGTTCCGGGCCATGCCGCTCGAGCGGTACGGACTCGAGTGGCTGCACCCCGAGCTGCCCATGGCGCACCCCTTCGACGACGGCACGGCGGCCGTGCTCTCCCGCTCGGTCGCGGAGACGGCCCTGTCCTTCGGGCCCCGGGACGCAGGCACGTACCGGCGGCTCCTCGCCCCGTACCTCGGCAAATGGGACACCCTCGCCCGCGACTTCATGTCGCTGCCGCTGACCGCGCTGCCGCACGACCCGGTCACGCTCGCCCGCTTCGGACTGGACGGTCTGCCGCCGTCGACCTGGCTGATGCGCCGCTTCCGCGACGACAGAGCGCGTGCGCTGTTCGCGGGTCTGGTCGCCCATGTGATCGCACCGCTGGGCGGCATCGGCACCAGTGCGGTGGGCCTGGTGTTCGCGCTGGCCGCGCATGCCAACGGCTGGCCGATGCCACGCGGCGGCTCCCAGTCGATCTCGGATGCGCTGGCCGCCTATCTGCGTGATCTCGGCGGCGTCGTCCACACCGGCTTCGAGGTGAAGCGGCTCGACGACCTCCCGCCGGCCCGCGCGTACGTCTTCGACACCTCGCCGACCGCGCTGGCCCGGATCGCGGGGCTGGGCAGCGCGTACGACCACTACCGGTACGGCGCGGCGGTGTTCAAGATCGACTACGCGCTGGACGGGCCCGTGCCCTGGACCGCGAAGCCACCCCGGGTGGCCGGCACCGTCCAGATCGGGTCCAGCAGCCGGGAGATCGGCACCGCCCTGCGGCAGGCGGCGGGCGGGCAGGCACCCAGGACGCCGTTCCTGATCACCGCCCAGCCCAGTCTGGTGGACCCCTCCCGGGCGCCCGACGGCAAGCACGTCTTCTGGGCGTACGGCCATGTGCCGCACGCCTGGGAGGGTGATCTCACCGACGCGGTCGAGCGGCAGATCGAGCGCTTCGCGCCCGGCTTCCGGGACCGCGTGCTGGCGCGGGCCACCGCCGGCCCGCGCGAGCTCGCCGCCCGTAACGCCAACTACGTCGGCGGGGACATCGCCTGCGGCGCCGCCACGGGTATCCAGCTGCTGCTGCGGCCGAAGATCTCCCTCTTCCCGTACAGCACCCCGCACCCGGCGGTCTTCATCTGCTCCTCCGCAACCCCGCCCGGGCCCGGCGTGCACGGGATGTCGGGCCACAACGCGGCGAAGGCGGTCTGGCGCCGCCTGAGGGAGGCCCGATGACCCGTGTTTCCCTGGTCCGCGGAGACATCACCGAGCAGCAGGTCGATGCCGTCGTGAACGCGGCCAACTCCTCGCTGCTCGGCGGCGGGGGCGTCGACGGGGCCATCCACCGCAGGGGCGGCCCGGAGATTCTCGCCGAGTGCCGGGCTCTGCGCGCCTCGCGGTACGGCAAGGGACTGCCGACCGGACAGGCCGTGGCGACCACGGCCGGCAGGCTGCCCGCGCGCTGGGTCGTCCACACCGTGGGCCCGGTCTGGTCGCGCGAGGAGGACCGCTCCGGTCTGCTCGCCTCCTGCTACCGCGAGTCGCTCCGGTTGGCGGGGGAGCTGGGTGCCCGGACCGTCGCCTTCCCGGCCATCTCCACCGGCGTCTACGGCTGGCCGATGGCCGACGGTGCCCGGATCGCGATCGAGACGGTGCGGGAGACGGAGACGGCGGTGGAGGAGATCCGATTCGTCCTGTTCGACGAGCCGGCGTACGAGGCGTTCGCCGCGCAGGTGGGCTGACTGCGACACGGGCAGGCAGGCCGGCATCCGCACACGCTGCCGGCCTGCGAGGGTTCCGGTGCCGCCGCCGGGAGCGTGGGGAGCCATCCGGCGAGGGTCATGCGAACACCTACTGATCGATCCGGTCGTCGCCGTACCCGGCGGTGAGCTGGTGCGATCGCCGGTCGGCTGCCGGTGTGGGTGTCGGTGGCGCGGGGGCTTCCCAGGAACTGGAGGCGAGTTCGTCCGGGCCGAGCACGTCCTCGCCGTAGAGATCGTGCAACCAGGTGGTCCGGTAGATGGTGTCGAGGTAGCGCTCGCCAAGGTCCGGGGCGATGGCCACGGCGGTGAGTTCACGCGTGTCGTGCTGGGCGAGCCAGTCGATCGCGCCGCTGACCACCGTTCCGGTGGAGCCGCCGAACAGGAAGCCGCGTTTGGCCATACGGTGGCAGGCGCGGATCGTGTCCCTCTCCTCGACGTGTACGACCTCGTCCACGAACGACTCATCGAGCAGGGCGGGACGGACGCTCATGCCGAGACCGGGTATCATCCGGCGGCCCGGCGTACCGCCGAAAGTGACCGAGCCAACAGAGTCCACCGCGACGATCCGCACCGGTCGGTGCCACTTCCGGAAGTACCGCGCGCAGCCCATCAGGGTGCCGGTGGTGCCGGCCCCGACGAAGAGTACGTCCAGGTCTGGGAACTGGAGCGCGATCTGCGGCCCCGTCGTGCGGTAGTGCGCCATCCAGTTGGCCGGATTGGTGTACTGGCTGAGCCATACGTACCGGTCGTCGGAGTCGCACAGTGTGCGGACGTGGTCGATTCGCGCGCCGAGGAAGCCGCGTTCGGCATGCTCTGTGGTGATGACGTGGATTCGGCTGCCCAAGGCCTCCATCATCAGCCTGGCCGAGAGGTTGGACCGGGAGTCGGTCACGCACAGGAACCGGTAGCCCTTGCTGGCCGCGATCATGCTCAGAGCCACGCCCAGGTTTCCGGACGAGGACTCGACCATGATGGAATGCGGCGTCAGGATTCCGGCCCGCTCGGCGGCCTCCACCATTTCCTTCGCGGCTTTCAACTTGATCGAACCGGCGAAGTTGAAGCCCTCGCACTTCAAGAAGAGCGAGCACCCGAAGGTCGTTTGAAGGTCGACGTAGAGCTCATCCGCGTTGAAGACATGAGGAGCGGATATGACTGGCACGGTGGTCTCCTCCACTGCAGCAGAGCGCTCTTCTGGACCGATGATCTTTTCCGGACCCAATCCTGCATAAGCATCCTTGTCCTCGGACGCGGACACCGGCCGCTCATCCGTACCGGCGCAGTTCGTGGAAGAAGTCGTCGACGACGTGCAGGTCTCCGGAGCGGACAACCTCGTCGTAGACGTACTTGCCGACTGCCAGGTCGAGCACCCCGAGGCCGAAGGGGGAGAACACCAGCGGCCGGTCCGTCGGTACGGTGACCCGCCCGGCCATCACGTCGTCCAACGTGCCATTCAGGAATTCCCGGTTGCCCGTGAGCTGCTCGGCCAGATGCGGCGAGGTGTCGGCCTTCACGCAGTGCTCGATGTCGTCGACGAAGTTGGCCGAGGCGAGCACGATCTCCGGTGCGAGGTCGCGCAACGACACGTGCAGCACCAACGGATTGTGCGCGAACCACGACGGCTCGCCGACATGCGGCTCACCGGCGACCGTGGCGAAGACCACCAGGTCGCTGCAGCGGATCAGCTCCTCGGCAGTGTTGTGCACGGTGATCCTGCTCGCCGTGCCGCACGGTTCCAGGTAGCCGCAGAAGCCGGCCGAGCTGTCGGCGGACGCGTCGTGCACGCCGATGTCGTCGAACGACCAGCCGGTGCCGGCGAGGAAAGTGTGGATGTAGCGGGCGATCAGGCCCGTACCGATGAATCCGACGCGTGTCGGCCGCCGCCGGCCGCGGCTGAGCCGGTCCGCCGCCAGCGCCGCCGATGCGGCCGTCCTGGTGGCGCTGATGATCGAGCTTTCCAGGCAGGCGAACGGGTAGCCGGTGTCATGGTCGTTGAGGATGAGCACGGCCGAGGCCCTGGGGATGCCGGCCGCCACGTTCTCCGGGAAGCTGGAGATCCACTTCAGGCCGTCCACCCGCACGTTCCCGCCGATCGAGGCGGGCAGCGCGATGATCCGCGAGGAGGGGCGGTCGGGGAAGCGCAGGAAGTAGGACGGCGGGTTCACGGACTCGCCGGCGCCGTGCAGCCGGTAGGTGGCCTCGACCAACTCCACGATCTGCTTCTCGCGCCCTTGCAGCACATGCTGGACCTGGGCACCGGGGATCACCGCGAAGGGTGGCACGGTGACCGGCTCGGACATCCGGGACTTCGCTGCCGACGAGTACACGGTGCTCATGCTGCGGTCACCTCGACGGTCGGCGAGCAGTCGGCCAGACGCACCGCTTCGGCCATCGCGACCACCACTTCGCGGGGTCCCTCGAAAGGCTCTCTGCTGTGCGCGGTGCGGACGTTGTCGACGAGCATGAGGTCGCCGTCCCGCCACGGCTCGCGTGCGGTGTTGTCCTCGTAGACCTTGTTGAGCAGCTCCACGACGTTCTCGCCGATGGGGTCGCCGTTGCCGAAACGGGTGTTGAACGGCAGCCCGTCGGCGCCGTAGACATCCACGAGGTACTCGTGGACCTCCGGGGCCATCGTCCACTCGTTCAGGAACGCGATCTGGTTGAACCAGCAGCGCCGGCCGGTGACCGGGTGGCGCACCACGGCGCTGCGGCGCTGCCGGGTGCGCAGTCCGCCGTCGGGCTGCCACTCGAACTCGATCGCGTTGGCGTGGCAGTAGTTCTCGACGGCGCCGCGGTCGTCGGTGCCGAACGCCTCGGCCAAGGACGCCCCGATCTCCTCGTTGTAGCTGCGGGTCAGCATCCAGCCCTCCCGCTCGAACCGCTGGGTCAAGTCGGCCGGCAGAGCGTCGAGCACGGTCTGTGAGTCGGCCACCGCCGTGGCCCCGCCCTCGGTGGGCGCGCTGAGGCATGCGAAGAGCATCAGACCGGGGAACTCGAGCGTGTAGCTCAGTTCGTGATGCATGCACATCGGCTGGTTCTGGGGCCACTTCGACGAGGAGTAGACGCCGTGGGAGTAGACCTGCCTGGGCGCGAAGGACTCCTTCTCGGTCATCAGGCCGTTGGCCAGTCTCGAGAAGACGGCACCGGTCTGCGCCGCGTCACGCAGCCCGAGGCCGCGGACCAGGACCGAACCGTGCTCGGCGACGACAGCGCGCAGCGCGTCCCGGTGCTCGGCTGCCCAGCTCGGCGCGTCGCCGGTGGCCTCGACTCGCAGCATCGGTGGTCTGCCGGGTCGCAGCTCCACGTCGAGGAGCGAGGCCGGGGATGAGGATGACATCTCGATGTCCTTTCAGTTGCCGCTCAAGTGCCACTCAGGAAGAAGCCGCCCGTTCGGCGGCGCGCAGTACGGCCTTCGCCGCCTCGGCCGGACGGGTGCGCAGGAAGTAGTGGCCCCCGTCGGCGAGTTCGTGCAGGTCGACGTGCTCGGCCAGGAGCTGCCAGTCACGGTGTCGGCACGGGAACTCCGCCGTGCCCGGGTCGTCGGCGGCGACGACCACGGTGACCGGCGCGGACAGTTTCACTGTCGGCGGGGATTCCATGGCGTCGGCGAAATAGCGGTGTGCGGACACACAGTCGTGCCGGTAGGCGGCGCCGACATGCTCGGCGTGCCGCGCGTCCAGCCCACCGAGCGCGGCGTGGCCGCTGTCCGACATCAGCCCCGCGGTGATCTCGGCGTCGCTCCGCCCGGTCAGCTCGCCGATGGCGGCGCGCCGGTCCTTGGCGTCACCGAGCAGCTGCGCGCCGAGGAACACCCGCTGTACGTCCACTCCGCGCCGCTCCAGCTGCCTGGCCGTTTCCATGGCCAACGCGGCGCCCGAGGAATGACCCCAGAGCAGGATCTTGGTCAGGCCACGCCGGGTGATCTCGTCGACGACCTGCTCCACCACCTGTGCGAACGGCGCGAACGGCGCGCTGTCGGCGGTCACATCGTGACCCGGCAGCTCGACGGCGTGGACAGCCGGGCCGCAGCCCGCCAGTTCTCCGGCCAGCGGCTGGAAGTTCACCGCGTTGCCGCCGGCGTACGGGAAGCACACGAGGGAACCGGCCTCCTCGTCTTCCGGTTGGGACAAGGACTGCAGCAGCCCGGAGTGCCGCTCGGACCTGCCGTCGACCAGGGCGGCGAGATCGGCGAGGACCGGGTGACGGGTGACATCCTTGAGGGACACCGCACGGTCCAGGGCGATGGCGAGCTTCACCGCCGACAGCGAGGTGCCGCCCCGGTCGAAGAAGTGGTCCGCCCGTCCGATCCGGTCCTGCGCGATGCCGAGTACCGTCGCCCACGCGGCCGCCAGCCGCTGCTCGGTCGGTGTACTCGGCGGCCTGTAGTCGTCCTCGGCCACGTCGAGTTCCGCGGCGAGCACCGTCAGCGTCTTCTTGTCGATCTTGCTGTTGGCGGTCAGCGGCAGACTCTCCTGCCAGTGGAAGGCCGACGGGACCATGTACTCGGGCAGGGACGCACTCAGGTGATCCACCAGGACGGCGGCCTCGACCGGCCCGGGGCCGGAGTAGAAGGCCACCAGTTGCCTGCTCTGCTCGCCCCGGTCGGCGACCACCACCGCACCGTCGCGGACACCGGGCACCCGCAGCAGAGTGTTCTCGATCTCGCCGATCTCGATGCGGTAGCCGCGGATCTTGACCTGGGCGTCCCGGCGGCCGAGGAACTCCAGCTTGCCGTCAGGCTGCCATCGGCCGTGGTCGCCGCTGCGGTAGAGCCGTTGGCCCTTGCGGTGCGGGTCGTCCATGAAGGCCGGCCGGGTGCGCTCGGGGTCGTTGACGTATCCGCGTCCGACGCAGACCCCGGAGAAGAGGATCTCGCCGGGCGCCCCGAGCGGCACGGGCGACAGGTTCTCGTCGGCGACGTAGACGTGCACGTTGTTGACCGGTGGACCGAGCGGCACCCGTTCGCTGGCCGGCGGCCGGTCCATGACCTCGTGGTTGGTGTCGTCCGAGGTCTCGGTGAGCCCGTAGGCGTTGACCAGCTTGGTCCCGGGCCGGGCCGCGAACCAGCGCTGGGTGAGCTCCTTCTTCAGGGCCTCGCCGGTGGCCGACACGCAGCGCAGGTCCGGTAGTTCGCGGGGGTGCCGCTCCAGATGGGTCAGTACGACCTCGAGGTACGACGGCACGACCTGGAGCACGGCGACCCGGCCGTCAACGATCTTGTCGAGGAACCGCTGCACGTCCATGATCACCTCCTGCTCGACCAGGAGGGTCCGCCCGCCGACCAGAAGCGCGGACACCAGTTGCCACAGCGAGATGTCGAAGCATTGGGGTGCCGTCTGGGCGACCACCTGCCCCTCGCCGATCCCCAGGTCGTCGATCTTGGCGTAGAGGTGGTTGAGCATGCCCGCGTGCTCGCACATCGCGCCCTTGGGCTCCCCGGTGGAGCCGGAGGTGAAGTAGATGTAGGCGAGTTGGTCAGGCGTGACGACGACACCGAGATCACTGTCGGCATGGGTCTCCTCGTAGGCCGCGTCGACGAAGAGCGTTCTGACTCCGGGCAGCGAGTCGAGGGCTTGTTCGAGGGTGCTGGTGCTGCCGGGTTCGGTCAGTACGAGCCCGCACCGGGCACGGGAGAGCGTGGCCGCGATGCGCGCGGCGGGGAGATGAGGCTCGATGGGCAGGTACACGCCACCGATCTTGAAGATCGCGAGGACGGCGGCCAGCCAGTCCAGGTTGCGCTCGGTCACCACTGCGACGACGTCTTCCCGGTCCAGCCCCCGTGCCAGCAGGGCTCGTCCCAGCCGGTTGGCGCGGGAGTTGAGCTCTCCGTAGGTCCACTTCAGGTCGCCGTGGACGGCTGCGACGGCGTTCGGGTGTGCCCGCACCTGCTCTTCGAACAACTCGTGGAACCGGCGGTCGGGCAGCTCCCGGCGCGGTCCGGCGAGCCCTTCGAGCTGGAAATGGAGCTCCTCGGCGGAGAGCAGGCTCTGCCGCCCGTGCTCGGCCTCCGGATCGGCGGCGATCAACGCGAGCGCCGTCCGGTGGTAGCCGGCGAGCCTGGCGGCGCAGGCCGCGTCGATTACGTCGGTCCGGTACCGCAGCCGCAGCTCGCAGCGGTCGCCGTGTGGTGAGAATCCCACCCACAGGACGGTGTCTTCGGCCAGGTCCCCGACGGCACCCGCCGGATCGAGCACGGTCTCGAACATCGGCTCACTCAGGCCCAGTTCACGCCTGAGATCACCAATCGGGAAGTCCTTGTGCGCCAGCAGTTCCGACTCGACCCGATGGGCGTCCAGCAACAGCGACCGCCAGGAGCCGGTACCGGTTGTCAGCCGGCAGGGCAACGGGGTGCCGCCCTGCACGGCGGCATAGCCGGCCGTGATTTCGTGCTCGCCGGACAGCGCGGAGAGTACCTTGGCGTGGGCGGCCAACAACACCGAACCGAGCGGCACCGACAGCTCGTCGGCCAGTCGGTACAAGGCCGCCGCAAGGTCGTCGGGGATGGTCTCCTCGTGTTCGCACACGCCTGTCACCGGCTTGAGGCTCCACCGGGGAATCGCGGTGAAACCGCCGGCAAGGAGCACACCGTGCCAGAACTCCCCGCCGGCCTTCCCCGCTGGTACTTCCATCGGCTCTTCCCTCCGCGCCGCACCGCTGCCGCGGTGCCGCTTGCCGCTGACTGTGGCGGTGCCGGAGTTGCCCCTGCTCTCTGGGCGAACCTGCGGGTCGGTCATGTTGTCCCGCATCTCCCTGGCAGGGTTTCCTCCCCACCTTGCGTGCTGCGGGACAGTCTCGCCCTTCATCAGAAAGGAGTCGGGGGCGAGCACTGTGCCGTCGCCCATGGTGACGCCGTAGTGGACGAGTGCGTTGATCCCGATGGTGGAGCCTGCCCCGATGGTGCTGCGGTCGGATTTGAAGGTGCCGTCCTCTTGCGAGTGGCACTGGATCACAGTCCCCGCGTTGAGCGTGCAGTCGTTCCCGATGGTGACGAGCGACCTTTCCGGAAGAAAGCACCCGTCGTCGAAGACCCTGCTGCCGATCCGCACACCCAGCAGCCGCCAAATTACGTTCTTGAACGGTGTGCCGTCGAAAACGCTGACGCGTTCGGTCGCGGCGGTCACCTTCCAGTAACGCTCGTGGCGCCAGAAACTCGGCTCGTAGATCGAGCAGTACAGGGGCTTCAAGTCCCGAAATCTTGTGACGACGCGTTCGGCCAGCACGATGTGGACGAAGCTGAGCAGGAGGGCCAGGACGCCGGTCAGCGCGATCACCGGCGCACCGAGCGAGTGGTAGAGGCTCACGATGCCTGAAGCGAGAAGGGTGACCTCGAAGAGGTACAGCCATTGCAACAGCAGGTGGATTCCCATCGTGACGGCGTTGTGCTTGTTCTTCGCCGAGAGGCGGCGGCGCAGTTCGTCACCGTTCTTCAGATGGTCGAAACGGATATCACGCTCGACCGATCGTGGAATCTCGAAGCTGGGTGATCCCAGAAGTCCGACACCTTCCCGGATCTCCCCGTCGACAGGAACCATGACCTTTGTCGCAAGGAGGCAGTTGTCGCCTGTCCTGCCTTGCGACGGGTAAGCGATTTGATTTCCAAGGAAATTGATGCTCCCGATGGACACCCGGGACACTTGGAATGATGTGCTCGAGAATTCCGCGTTGATGATCGACAGCCCGTCGGCGACCATTGTTCCGCTGCCGACAGAGCTCAGGTACGGGCTCTCGTGCTTCACGTCCGTGCCGAAGTTCGACCCGGTCTGCTCGACCCTGGAAAGGTCGTACCCGAGGTAGCGCAGATAGTGGATGATCCAGGAGCTGTCGCCGAACAGGATTTTGAAGAACTTCCTGTTCGTCATGCGCGCGATCGTCCGGTGGGCCCCGTAGTGGAAGCCGTACAGGCGGTAGGTCTTGTCCGGCTTGACGGCGAGGTTGAGCACCCGGGGGACGGTGCCCACGACAAGGAGGCCGACGAACGCAGCGCCGAAGAAAAGCACGAACGACGTGGCCAGGGCGTCACGGTAGAACGTCCAGCTCGTGAAGGCGGGAGCCCCTGCGTCCCGGAGCGCGGTCAACCGCGGGATTTCGGCGAACGCAATGGTCACACCGCCGACCGCCAGCGGACCGTACGCGAACAGCAAGCCGAGGAGCTGCAGCGCGGTGTAGACGGCCCTTCTCAAGGTGCCGCAGTCGGCTGGATCGACCACCCTGTAGTCCGCCCCGCACCGCTGTGCCGGAGACCCGTGCCAGCACTCGCCGTCGGGCACGGCCTGCCCGGAGTGCAGAGAGGAGGAATGGCCGAGCTGGGCGCCGTCCCCCAGCGAGGTCGCGATGTCCATCACCGTCACCTCGCCGACGAACGCATCCTTCCCGAGAGTGACCGCCCCCGTCTGGATCAGGCCGGCGTGGGCCCGGTAGCACGTGAAGGACGAGTCCTTGCGGACAACCGTGCCGTCGCCGATGGTGAGCAGGTCGGTGCATATGGGCACGGCCTGCGAGAAGATAGCGACACCGCGCCCGATTTTCGCACCCAGTGCCCTCAGATAGAGCACATAGAGCGGCGAACCGACGAACAGAACCAGCGGGTTCGTCCGGATCAGCGTCTTGACGCACCAGAAACGGAAGTACGCCAGGCTCCAGATACGGATCTCCTGGGGCTTCCACCGGCCGATGAACACCCATTTCACCAGGACCGGAATGATGCACAGGCCGAAGAAACTCGCACTGACGAAGAGGACAGACCGCAGGTAGATGTCTACCGGACCCGATGCGCCGGAGATCCAGGCGAAGCCTCGGAACGCGACAAGCGTGACCCCGCACGAATACGCGAGGAAGAAGATGAACTGCAGCGTTCCGCAGAGGACGTACTGCGGCGTGCCGACCGGTGCGGCCACCTCGGTCGTTGTCGGAACCGGCGACTCGGCGGGCGCGGGCGTGGCGTCCGCGAGTGCCACTGCCAGGCTTCTGATCGTCGGGTGCCGGTAGATGTCCTTCATCGACACGCACGGCAGATCTTCCCGCTTCCTTACCCGTGCACAGAAATGGGCCATCAACAACGAGTCGGCGCCCAGTTCCTCGAAGAAGTGGCTTTCGGCCGACACCTGCTCGACGCGCACGATCTCGGCAAGTATCCCGGCGAGGATTCTCTCGGTGTCGGCTGTCGGGCCGGTGCACGTGCGCTCTGCGGTCGGAGATTCATTTGGAACGGGCTCCGCGACCTCAACAGATTCTTCCAGCATGCAAGCTCCTTGAGGAAAATCCGGCCACCATGGGCATGTGCGGCCGGCACCCGGTGTCCTCGTGTTCCAGCGGTGGCCGGAGCGAGTAATCCGGAAGCCAGGCGGTCGGGCGGCGCTCGTCCAGTCACAGAATCGACATCTACGTGTGCTCTCCGTCGTCCACCGCAGTCTCCGTGGTCCACCGTCGGGTCGCCACTCGTGATCGATTGCATGGCGCGGCGGCAGCCTCGACGGTGCCAGGGTTCTCAGTGCCAACACGTGAAGCCGAGTGAAGCCGAGCAGCAGTCGCAGTCACCTGCACCCATACGGGGGACGTGACGACACACCCTCGCGACGGGCGCGGGAGGGAGGTGGCGGCGCTGCCGGGACCGTCGCCTTCCCGGCCGTCTCGACCGGGATCCACGGCCGGCCGATGCGGGACGGCGCCCGGATCGCCGTGCGCACGGTGCTGGAGGCGGCCGCCGAGCCGGTGACCGAGGTGCGGTTCGTACTCTTCGGCGAACATGTGTACGAGGTTCGAGGTGGGCCTGGCAGCGCAGGCTTGATGTCGGAAATCCGCCAGCCCGAGCTCCGGCCGTGCCCGATCCTTGAACCATGCACACCGACACCGAGCGCTGCGTACGCGCCGTGCAGTCGAAGGACGCCCGCTTCGACGGATGGTTCTTCACCGCCGTACTGACCACCCGGATCTACTGCCGCCCGAGCTGTCCGGCCGTGCCCCCCAAGGTCGGGAACATGACCTTCCTGCCGAGCGCGGCCGCGTGCCAGCAGGCCGGCTTCCGCGCCTGCAAGCGCTGCCGCCCGGACACCAGCCCCGGCTCGCCGGAGTGGAACGCCCGCGCCGACGCCGTCGCCCGCGCGATGCGGCTCATCCGGGACGGCGTCGTGGACCGCGACGGCGTCCCCGGCCTCGCAGCGCGGCTCGGCTACTCCCCCCGGCAGATCGAGCGGCAGCTGCGCGCCGAGCTGGGCGCCGGGCCGCTGGCGCTGGCCCGGGCCCAGCGCGCGCAGACCGCCCGTCTCCTCATCGAGACCACGAGCCTGCCCATGGCGGACATCGCCTTCGCGGCCGGCTTCTCCTCGATCCGTACGTTCAACGACACGGTCCGCGAGGTCTTCGCACTCGCCCCGGGCGAACTGCGCATCCGCGCCGCGGCCAACGGCACCTCCCGCGGCCGGTCCACCCCGGCCCAGACCCCCGGCATGCTCTCCCTGAGGCTGCCGTTCCGTGCCCCGCTGAACCCCGACAACCTCTTCGGACACCTGGCCGCCACGGGTGTGCCGGGGGTGGAGGAGTGGCGCGACGGGGCATACCGCCGCACGCTGCGACTGCCGTACGGCACCGGAGTCGTCGCCCTCACCCCCCGGCCCGACCACATCGCCTGTCAGCTGTCGCTGACCGATCTGCGCGACCTCACCATCGCCACCAGCCGGTGCCGGTGGATGCTCGACCTCGACGCCGACCCGGTGGCCGTCGACGACCAGCTGCGCACCGACCCGTTGCTCGCCCCGCTCGTGGACAAGGCGCCAGGCCGCCGGGTGCCGCGTACCGTCGACGCCGCGGAATTCGCGGTACGGGCGGTGCTCGGCCAGCAGGTGTCCACGGCCGCCGCTCGCACCCACGCGGCCCGTCTCGTCCACGCCCACGGCGAAACGGTCGAGGACCCGGCCGGCGGCCTCACCCACCTCTTCCCGTCCACGGAGGCCCTGGCCGCCCTGGACCCCGAGGCGCTCGCCCTGCCGCGCAGCCGCCGCACGACCCTGACCACGCTGGTCGGCGCCCTGGCCGACGGGTCGCTGAAACTCGGGTTCGACAGCGACTGGGAGGAGGCCAGCGACCGGCTCACCGCGCTGCCCGGCTTCGGACCCTGGACCGTCGCGCTGATCGCCATGCGCGCACTCGGCGACCCCGACGCGTTCCTGCCCACGGACCTGGGCATGCGGCGCGCCGCCCGGGAGCTGGGCCTGCCGTCCACCCCCGCCGCGCTGACCGCCCGTGCGTCCCAGTGGCGCCCCTGGCGTGCGTACGCCGTCCAGTACCTCTGGGCCACGGACAGCCACCCCGTCAACCGCCTGCCGGCATAGACCAAGGGCAACAAGACCGCATCAGCCACATCCGGCCTCCCGGGCCGCCCGACAACTTACGGAGCCCGCATGTCCAGGCAGCACACCGTCATCGACAGCCCCTACGGTCCGCTCACCCTCGTCGCGGCCGACGGAACCCTCTGCGGCCTCTATATGACCGGGCAGCGCCACCGGCCGCCCGAGGAGTCCTTCGGCGTGCCCGACGACACTCCCTTCCCGGAGGTGATCCTGCAGCTCGATGCCTACTTCGCCGGCGACCTGAAGGAATTCGACCTGCCGATGAACCTGGAGGGCACCGCCTTCCAGCGCAGCGTCTGGGACCAGCTGCGGCAGATCCCGTACGGGGAGACCTGGTCGTACGGCGAGCTGGCCGGACGCCTGGGCAAGGCCAAAGCCTCCCGTGCCGTGGGCCTGGCCAACGGCAAGAACCCGATCGGGATCATCGTTCCCTGCCACCGCGTCATCGGTGCCTCGGGAAGCCTGACCGGCTACGGCGGTGGCCTCGACCGCAAGCAGCGGCTGCTCTCCTTCGAGCGCGGCGAGGACCGCACCGCCGGAACCACCCTGTTCTAGGAGGTGCCTGTCCGGGCCAGGAGTGCCTGTCCGGCATGTCCCGGGCCCTGCCCCCCATCAGGCCGGGTCGGGGCCGGGTCCGGCCGCAAGCCGCTTCAGCAGTGCGGGCAGCGCCGTGCCTATCCGTTCGCGTACCACCTCGTCCGCCGCGTCGTCGTACGGCGTGGGCTCGGCGTTCACCACCACCAGGCGCGCCCCGTGCTCGGCCGCGATGCCCGCCAGTGAAGCGGCGGGCTGCACCTGGAGGCTCGTGCCGACGGCGATGAACACCTCGCAGGCCTTCGCGATCGACATCGCCTTGCCCAGTACCACGGGGTCCAGGCGCTCGCCGAACATCACCGTCGCCGATTTGAGAATGCCCCCGCACGCCAGGCACGGCGGGTCCTCCTCGCCCGCGGTGACCCGCGCCAGCGCGTCCTCCATCGAAGAGCGCAGCTTGCAGCGGGTACAGGTCACGGCCCGGGCCGTGCCGTGCAGTTCGAGCACCTTCCGGGCCGGCAGGCCGGCCAGTTGGTGCAGGCCGTCGACATTCTGTGTGATCACACGCACCGGCGTCCCCGAGCGCTCGAGTTCGACGACGGCGTGGTGCGCGGCATTCGGCTGCGCCCGGAGCGTCGCGCCGTCCCGCCGCATCTTCCAGGCGCGGCGGCGGATCCCGGGGTCGGCCATGTAGAAGTCGTAGGTGACGAGCTTCTCGGCGGCGGGGTCGCGCCGCCACAGGCCGTTCGGCCCGCGGTAGTCCGGGATGCCGGAGTCCGTGGAGATCCCGGCGCCGCTGAGCAGGGCGACGAGGGGCTTGCGGGGCGTGGTCCCGTTCTCGCTCATGCGGCGAGCGTACGCAGCCGGGTGCGTACGCGGCGAGCCGATTTGGGAGCCGCCCGGACGGCACGGTGTTAGCCGGGACGGACGAGAGCGCCCGCTCAGCCCACCGGGCTACCGTTCTCCAGCTCCACTGCGCCGGTGCCCGTCTCCAGCGCTGCGTATGCCGCCCGGACCCGGCTGCCGAGCGTTCCCTTCAGGTACGCGTCCAGCTCGTCGAGCGCCACCAGCCGCCAGGAGATCAGCTCCTCCTCCTGCAACCGGATCGCGGCGAGCTGCTCCTCGTCCAGCACCCCGCCGTCGTACACGTAGGCGACGATCGGTGGCCGCTCGGCTCCCGTCACCCAGTCGACGGCCAGCAACGGGCCCAGTTCCACGACCAGCCCGATCTCCTCCACGGTCTCCCGGCGCGCACCCTGGCGCGGGGTCTCTCCCTGGTCGGACTCGATCGTGCCGCCGGGCAGCGCCCATCCCTCGCGGTAGTTGGGCTCGACGAGCAGGACACGGCCGGCGGCGTCCCGGCAGAGGGCGGCAGCCCCGGCGAGGACGCGGGGGAGGCCTGCGATGTACGTGGCGTAGTCCAAGGTCACCCCGCCAGCCTAGGACGACGCACGGGCGGACACGCCGCATCGGGTGATCAGGCGGAGACCGCGTCGGCGGCCAGCCTGGTGGTGCGGTCCGCCAGTTCGGAGATACCCGAGCCGTCGAAGCCGAACACCGCGCTGCGGACCCGGTCCTCCAGCGGATCCGTCCACCGGGGCGGGATCGCCGCCGCGCCGCACAGCACCCCGGCCACCGAGCCGGCCGTCGCCCCGTTGGAGTCGGTGTCCAGTCCACCGCGGACCGTGAGGGCGATGGTGCGAGTGAAGTCGCCGTCGCCGTACAGGAGTCCGGCGGTGATGACGGCGGCGTTCGGCACCGTGTGGATCCAGCCGAGGCCGCTCGTTTCCGCCTCCAGTTCGGTGAGCGTGCGGTCCCAGCTCAGGCCCGCCGCGTGCAGGGCGACGGTACGCCGGACCGTGCGGGCGAGCCGGCTGCTCGCCGGCACTCGGCTCAGTCCGGCCTCGACGGCGGCCCGCGGGCCCGGCGCGGTGAAGGCCGCGGCGATCATGGCCGCCGCCCACATCGCCCCGTAGACCCCGTTGCCGGTGTGGGAGAGCACGGCGTCGCGGCGTGCGAGGGCGGCCGCCCGCGCAGGGTCGCCGGGAGACGCCCAGCCGAAGATGTCGGCACGGATGAGGGCGCCGATCCACTCCTGGTACGGATTGTCCAGCGTGGCCGTCAGTGGCGGCTTCAGCCCGTTGGCGAGATTGCGGTACGCGGCCCGCTCCGCTGTGAACGTCTGCAGGTAGGGCAGGCGCAGCAGCCACAGTTCGCCGACCTGTTCCGTGGTGAATGCGAACCCGTGCGTCTCCAGCAGGTGCAGCCCGAGAATCGCGTAGTCCACGTCGTCGTCGCGGCAGCTGCCGTGGATCCGGCCGCGCACGCACTCCCGCCACTCCGGCCGGAAATCGAACTCGCCGGGCGGAGCCGGGGGCTCGAGCTCCGGCAGGTAGTCGGTGAGGGGGAGCGCGCCCGCGCGCCGCAGGTAGCGGTCGATGCGGTCGCGTGTCCAGTAGTCCCCGAGCTCCACCGGCTTCCCGAGCATGTTGCCGGCGATACGGCCGAGCCATCCTCCATGGATCTTGTCCGCGCAGATCTTGTCGGCAGGCATCCGGTCGGCCATCCGCGTACCTCGAGACGTCATGTCCCGGGTCTACCCGCTCCGGCACCTGACGCATAGGAGATTCCTCCTGTTTCGGTATTGCGGACGATGCGGGCGCTTCGCGGAAATGCCGGTGCGTTCTTTTCGGACAAAATCTGGTTTTACTCCGCATACGAGGCAGGGCGCCCGTGGGCAGCGGGTCCTTCCTGCGGATAAGGTCGGGGCGGCGCGACTGCACGTTCGATAGCAAGGGATTAGCAAGGTGACGGACGGAGCAGTAACTGAGACCGCGCGCGTGCTCATCGCCGCGGACAAATTCAAGGGCTCGCTCACGGCCGTACAGGTCGCCGAGCGGGTGACGGCCGGGCTGCGGAAGGCCGCCCCCGGCGTGCAGGTGGAGACCCTGCCCGTCGCGGACGGCGGCGACGGCACGGTCGCCGCCGCGGTTGCGGCCGGATTCGAACGCCGGGAGGTACGGGTCACCGGACCGCTCGGCGAGGAGCGCACCGCGGCCTTCGCCCTCCGGGACGGCACCGCAGTGGTGGAGATGGCGGAGGCCTCCGGCCTCCAGCACCTCCCCGACGGCGTCTTCGCCCCGCTCACGTCCACGACGTACGGCTCGGGCGAACTGCTCCGAGCGGCCCTCGACGCGGGCGCCCGCCAGATCGTCTTCGGTGTCGGCGGCAGTGCCACGACCGACGGCGGCGCGGGCATGCTGGCGGCGCTCGGCGCGCGCTTCCTGGACGCCGCCGGCGAGCCGGTCGGCCCGGGAGGCGGGCCCCTGGGGGAGTTGGCCACCGCGGACCTGTCCGGCATCGACCCGCGCTTCGCCGACGTCGAACTCGTACTGGCGAGCGATGTCGACAATCCGCTCACCGGCCCCAAGGGCGCACCAGCCGTCTACGGACCGCAGAAGGGCGCCTCTCCGGAGGACGTCGCCGTGCTCGACGAGGCACTGGCCCACTTCGCGCGCGTCCTGGAGAAGTCGATCGGTCCCAAGGCCGCCGAGTACGCCCTCTCGCCGGGCGCGGGCGCCGCGGGCGGCATCGGCTACGGCGCGCTGGTCGCGCTGGGTGCCGGCTTCCGTCCCGGCATCGAGGTGATGCTCGACGTGCTGGGCTTCGCCCCCGCGCTCGCCAGGGCCACGCTCGTCATCACGGGTGAGGGATCGCTCGACGAGCAGACCCTGCACGGCAAGGCCCCGGCGGGCGTCGCCGCGGCCGCCCGCGCCGAGGGCAAGGAGGTGGTCGCCGTCTGCGGCCGCCTCGCACTGCCACCGGAGGCGCTCGGCAGGGCGGGCATCCGCCGGGCCTACCCCCTGACGGATATCGAGCCGGACACGGCCCGCTGCATCGCCGAGGCGGGTCCGCTGCTGGAACGGGTGGCGGAGAACATCGCCCGCGACTTCCTGTCCTGACACGGCTGTCCGCAGGCCTTGTACTCCTGGATCTGGCCGCCCCCGCCCGGTGTCCGCCGGGCGGGAGCGGCCAGGGGCCGGTCGCTCACGGCTCCGCGAGCCGGAACGCGTCCAGTGCCAGCGTCATCTCCGTCAGGTCCCGCGGCCGGGACAGTGACCTGGAGGTGAGCTGCTCCAGCCGCCGCAGGCGGTTGAAGACCGTGTTGCGGTGGCAGTAGAGGCGGGTCGCCGCCCGGCCCGCCGAGCCCTCCGCCTCCAGCCACGCGTCCAGTGTCTCCAGCAGTACGACGCGATCCGCCGGATCGAGGTCGAGCAGCGGGCCGAAGACGTCGGCCACCAGCCGCGCGGACAGCTCGGGCTGGTTCACCACCAGCGCGGTGGGCAGCCGCTCGTCCAGGCGCACGACCTCGCGCGAGTCGGGACCGCAGGTACGCAGTGCCGTCGCCGCCAGCCGACGGGCCAGGCCCAGATCCGCGAGCCGGTCCACCACCGGGCTGATCCCGCCGGGACCGGAGCAGCGCCGGCCGAGCTCGGCGACCAGGGCCGAGAGGTCCGCGTCACCCATGGCGACCACCGCGAGCTCGCAGTCCGTACGCATCCGCCAGAAGAAGTGCATCCCTTCCGCCGCCCCGATCCGGTGGAACGGCTCCCGCGCGTCGCGGCGCTCCACCCGCAGGACCACGACCGCGTACCGGCCCTGCTCCGGCAGGTCCAGCCCCGCCGCCGCCCTGGCGGCCAGGGCGGGCGCCGACTGCCCCTCCAACAGGGCGTCGAGCAGCGCCTGCACCCGCTCGTCGCTGCGCCGCCGCATCTCCTGCTCGGTGGTGCGGTAGGCCTCCGCCACCGTGGAGGCCTGCTGGTCGACGCCCGCCCACATCTGCGCGGCCGTGTGCGCGAGCACCGGCAGCGCGTCGGGGTCCTTCTCGCTGACGATCTCCAGCAGCGCGTCCCAGGTGAGCCGGCCCGCATGCCGGTACGCGTAGAGCAGCAGATCCAGTGGCAGCCCCTGTTCGGCACGGCGCCTGCCAAGCTCCTCCGCGTACACCAGGTCCCGGCGCGGCGCCGAGCGCCGCGCGGCGAACGCCTCGATGCCGTAGTGCATCGCCTCGCTGATCTGCTGCCAGTGCTCGTCGCGCGGCACAGCCAGGTCGAACAGCGGGGAATAGGACTGCAGTTCCTCGACCAGCTGGTCGGTGAGCTGCGGGATGCGTTCGGTGAGCACCTCGGAGGCACTCACCAGGACCGACCACTCGCGGTCAGTGCGCGTTCTCCGGCCACTCATGGCTGGTGAGGATGCCACCCGCGGGCGGGGTGCGACAGGCCCCGCGCACCCAGCCTTGTGCCGATGCACAACCTGGTGCTGCCTCCGCTGGGCATCCGCAGCGATTCGGCCATTCGCCGTGGACGCCCGGACCGGCCGGTGCTGATGTGTGCGCCAGTACAGCAGGCGGAAGGAGAAGGCATGGCAGCCGTTTCGGCTTCGCTCAGGGTGCGCGCGCTGTCCGTCGGTTACGGGCCCGTACGGGCGCTGCGCGAGGTCTCGGTGGAGGTCCCGGCGGGAGCGGTGGTCGCCGTACTCGGCGGGAACGGCGCCGGCAAGTCCACACTGCTACGCGCCATTTCCCGGACCCTCACCTTTCACCGCGGCGCGGTCGCGGGAGGCACGGCCGTGTTCGACGGGCGCCCGCTCGACGGCCTGAGCCCCGCGCAGGTGGTGGCCGCCGGCATCGTCCAGGTCCCGGAGGGGCGGCAGGTGTTCGCCCGGATGTCGGTCGCCGACAATCTGCGGGCCGGCGCGCTGGGGGCGCGGGGCGGCCGCAGGGAGGCCGCGGCGGCACTCGCCCACGTCCACGAGCTCTTTCCCGTACTGGCCGACCGCGCCCGGCAGCGCGCCGGCCTCCTGTCCGGCGGGGAGCAGCAGATGCTGGCGCTCGGCCGGGCCCTGATGGCCCGGCCCAAGCTGCTGCTGCTCGACGAGCCGTCGCTGGGCCTGGCCCCCATGATGGCCGCCCGTATCGCCGCGACGATCACCGAGATCAACTCCCACGGCACGTCCGTCCTGCTGGTGGAGCAGAACGCCGCCCTCGCGCTGCGGCTGGCATCGTCGGCGTACGTACTCGACGTCGGCGAAGTCGCGCTGTCCGGACCCGCCGCGGAACTCGCCGCCTCGGACGAGGTGCGCCGCCGCTATCTGGGCGTGGTCGACGAAGCCGCCGCCGCCGATGTGCCGCGGGCGCGGGACGAGGCGCGGGTACTGCCGAGGTGGTCGGCATGAGGCCGCAGGGCGGCGCGGACGTGCCCTCCCTGCGCGTGGACGGCGTCACGGTCCGGTTCGCCGGGCTCACCGCCCTGGACGCCGTGTCGTTCACCGTCGAACCCGGCAGCGTGCACGCCGTCATCGGTCCCAACGGTGCCGGCAAGTCCACCTGCTTCAACGTCCTGTCCGGGGTGTACCGGGCGGCCTCCGGCAGCATCCGTTTCGGCGGCACCGAACTGACCGGCCTCGCCCCGCACGCCGTCGCCGCCCTAGGTATCGCCCGTACGTTCCAGAACCTCGCGCTCCCTCCGCATGCCACCGTCGCCGACAGCCTGATGCTCGGCCGCCACCGGCTGACCCGGTCGGGTTTCCTTGCCACGGGCCTCCGGCTGCCGTCGGCGGCCCGCGAAGCGCGCCGGCACGGGGAGCGGGTGCGGGAGATCGCGGCGTTCGTGGGCCTGGAGCGCGACCTCGCGCATCCCGCGGGGGCGTTGCCGTACGGCAAACAGAAGCTCGTCGAGCTGGGCCGGGCTCTGTGCATGGAGCCCAAGCTGCTGCTCCTCGACGAACCGGTCGCCGGGATGACGGCCGACGAACGGCGGCAGACCGCCGCCGTCATCGCCGGAGTGCGCGACAGCCTCGGTATCTCGATCGTGCTGGTCGAACACGACATGGGGGTGGTGATGCGGCTCGCGGACGCGGTGACCGTACTCGACTTCGGACGAAGGATCGGCGGCGGGACTCCCGCCCAGGTGCAGAGCGACCCGGCGGTCGTCCGCGCCTACCTCGGTGAGGAGGCCACGCCATGACGACCTTCGTCGAACTCCTTCTGGGCGGCCTGTCCATCGGGTCGGTGTACGCCCTGATCGCCCTCGGATTCGTCGTCATCTTCAAGGCGACCGAGGTGGTCAACTTCGCCCACGCGTCCCTCCTTCTCGCAGGCGGCTATGTGACGGCCGTCCTGCACGACGAGATCGGCTTCTGGGCCGCCCTCGCCGTCGGCATCGGCGCCGCCGCCCTCGTCGGCGCGGCCGTCGAGTTCCTGGTGATGCGCCGTTACCGGGGCTCCGACCACAGCGTCCTCGCCATCGTCACCATCGGCGTCGACATCCTCCTCACCACCGACCTCACCCGCCGGATCGGCACCGAGGTGCTCTCACTCGGCGACCCGTGGGGCGACCGCGTTCTGACCGTCGGATCCGTGACCATCGCCGAGACCAGGGTCGCGGCGTTCCTCGCCGCGGCGCTCCTGATCACCGCCTTCCTGCTCGTCTTCCGCTTCACCTCCTGGGGCGTGGCGATGCGGGCGGCCGCCGAGAAGCCCGAGACCGCGGCGCTGATGGGGGTACGGCTCGGCCGGGTCTCGCTCGCCGCCTGGGCGGTGGCCGGTGCTCTGGCCGCGGTGGCCGCGCTGTTCCTGACCGTCTTTCCGACCCCCGGGCTGGAACGCAGTACGTCCCTGGCCGCCCTCAAGGCGTTCCCCGCCGCGATCCTCGGCGGCCTGGACTCCACCACCGGCGCCCTGGCCGGCGGACTGATCGTCGGCGTCACCGAGTCCCTCGCGACCGGCTACCAGGGCGATCTGTCGTTCCTGGGCCGGGGCATAGGGGACCTCGCGCCGTATCTGGTGATGGTCGTGGTGCTGCTGGTCCGGCCCGCCGGGCTGTTCGGCACGAAGGAGCTGGCCCGTGTCTGAACCGAGCTCGTCCGCACTCCTGCGGCGCCCCACCCCGTACGTCTGGGCCGCCGGAACGCTCCTCCTGCTCGCCCTGCCCTTCTACCTCGACCGCTTCTGGCTGCAGGCGGGGCTGTTCGCCATGGCCGCGGCGATCGGCGCCATCGGCATCAACCTGCTCACCGGCGCCACCGGCCAGCTTTCCATGGGGCACGCCTTCTTCCTCGCCGTCGGCGCGTACGGCTACTGCGTCCTGGCCGGCGACAGCACCACGGAGAACGGTCACGACCTGGTCGGGCTGGGCCTGCCCAGCTGGCTCGCGGCCGTCCTCGCCGTGGTCCTCGCGGGCCTCGCCGGCGGGCTCTTCAGCCCCATCGCAGGACGTCTGAGCGGGGCGTATCTGGGCATCGCCACGCTCGCCCTGATCTTCATCGGTCAGCATGTCCTGTTCAATGCCCGCGACCTGACCGGCGGCTTCAACGGCCGTGCCGTCGAGCCCCTCTCGCTCTTCGGCATCACGTTCGACGACACCGAGACGGTGGTCGCCGCCGTGCCCTTCCAGTCCGCCGAGAAACTCTGGTACGTGGGCCTGATCGCGCTCCTCGTGGGCGCGCTGTTCGCGCGCGGCGTGCTGCGCGGCCGCCCCGGCCGGGCCATGAACGCCATCCGGGACCACCGCATCGCCGCGGGTGTGATGGGCGTTCCCGTCGCCCGCTACCGGGCGGCGGTGTTCGTCCTGTCCTCGATGTACGCGGGCCTCGCCGGGGTGCTCCTCGCCCTGGTGTTCCAGCGCACCGTGCCGGACTACTTCGGCATGATCCTTTCGCTCGAGTACCTCGCCATGATCGTGATCGGCGGGCTCGGCACGGTCGCGGGCGCGGTCGTCGGCGCGGCGTTCGTCTCGCTGCTGCCGCAGCTGCTGACCCGCTACAGCGACGCTCTCCCGCTTGTCTCCGCCCCCGGTACGGGCGGGGTCTCTCCGGGTGAGGCGTCCCGCTATCTGTACGGGGCCGCCGTCGTCATGGTGGTCCTGTTCCTGCCCGGTGGCCTCGTCCGTATCGCGGCCGCCCGGCGTTCAGGCACGTCCCCAGGGGAGGAAGCAGCATGAAGCCAAGGATCTGTGCGGCGGCGCTGGCGGCCGCACTCGCGCTCACCGCCGCAGGATGCAGCGGCAAGGCCGGCAAGGACGACGACGGCAAGGCGGGCGCCGGCGGCGTCAAGACCGGCAACGGGGTGACCGACAAGACCGTCTCGCTCGGCGTGCTCACCGACATGACGGGGGTCTACGCCTCCCTCGGCAAGAGCGTCACCCAGGCCCAGCAGCTGTGGGTGAAGCAGACCAACGCCGCGGGCGGCATCTGCGGGCGTCAGATCGAGCTGACCGTCCGCGATCACGGCTACGACCCGCAGAAGGCCCTCGCCGCGTACACCGAGCTGGAGCCGAAGGTGCTCGGCTTCGCCCAGTTCATCGGCTCGCCCTTCGTGGCGGCCGTCAAGCAGCGCATCGACGGGCAGGACAAGGGGCTGGTGCTGCCGCAGGCCTGGTCGGCGTCGTTGCTGGGCAGCCCGTACGTACGGGTCGTCGGCGCCACGTACGACATCGAGACCATCAACGCCGTCGACTACCTGCTCGGCGCGAAGCGCATCGCCAAGGGCGACAAGATCGGCCATGTCTACTTCGAGGGCGACTACGGCGAGAACGCGCTGGCCGGCTCGAAGTTCGCGGCCAAGGAGGCGGGTCTCACCGTCGTCGAGCAGAAGATCAAGCCCACCGACAACGACATGAGCGCACAGGTCGCGGCCCTCAAGCAGGCGGGCGTCAAGGCGGTCCTGATCAGCGCAGGCCCCCGCCAGGCGGCCTCGCTCGTGGGCGTCGCTGCGGCGGGCGGCTTCAATGTCCCGATCGTCGGCAACAACTCGGCCTTCGCCCCCCAGCTGCTGGCCACCCCGGCGGGTCCTGCGCTGATGAAGGACTACTACGTCGCCGCCTCCACGCTTCCCATCGGCTCGGCGCAGATGGGTCCGGCCAAGCTGGCCAAGGAGTACAAGGCGGCCTACCCGAAGGACGGCCTCGACAACGGCGTGGTTGCCGGCTACACGGCGGCCGCCGTCTACGGGGAGGTGCTGAAGAAGGCCTGCGAGAGCAAGGAGCTCACGCGTGAGGGCATCGAGAAGGCGCTGCTGACGATCAACGCATACGACAGTGGCTTCGGCATCACGCACGACTTCTCCGACCCGAAGGCCCCGTCCACCCGCAAGTCCCTGATCATGAAGCCGGACAACAAGGTGCCGGGCGGTCTGAAGGTGGTCCGCGACGGCTCGGTCTCGGCCGCGGCAGAACGGTTCACGCCGGGGTCCTGACCGCTGTACCCCGGCGAGGCGGGCGTGCCCCGGCCGCCGGATTCCGGGCACGCAAAAGGTGAGGCCCCCGAGTGCAGCGCACTCGGGGGCCTCACCTTTTGCCACAGACCTACGGCAGCTCCGCCGCCCGCGCCTCGCGGCGGTTGTGGCGGAAGGTGTTCACCCGCCGTGTCGTCGCGAAGAGCGGGATCACCGCACCCATGACCACCTGCAGCGCGCAGCCGGTCTGGAGCAGGAACTCGCCGCCCGGCGCGTCGAACGCCCACGCCGCCAGCAACCCCATCGCACCGACTATCCAGCTGAGCATCGCCACCGCGAGGATGCCCCGCGGCTTCGGGTACTCCACCCGGCTCACCATCAGCCAGGCCACTCCGATGATCGCGAGCAGCGTCGGCACGAAGGGAAGCTCGAGCAGCACGATGGAGACGACCGTCAGCGCGCCGAAGGGGCTCGGCATGCCCTGGAACATGCCGTCCTTCATGGTGACGCACGAGAATCTCGCAAGCCGCAGCACCACCGCCAGCAGCACCACGATCGCCGCCAGCGCCGACACCCGCTGGTGCGCGTCGTCGGCGACCATGCCGTACACGAGTACGAAGTACGCCGGAGCGAGGCCGAAGCTGATCAGGTCGGAGAGGTTGTCCAGCTCCGCGCCCATCGGCGAGCTGCGCAGCTTGCGCGCAACCAGTCCGTCGCACAGGTCGAAGATCGCCGCGAGCAGCATCAGGATCACGGCGGTCGCGGCGCTGTGCCGCGCCATGCCGGTCTCCTCACTGCCCGTGAGGTGCGGGATGAGGATTCCGGTGGTGGTGAAGTACACCGCCATGAATCCGCACGTGGCATTACCGAGGGTGAGGGTGTCCGCTATCGACAGCCGCAGTGAGAGCGGCATGTCCTCGGCCTCGTCCTCGTCCTCGACCGCCTCCGGCACCCAGCCGGCCTGAGTCTCCGGATCAATCACGGTCAATTCGAGTCACCCCCGCGGTGGTGGTCTGGCCGACCTCGACCGCGACATCGACACCTTCCGGAAGGTAGATGTCGACGCGCGAGCCGAAGCGGATCAGACCGATGCGCTCGCCCTGCTCCACCTTGGTGCCCTGCGGCAGGTACGGGACGATGCGGCGGGCGACGGCACCCGCGATCTGGACCATCTCGATGTCGCCGAGCTCGGTGTCGAAGTGCCAGACAACGCGCTCGTTGTTCTCGCTCTCCTTGTTGAACGCAGGGACGAACCCGCCGGGGATGTGCTCGACGGACGTCACGGTGCCCGCGAGGGGCGCACGGTTGACGTGGACGTTGAGCGGGCTCATGAAGATCGCGACGCGGGTACGTCCGTCCTTCCACGGCATGATGCTCTGCACCACACCGTCGGCCGGCGAGATCACCCGGCCCTGGGTGATCTCGCGCTCGGGGTCGCGGAAGAACCACAGCATGCCCGCCGCCAGAGCGGTGGTGGGCACGGCGACGGCAGCCCATCGCCCGGACTTGCGAGCCCGGGCGAGGCTGAGCGCCGCGGTGGCGACGGTCGGCAGGAGCCACGGCGATGCTCCGCGCGCGAGGCGGACGCGGCCGCGTGGTGCAGAGGTTTGGCTGTGGGGCATGGATGACCTTCGTAGCGGATGATGCCGCGCAGGCAACGGGGGACGGCGGCTTTCCGGCGATGCTATCGGTTGAGTGCAACAACTGGGCAAGCCAGAGGCCGAGTCGGCGGCCTGAAGCCGGTGACAGGGTGTGACTTCTTCGCGGTCAAATCGCCATAAAGAGGTCTTTCAGCCCTGGAGCCGGTACTCCTCGAGCAGCCGCCGCCCAATGATCATTTTCTGGATCTCGGCGGTACCTTCGCCGATCAGCAGCATCGGGGCCTCCCGGTAGAGGCGCTCGATCTCGTACTCCTTCGAGAACCCGTAACCGCCATGGATGCGGAACGCGTCCTCGACCACCTCCTTGCAGTACTCGGAGGCGAGGTACTTCGCCATCCCTGCTTCGAGGTCGTTTCGTTCTCCGGAGTCCTTTTTGCGCGCTGCGTTCACCATCATCGCATGGGCCGCTTCGACCTTGGTAGCCATCTCGGCCAGCTTGAACTGGATGGCCTGGTGCTGAGCGATCGGCTTTCCGAAGGTCTGACGCTGCTGGGCGTACGAAACACCCAGCTCAAAAGCACGCTGAGCGACGCCGCAGCCACGCGCGGCCACATTTACCCGGCCGACTTCGACACCGTCCATCATTTGGTAAAACCCGCGGCCCGTGGTGCCGCCGAGTACACGATTGGCCGGAATGCGTAGTCCGTCCATGATGAGTTCCGTGGTGTCGACACCCTTGTAACCCATCTTGTCGATCTTCCCCGGGATGGTCAGGCCCGGACGGACCTCACCGAAGCCCGGCTCCTTCTCGACGAGGAAGGTCGTCATCGACTTGTGCGGGGCCGTGCCCTCGGGGTGTCCTTCGTCACTCCGGCACAGGACCGCGACCAGATTCGACGTGCCGCCGTTCGTCAGCCACATCTTCTGGCCGTTCAGGACGTACTCGTCACCGTCCTTCACGCCCTTGGACGTGATGGCGGACACATCGGAGCCCAGGGCCGGCTCGGACATCGAGAACGCGCCGCGTACCTCGCCCAGCGCCATCCGCGGCAGGAAGGTGTCCTTCTGCTCCTGGGTGCCGTGCTGCTTGAGCATGTACGCCACGATGAAGTGGGTGTTGATGATGCCCGAGACGGACATCCAGCCCCGCGCTATCTCCTCGACGCACAGCGCGTACGTGAGCAGCGACTCGCCCAGGCCGCCGTACTCCTCCGGGATCATCAGCCCGAACAGGCCGAGTTCCTTGAGGCCTTCGACGATCTGCGTCGGGTACTCGTCGCGGTGCTCCAGCTCGGTCGCGACCGGGATGATTTCCTTGTCGACGAAGTCCCGGACCGTGGCCAGGATCTCCTGCTGGATGTCGGTCAGACCGGGAGTCTGGGCGAGTCGGCTCATGGCTACTTCTCCGTGTTCTGCCGTGGGGCCTGGAGCTCCGGGCGGCCGGGCTGCTCGCCGCCGCGCTCCTTGATGTACGTCTCGGTCGGGACCATCACCTTGCGCCGGAAGACGCAGACGAGGGTGCCGTCCTGCTTGTAGCCCTTGGTCTCGACGTAGACGATCCCGCGGTCGTTCTTCGACTTCGACGGGGTCTTGTCCAGGACGGTCGTCTCGCCGTAGATCGTGTCGCCGTGGAAGGTCGGCGCCACGTGCCGCAGCGACTCGACCTCCAGGTTGGCGATGGCCTTTCCGGAGACGTCCGGGACCGACATGCCCAGCAGCAGCGAGTAGATGTAGTTGCCGACGACGACGTTCTGGCCGAAGTCGGTGGTCTTCTCGGCGTAGTTGCTGTCCATGTGCAGCGGGTGGTGGTTCATGGTGAGCAGACAGAAGAGGTGGTCGTCGTACTCGGTGACCGTCTTCCCGGGCCAGTGCTTGTAGACCGCACCGACCTCGAACTCCTCGTAAGTACGTCCGAACTGCATGATCAGGCCTCCGGGGCTTCGAACTTCGAGGTGCGCTGCATGCCCGCGGCGCGGCCCTTGCCGGCGATCACGAGCGCCATCTTGCGGCTGGCCTCGTCGATCATCTCGTCGCCGAGCATCGCCGAGCCCTTCTTGCCGCCCGCCTCCGAGGTGCACCACTCGTACGCGTCGAGGATCAGCTCGGCGTGGTCGTAGTCCTCCTGGGAGGGCGAGAAGACCTCGTTGGCCGCGTCGACCTGGCCGGGGTGCAGCACCCACTTGCCGTCGAAGCCGAGGGCGGCGGCGCGGCCGGCCACCTCGCGGTACGCGTCCACGTCGCGGATCTGGAGGAACGGGCCGTCGATGGCCTGGAGGTCGTGCGTGCGGGCCGCCATCAGGATGCGCATCAGGATGTAGTGGTACGCGTCCGCCGGGTAGCCGGGCGGCTGCATGCCCACGACGAGGGACTTCATGTTGATGGAGGCCATGAAGTCGGCCGGGCCGAAGATGATGGTCTCCAGGCGCGGCGACGCGGCGGCGATCTCGTCGACGTTCACCAGGCCCTTGGCGTTCTCGATCTGCGCCTCGATGCCGATCTTCCCGACCTCGAAGCCCATGGTCTTCTCGATCTGGGTGAGCAGGAGGTCGAGAGCGACGACCTGCTGGGCGTCCTGGACCTTCGGCAGCATGATGCAGTCGAGGTTCTGTCCGGCGCCCTCCACGACCGTGACGACGTCACGGTACGTCCAGTGGGTGGTCCAGTCGTTGACGCGCACGACCCGCGTCTTGCCCGTCCAGTCGCCGTTGTTCAGCGCGTCGACGATGGTGTGCCGGGCGCCCTCCTTGGCGAGCGGCGCGCACGCGTCCTCCAGGTCCAGGAAGACCTGGTCGGCCGGCAGTCCCTGGGCCTTCTCCAGGAAGCGCGGGTTGGAACCAGGTACGGCCAGGCAGGAGCGGCGCGGACGCAGACGGTTCACGGGCGTGGTCATGCGGGGACCTCCAGAGGGTCGAGCTTGTTCGCTTTCCGGATCTCGTCGACGATACGGCCGATGATCTCCGTTATGCCGAAGTCCTTCGGGGTGAATACTGCGGCCACTCCGGCAGCACGCAGATCCTCGGCGTCGGCGTTCGGGATGATCCCGCCCACGATCACCGGGATGTCGGCGGCGCCCGCCTCGCGCAGCCGGCCGAGCACGTCCGGCACCAGCTCGGCGTGCGAGCCGGACAGGATCGACAGCCCGACGCAGTGCACGTCCTCCGCGAGGGCCGCGTTGACGATCTGCTCGGGCGTCAGCCGGATGCCCTGGTAGACCACCTCGAAGCCGGCGTCGCGGGCCCGTACGGCGATCTGCTCGGCACCGTTGGAGTGCCCGTCAAGGCCGGGCTTGCCGACCAGCAGCCGGAGCCGGCCGGAGCCCAGCTCGTCCGCCGTCCGGGACACCTTCTCCCGTACGGCCGCGAGCGGGGTGCCCGCCTCGGCCGTGACCGCGACGGGGGCGCTGCTGACGCCCGTCGGGGCGCGGAACTCGCCGAAGACGTCCCGCAGCGCCCAGGACCACTCGCCGGTCGTGACGCCCGCGCGGGCGCATTCCACGGTGGCGGCCATCAGGTTGGTGGTGCCCGCGGCGGCCTTCTTCAGCTCGGCCAGCGCCTCGGTGGCGCGGGCCTCGTCGCGGTTGTCCCGCCACTCGTGCAGTTTGGCGACCACCCGTGCCTCGTTCGCCGGGTCGACCGTCATGATCGCGGTGTCGAGGTCCGCGGTGAGCGGATTCGGCTCGGTCGTCTCGAAGATGTTGACGCCGATGATCTTCTCGTCGCCGGCCTCGATCCGCGCCCGCCGTTCGGCGTGCGAGGAGACCAGCTGCGACTTGAGGTAGCCGGACTCGACGGCGGCCATCGCGCCGCCCATCTCCTGGATGCGGTCGATCTCCGCGAGGCACTCGGCGACCAGGGACTCCACCTTGGCCTCGATGACGTGCGAGCCCGCGAAGATGTCCTCGTACTCCAGCAGGTCCGACTCGTGCGCGAGGACCTGCTGAATACGCAGCGACCACTGCTGGTCCCACGGCCGGGGGAGGCCCAGCGCCTCGTTCCAGGCCGGGAGCTGGACCGCGCGGGCGCGCGCGTCCTTGGAGAGGGTGACGGCCAGCATCTCCAGGACGATGCGCTGGACGTTGTTCTCCGGCTGCGCCTCGGTCAGGCCCAGGGAGTTGACCTGGACGCCGTAGCGGAAGCGGCGCTGCTTCTCGTTCTCGATCCCGTAGCGCTCACGGGTGACCTTGTCCCAGATGCGGCCGAAGGCGCGCATCTTGCACATCTCCTCGATGAACCGGACGCCCGCGTTCACGAAGAAGGAGATACGGGCCACGACATCGCCGAACTTCTCCGCCGGCACCTGGCCGCTGTCCCGGACCGCGTCCAGGACGGCGATGGCGGTGGACATCGCGTACGCGATCTCCTGGACCGGCGTGGCGCCCGCCTCCTGCAGGTGGTAGCTGCAGATGTTGATGGGGTTCCACTTGGGGATGTGCGCCACCGTGTACGTGATCATGTCGGTGGTCAGCCGCAGGGAGGGACCCGGCGGGAAGACGTGAGTTCCCCGCGACAGGTACTCCTTGACGATGTCGTTCTGCGTCGTCCCCTGGAGCTTGGTGGCGTCGGCGCCCTGCTCCTCCGCCACCACCTGGTAGAGCGCCAGCAGCCACATGGCCGTGGCATTGATCGTCATGGACGTGTTCATCTGCTCCAGCGGGATGTCCTGGAACAGTCGCCGCATGTCGCCCAGATGGGAGACCGGGACCCCGACCCGGCCCACCTCGCCACGGGCCAGGATGTGGTCGGGGTCGTAGCCGGTCTGCGTCGGCAGGTCGAACGCGACCGACAGACCCGTCTGCCCCTTGGCGAGGTTGCGCCGGTAGAGCTCGTTGGACGCCTCGGCGGTCGAGTGACCGGCGTACGTCCGCATGAGCCAGGGCCGATCCTTCTGACGCTCAGTCATCTGGTGAACCTCAGACGTTCCGGAAGCGGTTGATGGCGTCGATGTGCTTCTCGCGGAGCTCCCCGTCACGGACACCCAGCCCCTCGCGCGGGGCGAGGGCCAGCACGCCGACCTTGCCCTGGTGGAGGTTGCGGTGCACGTCGTACGCGGCCTGACCGGTGTCCTCGAGCGAGTAGACCTTCGACAGGGTGGGGTGGATCTTGCCCTTCGCCACCAGCCGGTTGGCCTCCCAGGCCTCGCGGTAGTTGGCGAAGTGCGAGCCGACGATGCGCTTGAGCGACATCCACAGGTAGCGGTTGTCGTACTCGTGGTTGAAGCCGGAGGTGGAGGCGCAGGTGACGATGGTGCCGCCCTTGCGGGTGACGTACACCGAGGCGCCGAAGGTCTCGCGGCCCGGGTGCTCGAAGACGATGTCCACGTCCTCGCCGCCGGTCAGCTCGCGGATGCGCTTGCCGAAGCGCTTCCACTCGCGGGGGTCCTGGTTGTGCTCGTCCTTCCAGAACTTGTAACCCTCGGCGCTGCGGTCGATGATCGCTTCCGCGCCCATCTTCCGGCAGATGTCCGCCTTCTGCTCGCTGGAGACCACACAGATGGGGTTGGCGCCGCCCGCCAGCGCGAACTGGGTGGCGTACGAACCGAGTCCGCCGCTCGCACCCCAGATCAGCACGTTGTCGCCCTGCTTCATGCCGGCGCCGTTGCGGGAGACGAGCTGGCGGTAGGCGGTCGAGTTGACCAGGCCGGGGGCCGCAGCCTCCTCCCAGCTGAGGTGCTGTGGCTTGGGCATCAACTGGTTGGACTTGACGAGCGCTATCTCGGCGAGGCCGCCGAAGTTCGTCTCGAAGCCCCAGATGCGCTGCTCGGGGTCGAGCATCGTGTCGTTGTGGCCGTCCGAGGACTCCAGTTCGACGGAGAGGCAGTGCGCGACGACCTCGTCGCCCGGCTGCCAGGCGTTCACGCCGGGCCCGGTGCGCAGCACGACGCCCGCCAGGTCGGAGCCGATGACGTGGTACGGCAGGTCGTGGCGCTTGGCGAGCGGCGACAGCTTTCCGTACCGCTCCAGGAAGCCGAAAGTGGACATCGGCTCGAAGATCGAGGTCCAGACGGAGTTGTAGTTCACCGAGCTGGCCATGACGGCCACCAGGGCCTCGCCCGGGCCGAGCTCGGGGACGGGCACGTCCTCGACATGGAGGGACTTGCGCGGGTCCTTGTCGCGGCTGTCGACGCCGGCGAACATGTCGGCCTCGTCCTTGTGCACGGTGACCGCGCGGTACGACTCGGGGATGGACAGGGCCGCGAAGTCTGCGGCGGTGCTGTCGGTCGCCTGAATGGCGTCCAGGATTTCCTTCACGGTTTGCCTCCGGCGAAGCGCGTTGCGGGGAACGCTTGAGGGGACGTCGGGGGTGCCATCGGTTCGGCGGGTGGTGCGAATGAGCGCGGTAGCGCGAAGGGTGCCTGGTGACGCAGGCGGTTCCGGGCACGCAGGCCGTGCGGCTTGCGGGGACAGCCGGCGTACGAGAGGTCTCTGCACGCCGGCCGCCCGGACTCCTTCAACGTATGGCACCGCGTGTCAGGTGACAAGGCACTGCGTGCCAATATTTTCGCGCAGATGTCACCCGTCCGCCACACATGAGCAACAACGGCCGCCCCGAGGGGGCGGCCGTTGCGGTGGGTGTCCGGTTGTGTGCGGTCAGCTCTTCCTGAGCGCCCGCTCGATCGTGCGCATGACGTCCTCCAGGGGGGCGTCGGTACGGGCCACGGCGACCAGGACCTCGCCCTCTGTACGCACCGCCGCCGGAGCCGACGGGGCGGTCGCGCCGGCTGTCCGTCCGGCGCCGATCCCCGTGCCGAAGGTGTCCCGGACGATCGCGAAGGCATGGTCCAGCTGTGCCTCGACATCGCCCTGGCCGCCCGCCCGGAGCCAGCGGCGCAGGACATGGTTGTGGGCGGTGACAACGGCGGACGCGGCCACCTCGGCGAGCAGCGGGTCGTCGTTGTCGTCGTGGTGGTCGTGCTCGTCGAAGTGGCCCAGCAGATAGCGCGTGAACAGCCGCTCGTAGCGGGCCACCGAGGCGATCTCCCGTTCCCGCAGGGTCGGTACTTCGCGGGTGAGCCGGTAGCGCTCCACGGAGACGGCGGGCGACGCCGCGTACATGCGCATGACTTCCTTGATGCCCCGGCACACCGTGTCGAGCGGGTGCTCGTGCGGCGGAGCCGCGTCGAGGACCGCCTCCGCCCTGATCAGGGTGTCGTCGTGGTCCGGGAAGATCGCCTCTTCCTTGGACCGGAAGTGCCGGAAGAACGTCCGGCGGGCCACCCCGGCCGCGGCCGCGATCTCGTCGACCGTCGTCGCCTCGTACCCCTTGGTCGCGAAGAGCTCCATCGCGGCTGTCGCCAGCTCGCGGCGCATTCTGAGGCGCTGCGCGGCAGCGCGGCTGCCTGCTGCGGTTTCCGGAGCGTCGGACGCGGAGGCGGTACGGGAGGACTTGGCGGACTGGGACATGAGCTGAACGTACTGCATTCGTGCAGGAGAACGCGTCTGTGGGGCCGGATGCGGGGGTGAGCTGCCTCGGTGCCCCTCCCACGCCGAAGGCTGTGGGGGAGGCTCGAGCAGCCCTCCCCACTCCGGCCGCGGTTCAGCGTCGGGCATACTCGCGGAAGCCGCGGCCCGTCTTGCGGCCCAGGCAGCCCGCCGCGACCAGGTGCTCCAGGAGCGGTGCGGGCGCCAGGCCCGGGTCGCGGAACTCGCGGTGCAGCACCTTCTCGATCGCGAGGGAGACGTCCAGGCCCACGACGTCGAGCAGTTCGAACGGCCCCATCGGGTACCCGCCGCCGAGCTTCATCGCGGCGTCGATGTCGTCGAGCGTCGCGTAGTGCTCCTGCACCATCTTGATGGCGTTGTTGAGGTACGGGAACAGCAGCGCGTTCACGATGAAGCCCGCCCGGTCGCCGCAGTCCACCGGGTGCTTCCGGATCTTCGCACAGACCTCGCGGACGGTGGCGTGGACATCATCCGTGGTCAGGACCGTGCGCACGATCTCGACCAGCTTCATGGCCGGCGCCGGGTTGAAGAAGTGCATACCGATGACGTCCTGCGGGCGCGAGGTGGCGCGCGCGATGGCGACGACGGGCAGCGAGGAGGTGGTGGTGGCCAGCACGGCGCCGGGCTTGCAGACCTTGTCGAGCGTCGCGAAGAGCTGCTGCTTCACGTCCAGGTCCTCGGCCACCGCTTCGACGGCCAGATCGACGTCCGAGAAGGCGTCGAGCGAACCGGCCGCGGTGATACGGGCGAGCGTCTCGTCCCTGGCCTCCGCGGTCAGCCGGCCCTTGTCGACCGAGCGGGCCAGCGACTTGGCGATCCGGGCCTTGGCCGTCTCCGCCTTCTCCGGGCTGCGAGCCGCGAGCACCACGCCGTAACCGGCCTTGGCGAAGACCTCCGCGATACCGCTGGCCATGGTGCCCGAGCCGGCCACGCCGACCGAGGCGACGGTGCGGCCCGGCGCGAGCTCCGCGCTTTCCAGCGGGGTGAGGGCGTCCCGCACGACGCTCGCGCTGCCCGGGGCCTCGTAGGTGTAGAACCCGCGCCCGGACTTGCGGCCGGTCAGGCCCGCCTCGCTGAGCTGGCCCAGGATGGGGGCGGGCGCGTGCAGCCTGTCGCGGGAGTCGGTGTACATCGCCTCGAGGACGGTACGGGCGGTGTCGATGCCGATCAGGTCCAGCAGCGCGAGAGGGCCCATCGGCAGGCCGCAGCCGAGCTTCATCGCGGCGTCGATGTCCTCACGGGAGGCGTACTTGGCCTCGTACATCGCGGCGGCCTGGTTGAGGTAGCCGAACAGCAGCCCGTCGGCGACGAAGCCCGGGCGGTCGCCCACCGCGACGGGCTCCTTGCCCAGGTCGCGGGCGAGCTGGGTGACCGCCTCGACGGCCGCCGGTGCGGTCAGCACGGACGAGACGACCTCGACCAGCTTCATGGCCGGGGCCGGGTTGAAGAAATGCAGGCCCAGCACGCGTTCGGGGTGCGCCGAGTCGGCGGCCAGCCTGGTCACCGAAAGAGCGTTGGTGCCGGTGGCGAGGATCGCGGTCGGCTTGATGACCGCGTCGAGCCCGGCCAGGACCTGGTGCTTGATCTCGTACGACTCCGGGACGACCTCGATCACCAGGTCGGCTTCGGCGGCTGCCTGCAGGTCGGAGAACGTGCGGAACCGGGACAGCAGGTCCCGGCGCTCCTGCTCGGTGATCCGCTCGCGCTCGACGGCGCGGGCGGTCGAGGCCTCCAGGGCGGCGACGGCCTGACGGCCGGCCGCCTCGCTGATGTCGATGCCGATGACCTCGCGGCCGGCGCGGGCCAGGACTTCGGCGATGCCGGTGCCCATGGTGCCGAGGCCGACGACGGCGATCGTGTTCAGGGGTGCTGCGGGACTGGGCGGGGAGGACTGACGGTCCATCGCGGGACTCCAGTGATGAGTGACGACTGTGAGAGAGGCGCACGCGCAGCGGGTACGCGAAGAGGCGCGAACAGGCTCGCGGCGTGCGGGTGTTGTGCGTCGTTGCGAGTGCCGACGGACTCTGTCCCGGAGTCGCGTCGCAAAAGTGGTACCGAACCGACTGGCACTCGAGGCGGCTGCGTCACCAGGCCGCCCTGAGTTGAGCTGGCGGTCGTACGGCCGAGGTGGGGCCGCGTTGACTCGCTCGTATGAGCTTAACTCGCGGGTAACGAGCGCGCCACCCCCTGGGAGTCGTGATCTGCGCCGCACCCCGGCCCGCGGTCCGTAGGCTGGCGTCATGGGTGGGGAGCTGCGGGCGCTGATGGCCCGGATCAGGCAGGAAGTGGGCGCACCGGCCGAACTGGCCGTATACGAGACGCTGGTAGCAACGGGCGATCACGAGGCGCTCGCCGGAGTGCTCACCGCGAGCGGAGAGCCGCTCTGGGCGCGAGAGATCGCCGCCTTCCGGCTCGGCTGTGCCGGGGACCGGCGGGCCTTCGAGACGCTGGTGCTGCTCCTCAACCACCGGGAGCCCGCGCGCTGCGCGTCCGCCGCGTACGCACTGGCGCTGCTCGGCGACCCCCGCACCGCCCGGGCGGCCGCCGCCCTTGCCACCAACTCGCTGCGCACGGCGTACGCGCTGTATCCGGTGCGGCTGCTCACCGAGCTGCGGGCGCCGGAGTCCGTACCGGCGCTGACCGCCACGCTGCGCAGGCTGCTCGCCCCGCAGGAGCCGTACTGGCGCGTGGCCCTCGCCTGCGTGGAAGGTCTCGGCGCCCTCGGCGACCGGCGGGCGGAGCCGGTTCTCACCGAGGCGCGCGGTCACCCACGGCTGGGGGAGGCGGCGGCGCAGGCGCTCAGCCGTCTCGCGTAGCGCACCTCGGGGACGGCGACGCCGTCGACCACGAAGGACTCCTCTGCCCCGTCGGGCGCGAAGCCGGCCTTCTCGTAGAAGCGGCGGGCGCGCGTGTTCTCCTCGAGGACCCACAGCAGCAGGGAGGGGTGGCCGTGCGCGGCGGCGCGCGCCAACGTCTCCTCCATCAGGGCGCGGCCGGCTCCGGTCGAGAAATGGCCGGGATGTACATAGAGGGCGTACAGCTCGCCGTCCCGCGTATCGGCAGCCCCGTCTCGGTACGGGCCATAGCACGCCCAGCCAACCACCTCGCCGTCCCGCTCGGCGACCAGGTTGACCACACCAGGTGCGGCCCCGGCGAGGTGCGTACGGCGTCTGGCCGTGTCCTCCTCGACGCTCATCGCGTCGAGGTACGGCTGCGGGACGAGTCCGGTGTACGCGCTCTGCCATCCGCGCACCCGGGCCTCGGCCACTGCCGTGCAGTCGTCGGGGCGCATGGGGCGGACGCGTATGTCGTTCATACCGCCGCACTCTATCCGCGGCTGCGGGAGCGGCCATGGTGTTAGAAAGCGCCTGGTCACAGGGGGTTGATGATCGTGACCGGAGTACATTGAAAGGGCTCGTCACCGGGCACACCATGTACGTAGGACGGTTCAATGTATGAGCGGATGACCGCGCCCTCCGTGACCGGCGGTGCGTGTGGCGCCGTGCGTCACGCTCACCGGCATGTCGCAAGTCACCGAGGAACTGAGGCCGTCATGAATTCTGCGGAGCCGTTGCCGCCGGCCGGGTACGCCGAGGTCCGTATCGTCGCCGCGTCCCCCGAGACCGCCCGTGTGGTCGCGGAGGTGATCCGGCGCTGTTTCGCCTCCACCGAACAACGCAGCTACCCCGCAGGTCCTGAAGGCGGAACCCGGCTCCACCTCACCGTGGACACCGCACGGGCCACCGAGCCCGCACGGACGTGGCTGTCGGCCAGCCGCTCATCGGCCGCCGACCGCCCGGATACGGACGAGGTCTGAAGCACCGGGCCCCGCCGACGATGCGAGGGGCCAGGCGGCTGTCCGGCATCGGCTGTGCCGGGTCATGGGTCGCCGGGTTCGTGGGCCGACGCCAAGAATGAGAGGGCGGCAGTCATGGCAACACTGGGTGAGCGGAAGATCTATCGCCAGAAGGTCATGCAGGCGCTGTACGCAACCACCGAAGGCAACCGCCTTCTGGGCGTGACGGGGGAGAAGCTCCGGGACGACCTCGGGGTCCCCGAACAGGACCTGGCGGCCGCCTGCACGTATCTGGTGGGGGAGGGTCTGATCGAGGTCGACTGGGCGACAGGCAACACTCCCTCGATGGTCACACTGACGCATCAGGGAATCCGGCTCATGGAGGCCGCGGAGGAGGAGCGCGGCTGATGCGCGCCGGAGAGACCTCGGGCGTAACATTGAGTCCGGGTTGGCGCACTCTCACGTGCGACCGCCCGGAAGGGCGACCCCGGTGTGTATACGCCGGGGTCGTTGTCGTCCGGTTCTCGGACCTGGACCCGGCGGACCGGCCCGGTGGGCGCCGTCGGGTGCGTGGACGGGTGAGGCCGGTTCTCCGGCACGGCCACATCCTCGCGCACGCACCCGACGGCCGGGGGCCGGGATCCGCACCGGTCAGGACCTGAAACCGAGCAGCCCGTGCAGCGTGGCACCTCCCGAACGGCGGGCGGCCGCCTTCGTCGCCGGCAGCGGCTTCGGCTCGGGCAGTGCGTCGCAGACCGCGTCCGCCTCGCCGACGCGGCCGCGCGGCACCGCGCCGGTGGTCAGATAGTCCGTCAGGTACCGGTCCAGGCAGGCGTTTCCGCTCAGCGAGATGCCGTGGTTCCCGCCGCCCTGCTCGACCACCAGGCTGGAGCCGCGCAGCTTGCGGTGCATACTCACACCGCCTTCGTACGGAGTCGCCGCGTCGTCGGTTGCCTGGAACAGCAGCACCGGCGGCAGCAAGGCGTTCGAGACGTTCGGCGGAGTGAGCGACTTGGTGCTCCAGGACGCGCACGGGGCGTTGTACCAGGCGTTGTTCCAGGTCATGAAGGGCGCCTTCGCGTGCGCCTGCCACATGTCCTGCCGCCAGGTGTGCCAGTCGCGCGGCCAGGCGGCGTCCCGGCACTGCACCGCGGCGTAGACGCTGTAGCCGTTCTCGTCGGCCGAGTCGACGGCTGCGAACTTCTCGTACGCCTTGACCAGCGGAGCCGCGTCCTTCTCGGCCTTCTTGCCCGCCACGTCCTTTCCGTTCGCGTAAGAGGCGAAGGCCTCGGCCAGATAGGGCCAGTAGCCGTCGAAGTAGCCGCCGGGCATGAAGGTGTCCTCCAGCTCCGCCGGGCCGACCTTTCCGCCGGCCGGATTCTGCTGGACGGCCGTGCGCATGCGGTACCACTTCGCCTCGACCGCCAACGGGTCGGAGCCGAGCTTGTAGGTACTGTCGTGCCGGGCCACCCAGGCCATGAACGCCTTGTGCCGGGCGTCGAACGCGTAGTCCTGGGCCAGGTTGGCGTCGTACCAGACACCGTCCGGGCCGACGATCGAGTCGAGCACCATCCGCCGCACCCGCTGCGGATGAAGCTTGGCGTATACGGCGCCGAGGTAGGTGCCGTAGGAGTAGCCGAAGTAGTTGATCTGCGGTGCGCCGAGCGCCTGCCGGACGAGGTCCAGGTCCCTGGCCGTGCTCACCGTGTCGATGTGGTTCAGCAGGCTGCCGTGCTTGGCCGCGCAGGCCCGCGCGAAGGACCGGACCCGGTCCAGATTGGCGCGCTCCTCGGTGAGGCTGCGCGGAACGGAGTTGGGCCGGACCGGCGCCGAGTGACCGGGCCCGCAGTCGAGCGCCGGCTTGCTCTTGCCCACGCCGCGCGGGTCGAAGCCGACCACGTCGTACTGCGCCGCGAGGTCCTTGGGCAGGGCGGACGCGACGAAGCCCGCCAGCGTGAGTCCGCTGCCACCCGGTCCGCCCGGGTTCACCAGCAGCGGACCCTGCGACTTCACGGCGGTGTGCGGGACGCGCGACAGCGCCAGGGTGATCTTCTCGCCGTGCGGGCGGGCGTGGTCCAGTGGGACCGCGACCGAGGAGCACTGGAGCGTCGGGTAGTTCTTGGTGGAACAGGCGGTCCACGTCAGGGTGGTGCGCGGCGCTGCCGGGCCGGTGCTCGCGGCGGACGGAACGGCCGTGACCGTCCCCGCCATCACCGCGGTGACGCCGAACAGAACTGCTGCGCGCTTCTTCATAGGGCCTCCAGGCCGACAGGGGCTGAGGTGTGGGCCCACAGCCCAGGCCGCATCGTCCAGGAATCCGTGCCCAGAAGAAGGCGTTCTGCAGAGAATTGATCCGATTTGGTGACGTCGGAGGAGTTGGTGACGTCAGAGGAGGGTGAGCTGTGTGGGCTCGGCGTGTTCCGGCTCCGCTGTGGCCGGTATCCGCCGGGCGCCGCCTCGCCGGGTCGGGCCGATGCCGAACTCGGTGGCCAGTTCGTGCACTTGGCGGGTGATCCGGCGCTGGTACCACTTCGGTGCGTAGGCTCCCGCGGCGTACAGCCGTTCGTACCGGCGTACGAGGTACGGGTGGTGTTCGGCCAGCCAGGCCATGAACCATTCGCGCGCGCCGGGCCGCAGATGGAGTACGAGCGGTGTCACCGAAGTGGCGCCGGAGGCGGCGATCGCGCGCACCGTGGCGCGCAACTGGCCGGGTGAGTCGCCGAGGAAGGGGATCACCGGGGCCATCAGCACCCCGCATCCGATACCGGCCTCGTCGAGCGCGCGGACGACGTCGAGGCGGCGCTCGGGCGAGGGCGTGCCCGGTTCGACCGTGCGCCACAATTCGCTGTCGACGAAGCCGACGGAGACGGAGATGCCGACGTCGGTGACCTGGGCGGCCTGCTGGAGCAGATCGAGGTCGCGCAGGAGCAGCGTGCCCTTGGTGAGGATGGAGAACGGGTTCGCGTGATCGCGCAGGGCCGCGATGATGCCGGGCATCAGGCGGTAGCGGCCCTCGGCGCGCTGGTAGCAGTCGACATTGGTGCCCATCGCGATGTGCTCGCCCGTCCAGCTCCGCGAAACGAGTTTGCGGCGCAGCAGCTCCGGGGCGTTGATCTTGACGACGATCTGCGAATCGAAGCCGAGGCCGGTGTCGAGGTCCAGATAACTGTGGGTCTTGCGGGCGAAGCAGTACACGCAGGCGTGTGTGCAGCCCCGGTAGGGATTGACCGTCCATTCGAACGGCATCTGTGAGGCGCCCGGCACCCGGTTCACGATCGACCGGGCCCGGACCTCGTGGAAGGTGATGCCGCGGAACTCGGGGGTGTCGAACGTCCGGGTGACGACCGCGTCCGCCCCGAAGAGCGCGGCGGGCGAGCCCGGCATCGGTGCATGCGGGTTTTCGGCCAGATTGTCCCAGCGCATGGCGTCTCCTCGGTAGCACTGGTCTTAGAATAGAACACATGTTCCCTTGATCGTGTGCGGACCTGGATTTGGGCGGCCGTGCTCCAGGTGGTTGGCTTGCCGCGACCCCCTACTACGAGTCCTGGAGGAACAGGCATGGCGCAGGTCGAGGCCACCACGGAGCGGATCATCGCGGCGGACGCGGAGAAGGTGTTCGACGCACTGGCCGACTACACCGGGACCCGCGCCAAGCTGCTCCCCGAGCACTTCAGCGAGTACGAGGTGCGCGAGGGCGGTGACGGCGAGGGGACGCTCGTCCACTGGAAGCTCCAGGCCACCAGCAAGCGGATCCGCGACTGCCTGCTCGAGGTCAACGAGCCGACGGATGGGCAGCTCGTCGAGAAGGACAGGAACTCCTCCATGGTGACCACCTGGACGGTCACCCCGGCGGGTCAGGGCAAGTCGAAGGCCGTCGTCACCACTGTGTGGGACGGAGCCGGCGGCATCGGCGGCTTCTTCGAGCGGACCTTCGCGCCCAAGGGGCTCGGCCGTATCTACGACGCGGTGCTCGCCAAGCTCGCCGACGAGCTGGAGCGCTGACCTTCCGGTCACCCTCTTGGCAGCGCCTTCTCCTCACCGGTTCGGGTGATGCTTTCCGCGGCGCCATGACGCGACAGGCGCGTTCCGCGCCGCGGAGAACCCGCTGATGAGCGCCGGACGAGCGCCCCCCGCAAGCCGGTTGGCGCTCTGCGCGGGCCGAGCTGTGGCGAAACGTCTCGCTTGCTCCCGCTTCTCGCCCAATGCGACAAAGGTCGGCGGCGCAGGCGCGACGAGGGGAGCAGCACGTGGGCGGGACCACTCTGGTGAAGGAGGGGCGGGCCGGCGCGCCCGTCCGGACCGCGGCCGAAGGGCCTCCGCCGCCGGCCGCCCCGGGGACCGAGGGCGCGTACGAGCGCGCACACCAAGGGCTCAGCCCGCTCCGGGTGCGGATGGTCTTCTGCGGTCTGATGCTCACCCTGCTGCTCGCGGCGCTCGACCAGATGATCGTCGCCACCGCCCTGCCGAAGATCGTCGGTGAGCTGCACGGCCTGGACAAGATGTCCTGGGCGGTCACCTCGTACCTCCTCGCCTCGACCGTCGCCCTGCCCGTTTACGGAAAGCTGGGCGACCTCTTCGGCCGCAAGAGCGTCTTCCAGTTCGCGATCGTCGTCTTCGTCATCGGCTCCGCGCTCGCCGGCTGGTCCCGGACCATGGACCAGCTGATCGCCTTCCGCGCTGTCCAGGGCATCGGCGGCGGCGGGCTCATGATCGGCGTCCAGGCGATCATGGCCGACATCGTCCCGCCCCGGGAGCGCGGCCGGTTCATGGGACTGATCGGCGCGGCCTTCGGGCTCGCGTCGGTGGCCGGACCGCTGCTCGGCGGCTTCTTCACCGACCACGCCTCCTGGCGCTGGTGCTTCTACATCAACATCCCCTTCGGCCTGGTCACCCTGGCCGTCATCGCCGTCGTACTGAAGCTCCCGAAACCGGCCGCCCGGGCCCGCCTCGATGTGGTGGGCGCGGTGCTGATGGCCGCCGCCTCCACCTGCCTGGTCCTGCTGACCAGCTGGGGCGGTACGGAGTACGACTGGGACTCGCGCGTCATCCTCGGGCTCGGCGCCGGAGCCCTGGGAGCCACTCTCCTCTTCGTGGTCGTCGAGCACTACGCGCCCGAACCGATCATCCCGCTGCGGCTGTTCCGGGACTCGGTCTTCAACATCACCGCTCTCGTGGGAGCGGTGGTCGGTGTGGCGCTGTTCGGCGCCGCCAGCTACCTGCCGACCTTCCTGCAGATGGTGGACGGCGCGAGCGCCACCGAGTCCGGGCTGCTGATGCTGCCCATGATGGGCGGCATCGTCCTCGCCTCCGTCGTGTCCGGACAGCTGATCAGCAAGACCGGCCGCTACAAGGTGTATCCGATCGCCGGCAGCGTGGTCGCGGCCGTCGGCATGTGGCTGCTCTCGCAGCTGGAGAGCGGTACCCCCCGTCTTGAGTACAGCGTCTGGATGGCGGTGGTGGGCGCCGGGATCGGCCTGGTGATGCCGGTGCTCGTCCTCGCCGTCCAGAACTCCGTCGACCCGGCCGACCTTGGCACGGCCACCAGCGCCAACAACTACTTCCGGCAGATCGGCGGCAGCGTCGGCGCCGCGGTCTTCGGCACGCTCTTCGCCGACCGGCTCACCGACGCACTCGCGGAGCGACTGCCGTCGGGCGCGGATCTGCCGTCCCCCGAGTCGATCACCCCGCAGATGGTCCACGCCATGGAGCCGGCCCTGCGTGACGGCTACGTCCAGGCCTACGCAGACGCCATGCCGCGGATCTTCCTCTACCTCGTGCCGGTGCTCGTCCTCGGCCTTCTGCTCGCCTTCTTCCTCAAGGAGAAACCGCTGGTGTCCCACAACGCCCCGACCGCCGAGCCCACTTCCATCCCGCACGCGCGCGCCGGCCGCGGCCCGGACCCCGGCAGCAGCTCCGGACACGGCGCCGCGAACGGCTCCGGCTACTCCTCGGGCGTGCCCGTCAGCGGCACGGTGCAGCACCACGACGGCAGTTCGGTGCCGCGCGCCGCCCTCACCCTCATCGACGTCTCAGGCCGGCAGATCGGCCGCGGCGCCAGCGGCGAGGACGGGAGGTACGCCCTGAGCGTGCCCGGCTCCGGCTCGTACGTGCTGATCGCGGCGGCCGGCGGGCACCAGCCGCAGGCGGTCAGCGTCACGGTGGGCGAGCGGCCGGTCGACCTCGACGTGGTGCTCGGCGGGGCCGGCCGGCTCGCCGGATCGGTGGTCACGGCGGACGGCACGCCCGTCAGGGACGCCGCCGTCACCCTCACCGACGTACGCGGCGACGTCGTCGCCTCGACCCGCAGCGGGCGCGAAGGCGGTTACGTGATGACGGAACTGGTGGCGGGGGAGTACACCCTGGCCGCGAGCGCCCCCGCCTTCCGCCCCGCCGCGCTCCCCGTGAGCGTCCAGTCCTCCCGGGAGACCCGGCAGGACATCGAGCTGGCGGGCGGGGCCGTGCTTCGCGGCACGGTGCGGGCGAGCGGGGGTCGGCCGGTCGAGGACGCCCGGGTCACCCTGCTCGATGCCGCCGGCAACGTCGTCGACACGCTGACCACGGGAGCGGACGGGGCGTTCCGTTTCGTCGACCTCTCGTCCGGCGAATACACGGTGATCGCGGCGGGCTATCCTCCCGTGGCCACCGTGCTCCAGGTGGCGGGTGGTGGGCGCACCGAACGCGATCTCCAGCTGGGCCACGAGGACTGACCGGTATTCGGTTCCCGTACGAGTGGCTGATCCCGCACGCGGGCGCACCACCTATTCGTGCGATGCCCGGCGGGCGGTGCGCGCGGGGCCGTACCGTGGTGGGAGCAGCCGCAGATCTTGCGGCGGGGAAGGAGCCTTCCACCCATGGACAGGGGCATTCCGACGGGCCTGCCGCAGCAGCGCGACCAGGCCGGCCGGATTCCGCTTGCTGTGGTCGTCGTGGACGGCGACGGCCTGGTCTCGCACTGGAGCACAGGTGCGCGGCGGTTGTTCGGCCGTTCCAAGGAGGAGGCGGTTGGGCAGCCCGCCGTCGAGCTGCTCCCGGTGTCGGGGCCCCTCAACGAGGCGGCCGAGGCGGCAGTGGTGGCCGGCACCGGTCAGGACAGGGCCCGGGGAGCGTACGAACCGTACGACTCCGCCGACGAGTTCGGGCCGGAACTCGAAGCCTCACTGGGCGGCCGCACCTCCTACCCCGCGGCCGGCCGGGCCCGGCTCTCCGAGCCGGGGCGGCGCCGGATCGACGTCCTGTGGTGGGCGTACCCGCTGATCGGCCCGGGCTCCGGGCGGTTACTGGTACTGGCCGCGGACGCCGACCGCCTGCACCAGGCGGAGGAGTTCGACGGCGAGTCCATGGAGCGCATCGCGCCCGGATTCGCGCTCCACACCGAGTTCCCCGGCTTCGGCGAACTCGCCCGGCGGCTCCCCGAGATCCTGCCGAGCATGAGTGTCGGTGAGAGCTCACGCATCGTCTCGCAGATTCTCGAACTCGGTTATCCGGTCCTGGAGTTCAGCCAGCACGATCGGGTGCCGGTCACCCCCGACTGGGGTGTGCCGAGGAGGGCCGAACGCCGGGCGCGCCGGCGCCTCGCCGTCGAGGCCGCCGAGGCGGGGCGCGAGTTCGAAGCCGCCGACCTCGAACAGGACCTCGAGTACGCGGCCGTACGCGAGCGCCTGGAATTCCTCAACGAGGTCAGCGGCCGCATCGGCTCCTCGCTCGACCTCGCGCGTACGATCCAGGAAGTCAGCGCAGCGGTCGTACCGCGGTTCACCGACGTCGCGGGCACCTACCTGCGCGAACAGGTCATCGCGGGTGAGGGCTTCCCCGACGGGCCGCCGGACGCCACCACCCTGTGGCACCGGGTCGCCGTCGAGCATGTCGACGAACCGGGACGCTGGGACGACGTGGTGCCGGTCGGCGAGTCCATGCCCTTCCCGGTGCACACCCCGTTCTTCCAGTGCATGACGACGGGCGAGCCGGTTCTCGTGCCGCGCATCAGCGAGCAGATGGGCAACGCCATCGCCTCGCAGTTCGAGAAGCGCGACATCCGGCCGCTGATCAACAACCGCTCGATGCTGGTCGTGCCGCTCAAGGCACGCAACGTGGTGCTGGGGTTCATGATCCTGCTGCGCCACGCAGAACGCCCCGTCTTCAACGACATGGACCGGGTCACCGGCGCCGAACTGGCCGCCCGCGCCGGTCTCGTCCTTGACAACGCGCGCATGTACACCTATCAGGAGAGCGTCGCCGAGACCCTTCAGGACAGCATGCTCCCGCAGGTCACCCCGCGGATGGCCGGCTGCGACACGGCGACCCGCTACCTGCCCGGCACGCTGCTCGGGCGGGTCGGCGGCGACTGGTTCGACTCGATCAAGCTGCCTGGCTCCCGCACCGCACTCGTGGTGGGTGACGTCATGGGCCACGGCCTCAACTCCGCGGCGATGATGGGTCAGTTGCGTACGGCCGTGCAGACCATGGCCGCGCTGGACCTGCCGCCCGCGCAGCTTCTGCGGAACCTCGACGACCTGGCGCAGCGGCTCGGTGAGCACTATCTGGCCACCTGCCTGTACGCGGTCTACGATCCCATCGCCGGCGAGCTGCAGATGGCCAACGCCGGTCACATCCCACCCGTGCTCGTCCAGGCCGAGGACGGCCGCAGCCGGCTGCTGGAGCTGCCGACCGGGGCGCCGATCGGGGTCGGTGGGGTGCCCTTCGAATCGTTACGGGTGCCCGTCGCGCCCGGCGACCGGCTGGTGATGTGCACCGACGGCCTCGTCGAGGTACGCGGCGAGGACATCGGCGTCGGGCTCGCGACCCTCTGCGAGTCGGCCGCCCATCCCGCCGCCTCGATGGACGACGCCTGCGACACCATCATCCGCGCGCTCAACACCCGCGGCGGCCGCAAGGACGACGTGGCGCTGCTGATGGCCCGCCTCACCGGAATCCCGCCCGAGGACGTGGCCCGGTTCCAGCTCGCCATCGACCCGCGCGAGGCGGGCAGGGCGCGCCGGCTGGTCGCTGCCCAGCTGGACGACTGGGGGCTGGAGGAGGTGGCCGAGACCGCGGCGATGCTGGCGGGCGAGGTCGTCACCAACGCCCTGCGCCATGCGCACAGCCGGCATGTGGAGCTGCGGCTGGTCCGCACCGCCACCCTGCTCTGCGAGGTGGAGGACGACGACCACACTCTGCCGACCCTGCTCAGCGCCGGACCCGAGGCGGAATCGGGGCGCGGGCTGCGCATCGTGAGCGCGCTGGCGCGGGAGTGGGGCACCAGCCGGACCGGCGCCGGCAAGACGGTGTGGTTCGAGCTCTCCCTTCCGCGAGTGCGGCGTACCGCCGGACGTACCACCGGACGTACCTCCGGCTCGAACGTGGGGTGAATGATTGCGCGGACGCCTTGTCCTCACCAATCCGGGCGCGGTAAACCGCTCTTGACGTCCTGTCATATCCTGGGGAGCTGTTCATGAGCGTGACGGATCGGTACAGGGGCGCCTGGGAAGGCTTCTGGCGCGAGGCGCCGGCCGCGCCGGGCTCGGTGTTCTGGGACGCCGAGCCGGCCCGCACCGCAGGCCCGCATCTCGCCCTCTTCGAACCTCACCTGGCGGATCCCGATCTGCCCCTGGTCGATCTCGGCTGCGGCAACGGCACCCAGACCCACTTCCTCGCCGAGCGTTTTCCGCGGGTGATCGGGGCCGATCTCTCGGCCGCCGCGATCACACACGCCCGGCGGACGGACGGTGCAAAGGGCCGTGGCCGGGCCTCCTTCCGGGAACTCGACGCGGTCGACAAGAGCGCCGTGCAGGAGCTGCACAACGAGACCGGCGACGCCAACGTGTATATGCGCGGAGTGCTGCACCAGTGCGAGCCGGCCGACCGGCAGCCACTGGCCGACTCCATCGCGACCCTGGTCGGCGAGCGGGGGCGGGCCTTCGTCGTGGAGCTGTCGCAGGCCGCGCGGCCGGTGCTGATCGGTCTGGCCCAGGGTCCGGAAGGCCCGCCGGCCAAGCTTCAGCCGGTCTTCGCGCACGGCATCGCCCCCGGCGAGGTGCTGGACGAGGAGGTTCCGCGGTTCTTCGGGGCAGCCGGCCTGGCCGTTCTGGCGAGCGGGACAGCGAACCTGGCGACCGCAGAGTACGCGCCGGACGGTTCGCGTATCGAACTGCCCTCGCACTGGCTGGTGGTGGGCCGTTCGGACTGACGGCTGCGGCCGGGGCCGGGCCCGGCAGGGGTGTCCCGGGGCCTTGTCCGTGTCCCCCGGCCGGCACAGCCCGCAGGGGTGGGCAGCGCAGGCGGCAGCGCGTAACGTTTTCGTGCATGAAGATCCTCATCTCTGCGGATATGGAGGGCGCCACCGGAGTGACCTGGCCTGCCGATGTACTGCCGGGCACACCGCAGTGGGAGCGCTGCCGCTCGCTGTTCAGCTCCGACGTGAACGCCGCCGTGCTCGGTTTCTTCGACGGCGGGGCCGACGAGGTGCTCATCAACGAGGCGCACTGGACCATGCGCAATCTGCTGCTGGAGCAGCTCGACGAGCGGGCCCGGATGCTCACCGGGCGCCACAAGTCGCTGTCCATGGTGGAGGGGGTCCAGCACGGCGACGTGCACGGTATCGCCTTCGTCGGCTATCACACCGGCGCGGGTACGGAAGGGGTGCTCGCCCACACCTACCTCGCCAACTCCATCACCGGCGTCTGGGTCAACGGCACCCGGGCGAGCGAGGGCCTGCTCAACTCCCATGTCGTCGCGGAGTACGGAGTGCCCGTGGTGCTCGTCACCGGCGACGACCTGACCTGCGAGGACGCCAAGGGCTATGCGCCGGGAGCGTGCGCGGTCGCGGTCAAGGACCATGTCTCGCGGTATGCGGCGGTGTGCCGGACCCCCGCCCGGACGGCCGCGGACATCAGAGCGGCGGCCAAGGAGGCGGCCGCGCTGGCGGTGCGCCACGATCCGGTGCGGGGCGGGCCGTTCACCGTGGAGCTGGAGTTCGACGCGGAGCACCTCTCCGACGCCGCGACCGTGGTGCCGGGCGTGGAGCGGACCGGTGAGCGGAGGGCCGCCTACACCAGCGGGACCATGTACGAGGGAATTCGCACCTTCAAAGCGGTCACGACGATCGTCTCGGCGGCGGTGGAGGAGCAGTATGGCTGACATGCAGCAGCCCATCGACGATGTCGCTCTCGACGAGGCGGTGCGGTTCACCTCCGAACTGATCCGCATCGACACCACCAACCGCGGCGGCGGGGACTGCCGCGAGCGTCCCGCCGCCGAGTACGTCGCCGAGCGGCTGGCCGGAGCCGGACTCGAACCGGTGCTTCTCGAGCGCACCCCCGGACGCACCAACGTGGTGGCCAGAATCGAGGGTTCGGACCCTTCCGCCGACGCGCTCCTCGTCCACGGACACCTCGACGTGGTGCCGGCCGAGCCCGCCGAATGGAGCGTGCATCCGTTCTCCGGGGAGGTCCGGGACGGGGTGGTGTGGGGCCGTGGCGCTGTCGACATGAAGAACATGGACGCGATGGTGCTCGCGACCGTACGAGCCTGGGCACGGGCGGGCGTGCGGCCCCGCCGGGACATCGTGATCGCGTACACCGCGGACGAGGAGGCCAGCGCGGCCGACGGTTCCGGTTTCCTCGCCGACCACCATCCCGGCCTCTTCGAAGGCTGTACGGAAGGCATCAGCGAATCCGGTGCCTTCACCTATCACGCCGGGCCGGGGATGGCGATCTACCCGATCGCCGCGGGGGAGCGCGGCACCGCCTGGCTGAAGCTCACCGCTCACGGCACGGCCGGGCACGGCTCCAAGGTCAACCGCGCCAACGCGGTGAGCCGGCTGGCCGGCGCCGTTGCCCGGATCGGTGAGCACGAGTGGCCGGTACGGCTTACCCCCACCGTGCGTGCCGCCCTGGCGGCGCTCGCCGCGCTGCACGGCATCGAGGACGATGCCGGCGCCCCGGACCTCGACGTGGACGGACTGCTGGCCAAACTGGGGCCGGCCGCGGCGCTGGTCGAGCCGACCGTGCGCAACAGCGCCAACCCGACGATGCTGGAAGCCGGTTACAAGATCAATGTGATCCCGGGCAGCGCCACCGCGTATGTCGACGGACGGCTGCTGCCCGGCGGCGAGGAGGAGTTCCGCACCACCCTGGACCGGCTCGCCGGACCGTACGTCGACTGGGAGTTCCTGCACCGGGAGGTCGCCCTCCAGGCGCCGGTCGACTCACCGACGTTCGCGAAGCTCCGCGCCGCCGTGGAGCGCTTCGACCCCGAGGGGCATGTCGTGCCCTACTGCATGCCGGGCGGCACGGACGCCAAGCAGTTCTCCCGGCTCGGCATCACCGGCTACGGCTTCTCCCCGCTCAAGCTGCCCGTGGGCTTCGATTACGCGGCACTCTTCCACGGTGTCGACGAGCGCGTCCCCGTCGCGGCCCTGCACTTCGGGGTCCGGGTGCTCGACCACTATCTGCAGTCCGCATAGGGGGAAGTGGCAGACATGGCGACCACCGGGCCGTACGGCAGCTGGCCCTCGCCGATCGACGCATCCCTCGCCGCCTCCCACGACGGCCGTCCGGACTGGGTCGGGATGGTCGGCGACGAGGTCTGGTGGACCGAGCCACGGCCGGCCGAGGGTGGCCGGAGGGCGCTGGTGCGCCGGCGCTCTCCGGACGGCGAAGAGGTGTCGGTGCTGCCGCCGCCGTGGAACGTGCGCAGCCGGGTCGTCGAGTACGGCGGGCAGCCCTGGGCGGGAGCGGAGCGTGCCGTGGGCGGACCGCTCGTGGTCTTTGTGAACTTCGCCGATCAGCGGCTCTACGCGTACGAGCCGGACGGCGCCGGAGATCCGCGGCCCCTGACGCCCCTCTCCCCGGTGGCCGGCGGCGGGCTGCGCTGGGCCGATCCGCAGCTGCGTCGGGACCGGGGCGAAGTGTGGTGTGTGCTGGAGGAGTTCACCGGCCCGGCGCCCACCGATGTGCGGCGGGTGATCGCGGCCGTACCGCTGGACGGCTCCGCCGCCGGGGACCGGGCGGCCGTACGCGAGCTGTCCGACGACCGGCACCGGTTCGTCACCGGCCCCCGGCTCTCCCCGGACGGCCGGCGAGTGGTGTGGATCGCCTGGGACCACCCGAGGATGCCGTGGGACGGCACCGAACTGAAGCTCGCCGAGGTCTCCGCCGACGGCACTTTCGGCGGAGTGCGCACGGTGCTCGGTGGCCCGGAGGAGTCCGTCGCCCAGGCCGACTGGGCAGCGGACGGGGCGCTGCTCGTCGCCACCGACCGTGGTGGCTGGTGGAATGTGCACCGGGTGGATCCGGCGACCGGCCGGGCCACCAACCTGTGCCCGCGCGAGGAGGAGTTCGGCGGTCCGCTCTGGACGATCGGGCCGCGCTGGTTCGCTCCGCTGCCAGGCGGGACCGTCGCCGTGCTCCACGGGCTGGGTTCCGCCGTGCTCGGGATACTTGATCCGGAGACCGGCGACCTGGTGGACGCGGCAGGGCCGTGGACCGCCTGGGAGCCGACGCTGGCCGTGCACGGCACACGGGTGGTGGGCGTCGCGGCGAGCCCGCGCAGCGCGTACGAAGTGGTCGAACTGGACACCTGTACCGGCCGGGCCCGGGTGGTCGGCGCGGCCCACGACGACCCGGTGGACCCGGCCAACTACCCCGAACCGCAGATCCGCACCTTCACCGGCCCGGCCGGCCGCGACATCAACGCGCATGTGTATCCGCCGCACAACCCGGACCACATCGCGCCCGCCGACGAACTGCCGCCCTATGTGGTGTGGGCCCACGGCGGGCCCACCGGCCACGCGCCGCTCGTTCTCGACCTGCAGATCGCCTATTTCACCTCGCGGGGCATCGGCGTCGCCGAGGTCAACTACGGCGGCTCCACCGGCTACGGCCGCGAGTACCGCAACCGGCTGCGGGAGCAGTGGGGTGTCGTCGATGTCGAGGACTGCGCGGCCGTCGCGCTCGCACTGGCCGCCGAAGGCACCGCGGACCCGGACCGGCTGGCGATCCGCGGGGGCAGCGCGGGCGGCTGGACGGCCGCCGTCTCCCTCGCCACCACCGGTGTCTACGCCTGCGGCACCATCATCTATCCGGTCCTGGACCTTGTCGGGTGGGCGAGCGGCGGGACCCACGACCTCGAGTCCCGGTATCTCGACACGCTCGTCGGCCCGCTCGACGAGTACCCGGCCCGCTACCGCGACCGCTCGCCCGTCGAGCGGCCGGACCGCATCACCGCACCCTTCGTCCTGCTCCAGGGGCTGGACGACGTGATCTGTCCGCCGGTGCAGGCCGAGCGCTTCCTCGCCCGCATGGAGGGGCGGGAGGTGCCGCACGCCTATCTCGCCTTCGAGGGCGAGGGACACGGCTTCCGCCGCGTCGAGACCATGGTCCGTGCGCTGGAGGCCGAACTCTCCCTTTACATCCAGACCTTCGGCATCACTCGCCCCGACATCCCGCTTCTGGAACTCGACAAATGACCCTCATGCCCCTGACTCGGCCGGCTCGCCTCAGGCCCGGGGCCAGGGTCGCCGTGGTGGCGACCAGCGGCCCGGTCCCCGGGGAGCGGCTCTCGGCCGGCCTGGACATCCTGCGCGGCTGGGACCTCGAACCCGTGGTCGGGGCACATGTGCTGGACCGTCACCACACCCTCGGCCATCTCGCCGGTACGGACGAGGACCGGGCCGGTGACTTCCAGCAGGCGTGGTGCGACCCGACCGTCTCGGCGGTCCTGTGCGCCCGCGGTGGGTACGGCGCACAGCGCATGGTGGACCTGCTCGACTGGGGCGCACTGCGTGCCGCCGGTCCGAAGATCCTCGTCGGATACAGCGATGTCACCACGCTGCACGAGGCGTTCGCCGTGAGGATGGGTTTGGCCACGCTGCACGGTCCGATGGTCACGGCTGCTGCGTTCGTCAAGGACGCCCCCACCCAGGAGCATCTGCGGGCCACGCTCTTCGAACCGGAGTCGGTGCGCACGCTCGGCCTGCCCACCGCCCGCCCGCTGGTGCCGGGCCGTGCCAGGGGAGTCACCCTCGGCGGCTGTGTCTGCATGCTCGCCGCCGATCTGGCCGCTCCGTACGCCAGGCAGGACCTCCGCGGCGGGCTGCTGATGATCGAGGACGTGGGCGAGGAGCCGTACCGTCTGGACCGCATGCTGACCCAACTGCTGCGCGCGGGATGGCTGGACGAAGTCTCCGGGATCGGTCTCGGCTCGTGGGCGGAGTGCGGCCTGTACGAGGAGGTGCGCGCGGTGCTGCTCGACCGGCTCGGCGGTCTCGGCGTGCCGGTGGCCGAGGAGATGGGCTTCGGCCACGGCGAGACCTCCCTGACCGTTCCGCTCGGGGTGGCCGGCGTTCTGGACAGTGAGGCGGGCACGCTCACCCTCGACACACCCGCGCTGGGCTGACCCTAGGTCAGCGTCATTGCCAGGACGGCCTGGTCGTCCTCGTCGGACTCCGCCGACCAGCGTTGGGAGTCATCCCTCACGAACGCCACGACATCCTCCGGATCCGGGGCTCGCCTCGTACACACGCAAACTCGCCGACCGGATCGAACACCACGTGCGGGCCGGGGACTTCCCGCTCGTCCTGGGCGGAGACTGCTCGATCCAGCTCGGCGCCTCACTCGCGCTGCGGCGCATCGGCCGGTACGGCCTCGCGTCCATCGACGGGTCCGCCGACTTCCGGCACCCCGGGAACTCCGACCGCGTCGGCGCCGCGGGAGGCGAGGAGCTGGCGCTCGCGACCGGCCGGGGCCAGTCCGACCTGGCCGACCTGGAGGGACTGAAGCCGTACCTGCGGGACGAGGACGTAAGGCTGTTCGGTATCCGCGACTACGACGAGGACCGGGCGGAGCTCGCCGAGCTGAAGATCCCGACGGCGACCGTGGGGGAGATCCGCGAGTGGGGTGCGGCCGACCTGGCGGGGGCCGTGCTGCAGAGCCTTGAGACGCCCGCCACCGATGGCTTCTGGGTGCATCTGGACGCCGACGTCCTGGACCCGAGCGTGATGCCGGCCGTCGACAGTCCGGATCCCGGCGGGCTGTCGCCCGACGAACTCGGCCCAGTACTGGCGGTCCTGGTGCGTTCGGAGCGCTGCGTGGGGCTCAACGTGACCATCTACGACCCGGATCTCGACCCCGACGGGACCGCGGGCAAGCTCCTCGCCGACCTCGTCGTGGGGGCCTTTGCGCAATCGTGACGAGGTCATCCCCTGGCCAGTCCGGTCACCGGCGTGTTCCATGGTCACCGGGGGTGCGCCGGACGGCGGCCCGCGCGAAGGATGCGAGGTTGCCTTGGCCACGACCGTGCGTCGCACCGTACTGACCCTGCCCGCCGCCCCGTTGGGACCCGAGAATCCGTTGCCCGCACTGCGTCCCCTCGACGAGATGCATGAGCTCGACGACAGGGCGCGTGAGGGTTTGCCGCGTGACATGGCGCGCCAGATCGGATACGAGCCGCTGCGCAGTGTCCTGCCGGTGCGGGTGCTGGACGGCTACGGACGCGAGCGCACGCCGACCGCGTTCGAGGCGGTCGTCATCGAGAACGACCGGCTGCGGGCCACCGTCGTGCCGGGACTCGGCGGCCGTGTCCACTCCCTGCACCACAAGCCCACCGGCCGCGAACTGCTCTACCGCAATCCGGTCTTCCAGCCCGCCGACTTCGCGCTCAACGGGGCCTGGTTCTCCGGAGGCGTCGAGTGGAACATCGGCGCCACCGGGCACACCACGCTCTCCTGCGCCCCTCTGCACGCGGCGCTCGTACCCGCCCCGGACGGCGGCGAGATGGTCCGGCTCTGGGAGTGGGAGCGGCTGCGCGACCTGCCCTTCCAGGTCGACCTGTGGCTGCCCGGGGACTCCGACTTCCTGTACGTCGGTGTGCGGATACGCAACCCGCACGAGCGGCCCGCGCCGGTGTACTGGTGGTCCAACATCGCGGTGGAGGAGGGGGCCCGGACCCGCGTCCTCGCGCCCGCCGAGGAGGCCTGGCACTTCGGGTACGAGCGCAGCCTGCGCCGGGTGCCGGTACCGGAGTGGGCCGGGGCGGACCGTACGTATCCGCTGCGCAGCGAGTACCCCGCCGACTACTTCTACGAGGTGCCGGACGGGTCCCGGCGGTGGATCGCCTCGCTCGACGGGGACGGGCACGGACTCGTCCAGACCTCGACCGACCTGCTGCGCGGCCGCAAGCTGTTCCTGTGGGGATCGGGGCGAGGCGGCCGGCGCTGGCAGCAGTGGCTGACCGAGCCGGGCACGCCCGGCTATGCCGAGATCCAGGCGGGCCTGGCCCGCACCCAGCTGGAGCATGTGAAGCTCGAGGCGGGCGGGGAATTCGCGTGGCTGGAGGCGTACGGGCCGCTGGCCGCGGACGCCGCGACCGTCCATGGCACGGACTGGGCGGCGGCCCGCGCCGAGGCGGAGGCACGCCTGGAGGCCGCGCTCCCGCGGGCGCGGGTCGACGCGGCGTACGAGAACTGGCGGCCGTACGCCGACAGTGAGCCGGGCCGGAGGCTGGCGACCGGGTCGGGCTGGGGCGCCCTCGAAGTGCTGCGCGCCGGTCACAACCTGCCCGGCACCCCCTTCGACGAGGCCGCACTCGGTGAACCGCAGGCGCCCTGGCTGGAGTTGTACCGCAGCGGCAGCTTCCCCGCTCCCCGGAAGGTGATCCCACCCGGGCCTTCGCTGGTCGCCCCGCACTGGCGCGACATGCTGGAGACCGCGCCGGCGGAACCGCTCACCGAGTACCACCTGGGCATCGCGCAGTGGCACGCGGGCGATCTGGCGCAGGCGGTGCGCAGCTGGGAGCGCGGCCTCGAACTGGCGCCGTCACTCTGGCCGTTGCTGCGCTGCCTCGCCGTGGCCGACCGGCACGCGGGCAACGTGCCGCGCGCTGCCGACCGTTACATGGAGGCCTTCGACGATCTCTGCCAGGAGCGCCGCGACGGCGAGGCATGGACGGCGGCGACGGCCGCGCTGGGCCGCGAGGCGATCGCGGCGCTCCTCGCGGCCGGCCGGCCCGCGGACGCGCGCTCCGTGTGGGACAGGCTGCACCCGGCCGTACAGCAGCGCGGCCGGTTCCGCCTGGTCGAGGCACAGCTCCTGCAGGCCGAGGGAGCCCCGGACGCAGCGCGGGCCGTCTTCGACGCCGGGTTCGAAGTGGCGGATCTGCGCGAGGGCGACGAGACACTGGGCGAGGTCTGGTCGGCCCTCACCCGGGACCCGCTGCCGGAGCCCTACGAGTACCGCATGCGCCCGCCGTCCTGACCGTCGGGTGACGCGGCCCGTGCCCCGGCCCCGCAAGTCGCGGGGCCGGGGCCGCCGGCATCGCGATCACCCGGCGGGCCTGACGCCCGGACCCCTCCCCACCCGCCCGACGGGTCAGCCTGCGCCCGCCGCGTTGCGGTCCACGTACTCGAAGACCGAGCCGTCCGGGTGCAGGGCGATCAGATTGCGGCCGACCGGGGTCGGTACCGGGCCGGCCACGATCGTCGCGCCCGACGCGGTGAGGACTCCGGCGGCTTCGCCGACGTCCTTCACCGCGATCGTCGCCGCCACCTTCCGCAGTACCTCGAGCTCCGACTCCGGCCCGCTCATCAGGAGGAAGCAGCCGACCGCGGCGACGGAGACGCCCCCGCGCTCGAACCGGAGCGCCGGGCTGCCGGTGAGCCGTTCGTAGAAGACCACCGAGGTCTCCAGGTCGTCGACGCAGACACGCAGCGTGGTTCCCAGGATTTCCATACCGGCGAGGGTAGTTGGCGATGCCGTCGGCCGTGATCGGTTACGTCGCCCGGCAGAGGATCTCGCCGTTGAGGACCGAGAACCAGCCGTCCTCCTGCGCGCCCCACTCCTGCCATGCCGCGGCGACCGCCGACAACTGCTCCGCCGTCGCGTGACCGCCGGCCACCGCGATCTCCGCATACGACGAGCTCGTGGTGCGGTCCGCCCACAGTCCGCTCCACCACGCGCGTTCGGCGGGGGTCGCGAAGCACCACGACGTGGCGGTGCAGGTGATGTCGGTGAAGCCGGCCAGCCGCGCCCAGGAGTGCAGTCTGCGCCCGGCGTCCGGCTCACCGCCGTTGGCGCGGGCCACCCGGTCGTACAGGGTCTGCCAGCCGTCCAGCGCAGGGACCCGGGGGAACCAGGTCATCGCCGCGTAGTCCGCGTCGCGCACCGCCACGATCCCGCCGGGGCGGCAGACACGGCGCATCTCGCGCAGCGCCTGCACCGGGTCGCCGACGTGCTGCAGGACCTGGTGGGCGTGCACGACGTCGAAGGAGTCGTCGGGGAAGTCCAGGGCGTGTACGTCGGCCACGCCGAACTCCACGTCCTGCACGCCGCGTTCCCCCGCGTACGCGCGCGCCTGGTCCACCACGTCCTGGGCGGCGTCGACCGCCGTCACCCGGCCCGGAGCGACCAGGGCGGCCAGGTCGGCGGTGATGGTGCCGGGTCCGCAGCCCACGTCCAGCACATCGAGGCCCGGCCGCAGTTCGCCGATCAGGTAGGCCGCGGAGTTGGCGGCGGTCCGCCAGCGGTGGGAGCGCAGCACCGACTCGTGGTGTCCGTGGGTGTAGACGGCGGTCTCTTTCGGCATGGCCGTACTCCTTCTCGCGTGCTCACCGGGTGTCGAAGCGATACGGACCAGGGTATGCAGCCGGGTCGCATGATGAGATATGGGTTTCGAAATATGGACACGGCCCATGTCGGCGCCGGGCGGGACTACCGCAGGACCACCGGGGTACCCGAGCGCCATGGATATGAATCTCTCGGAACAGGTCGCACAGGTCGTCCGGGACACGATCAAGGACGAACTGCGCGAACAGACCAGGAAGCAGCGTCGCTCGGCACGCCTGTACGGAGGGGCCGGTGCGGCAGCCCTGTACGGCGGGGCGGCTGCCACCGCCTTCCTCCTACTCGTACTGGCCCTGGTCCTGCCCGGCTGGGCCGCCGCCCTCGTCGTCGCGATACTGCTCCTCGGCGCGGCCGAGATGATGCGGCAGGCGGCGCGCCCCGGCCGCACCGGCTCGCCCGCCCCGGCCGAAGCCTCCGGGCTCGGCGCACAGCCCGCACCCCCGGCGCCCCCCGCTCCGCCCGTCCCGCCCACCGGCGGCGCACCGCTCGCCCCACCGCCGGTACCCCCGGGCGGCTCACCGGTGAACCCGGAAACCCCGCGCCGCGCCGGCTAGCAGGTGTTTGGCCCCGGTGCGCATGGGCACCGGGGAGTCACACTGCCGACCTCTGAGAGGCATCGTGAACCGACCCCGTGTTGTCATCGTCGGAGCCGGATTCGCCGGCTACCAGGCCGCCCGTACGCTCTCGCGCACTCTGCGGGGCAAGGCCGAGATCGTACTTCTGAATCCGACCGACTACTTTCTGTATCTGCCCCTCCTGCCCCAGGTAGCCGCGGGCGTCCTTGAACCGCGGCGGGTGACCGTCTCCCTCCCCGGCACGCTGCCCCGGGTGCGGCTCGTGCTCGGCGAGGCCGGCCACGTCGACCTGGCCGCGAGGCGGGTGCACTACACCGATCCCGAGGGCGGGACCGGCGACCTGACGTACGACCGGCTCGTCCTTGCCGTCGGCAGCGTCAACAAGCTGTTGCCGGTCCCCGGTGTCGCCGAGTACGCCCACGGCTTTCGCGGCATGCCCGAAGCGCTCTTCCTCCGGGACCATGTCACCCGCCAGATCGAAATGGCGGCGGCGACGGGTGACGCTGCAGAGTGTGCGTCACGCTGCACCTTCGTGGTCGTCGGAGCCGGGTACACCGGCACCGAAGTGGCGGCGCAGGGCCAGATGTTCACCGACGAGCTGGTTCGCCAACAGCGTGCCTGGCGCGAAAGGCTGCGGCCGCGATGGCTGCTGCTGGACATCGCCGACCGGGTCCTGCCGGACCTGGACCGCCGGCTGTCGACCACCGCCGACCGGGTGCTGAGGGAGCGCGGTGTGGACGTCCGGACCAGGACCTCCGTCAAGCACGCCGGCCCCACCGGCGTCATGCTGGACGACGGCGAGTTCATCGACACCAGGACCCTCGTCTGGTGCGTCGGCGTACGACCCGATCCGCTGGTGTCCGAGCTGGGTCTGCCCGTCGAACGGGGACGCCTCGTCGTCGATCCACAGCTCGGTGTGCCCGGCCATCCCGATGTGTTCGCCTGCGGTGACGCGGCGGCGGTACCCGATCTGACCCGCCCGGGCCAGTTCACCCCCATGACGGCACAGCACGCGAGCCGGCAGGGCAAGGTGGCCGGCCGGAATGTCGCGGCCTCGCTCGGACACGGCGAGCGGCAGACGTACGAACACCACGACATGGGATTCGCCGTCGACCTGGGCGGAGTCAAGGCGGCCGCCAATCCGATGGGTGTACCGCTGTCCGGCCCGCTCGCGGGTGCCGTGACCCGCGGCTACCACCTGGCGGCCATGCCGGGCAACCGGGTGCGAGTGGCCGCCGACTGGATGCTGGACGCAGTGCTCTCGCGCCAGGCCGTGCAACTGGGTCTCGTGCGCGAGTGGTCGGTGCCGCTGGACACGGCCTCGCCGGAACTCGCGCACGCGCCGGGCGGACCCGACCGTAAGGAGTGACATGCGCTACGAAGAACTGGCCGAACTGGGACAGCAGTTGCGCGTCGACGCGGTACGCGCCGCCGACGCGGCCGGGTCGGGGCATCCGACCTCCTCCATGTCGGCCGCGGACCTGGCCGCCGTACTCCTTGCCAACCATCTGCAGTACGACTTCGACCGGCCCGACCATCCTGGGAACGACCGGTTCATCCTCTCCAAGGGCCATGCCTCCCCACTGCTCTACGCCCTCTACCGGGCCGCCGGAGCCATCGACGAGGAGGAACTGCTCACCTTCCGAAAGCGCGACAGCCTGCTCGAAGGGCACCCGACCCCCCGGCTGCCCTGGGTCGATGTCGCCACCGGCTCCCTCGGACAAGGCCTGCCCATCGGTGTCGGCGTGGCGCTCGCGGGCAAGCGGCTCGACCGCATCCCGTACCGCGTCTGGGTGCTGTCCGGGGACAGCGAGATGGCCGAGGGATCGGTCTGGGAAGGCGTGGAGCACGCCGGGTACGAGCACCTCGACAACCTCACCCTGCTGATCGACGTCAACCGGCTCGGACAGCGTGGGCCGACGCGCTACGGGAGCGACCTCCACGCGTACGCCCGCAGGCTGCGCGCCCACGGCTGGCACACCGTCGAGACCGACGGTCACGACGTCGAAGCGATCGACACCGCCCTCAACGAGGCCCGCTCGACCCTCGGACAGCCGACCGCCGTCATCGCGCGGACCATGAAGGGCCGGGGTGTCGCCGCCGTCGAGGACCGCGAGGGCATGCACGGCAAGCCGCTGCCCGACGCCGAGGCGGCGATCGAGGAGCTCGGCGGGCGCCGCTCCATCCGGGTCGAGGTCCAGCGCCCGCCGGACGTCCGGGACCCGCACACCATGGGCGCCGGCCGGCCGGATCTGCCGCGCTACGAGATCGGCGACTCCGTCGCCACCCGCAACGCCTACGGCGAGGCGCTCGCCGCACTGGGCGCGGCACGGCCCGACGTCGTGTCGCTCGACGGCGAGGTGAGCGACTCCACACGCGCGGAGTTCTTCGCCAAGGAGCACCCCGAGCGGTTCTTCGAGTGCTACATCGCCGAGCAGCAGCTCGTCGCCGCCGCGGTCGGCATGCAGGCGCGGCGCTGGGTTCCGTACGCCTCGTCGTTCGCCGCGTTCCTCACGCGCGCCCACGACTTCGTACGGATGGCGGCGGTCAGCGACGCGGACATCAACGTCGTCGGCTCGCACGCCGGCGTCTCGATCGGCCAGGACGGCCCCTCCCAGATGGGCCTGGAGGACCTGGCCATGTTCCGCTCCGTCCACGGCAGCACCGTGCTGCACCCGTGCGACGCCAACCAGACCGCCGCGCTGGTCGCCGCAATGGCCGACCTGGCGGGGGTGCGCTATCTACGGACCACCCGGGGCGAGATGCCGGTTCTCTACGGCCCGGACGAGGACTTCCCGGTGGGCGGCTCCAAGGTGCTGCGCGCGGGGGAGGACGACCGTGTGACGGTCGTCGCGGCCGGGGTGACGGTCCATGAGGCGCTCAAGGCCGCGGAGTTGCTGGAGGGCGAGTCGATCGCGGTGCGGGTGATCGACCTGTACTCGGTCAAGCCCGTGGACGCCGAGACCCTGTACGAAGCGGCGGGCGCCACCGGCTGCCTGCTGACCGTGGAGGACCACCGGCCGCAGGGCGGGATCGGCGATGCCGTCGCCGAGGCCTTCGCCGACGGGCGGCCGATGCCGCGGCTGGTACGGCTGGGCGTGAACAACATGCCGGGATCGGCGACCCCGGAGGAGCAACTGCACGCGGCGGGTATCGACGCGGACTCGATCGCGGCGGCGGTACGGCTGCTGGTCGGCCAAGCGGTCGTACCGTGACCGCCGGCCGGGCGAGCGGTCCTTCGGTGACCGCCCGCGTGGCGCGCGCAGACGGGGCCGTAGAGGCGGCCCGCTCCGGTGCCCGGGCCACGGCCCGGGCACCGGAGCGCGTCCGGGCAGGCCGTCGTACCGTCACGATCCACCGGCCGGACAAGGTGCTGTTCCCCGACGACGGCCTCACCAAAACCGACCTTGTCGGCTGCTACCGTGACGTCGCGCCCTTCATGCTGCCGCACCTGCGGGGCCGCCCGCTGATGCTGGAGCGGTATCCCGACGGCATCGCCGGCCCCCACTTCATGCAGAAGGACACACCGGACAGCTATCCCGACTGGATACGGCGGGAAGAGGTCCCCAAGGAGGGCGGCACCGTCACGCACACCGTGTGCGACGACGCCGCGACCCTGGTGTTCCTCGCCGACCAGGCGTGCATCACCTTCCACCGCTGGCCGTCGCGAGCGGACCGGCTCGAGTACCCGGACCGGCTGGTCTTCGACCTCGACCCGCCGGAGGACGACTTCGACTCCGTACGCCGGGCGGCCCGGCACCTCGGCGCGTTGCTCAATGAACTCAAGCTGCCCTCGGCGCTGTTGACCACCGGCTCGAAGGGCCTGCACGTCATCGTGCCGCTGGACCGCCGCACCGGCTTCGACGGAGTTCGCGAGTTCGCCGGAGACGTGGCCGAAACGCTCGCCGCCCGCGATCCGGACGCGCTGACCACCGCGGTACGCAAGAAGGACAGGGCAGGCCGGCTCTACCTGGACGTCCAGCGCAACGGCTACGCCCAGACGGCCGTGGCGCCGTACTCGGTACGCCCCCTGCCCGGCGCACCGGTGGCCACACCGATCAGCTGGGACCAGTTGGAGGAGACGAGTCTCACAGCGCGGCGCTGGACCGTCGCAGACGTCCTCGAACAGGCTCGCACCAACCCCTGGGCGACCGTGCTCGGTCGGGGCCGCTCGCTGGGCCCGGCCGGCCGCCGGCTCGCCGCGTTGCGCCGGCCGCGAGGGACCCGCCGGGTTTGACCTCGGCGATCGGGGCAACCCGATCCGTCGAGGCACTCATGGCAAACACATCAGAGAACGCATCGCGGAAGAATCAGAATTCGGCGGACAAGCAGCCGGGTTCGGTGGAGGTGCTGCGCGCCGCGCGCACCCAGTTGGCCGAACTCACCGGCATGACCGCCGAAACGGTCACGTCCTTCGAACGCTCGGAGGACGGCTGGACGTTGGTGGTCGAGGTACTCGAACTCGCCCGCGTCCCCGACACGATGAGCCTGCTCGCCTCGTACGAGGTCGACATCGACCCGCACGGCGAGCTGACCGGCTACCGACGGGTCCGCCGCTACGAACGCGGCCGGGCCGACAACCGGTCCTGAAACCAAGGAGGGCACTACGCAATGACTGTTGTCCCAGCACAGCAGGGTGGGGGCTCGGGCGGCACCAGTGGCCTGTACGACGTACTTGAACTCGTCCTCGACCGAGGGCTCGTGATCGACGCGTTCGTCCGCGTCTCCCTCGTCGGCATCGAGATCCTCAAGATCGACATACGCGTTGTAGTCGCCAGCGTCGACACCTATCTCCGCTTCGCCGAGGCCTGCAACCGGCTCGACCTCGAAGCGGGCCCGCGCAAGAGCCCCGGACTCCCCGACCTCGTCGGTGAGATCACCGAGTCCGGCGCGCGCGGCAAGTCCAAGGGCGCCCTGTCCGGCGCCGCGGAAACCGTCTCGAAGGCCTTCCAACAGGCCCGCGAGGAGAGCGAGACCGAGTCCAAGCCGCGCGCCCGCCGCACCGCCACGGCCCGCCGGAAGGAGGAGCAGGAATGAGTACCTACATCTACGGAATCGCGCGGGATTCGCACCCCAGCCTCCCGGAGAAGATGGGCGGAGTCGGCGACCCGCCGCGGCCGGTCCGCGTCCTGTCGCAGGGCAGGCTCGCCGCCCTGGTGAGCGACGCGCCCGAGGACCTCAAGCCCAAGCGGCGTGACCTGGTCGCGCATCAGAGCGTCCTGTCGGAGGCGGGCGCGGCCGGCGCCGTGCTGCCCATGCGGTTCGGCGGCATCTCGCCGGACGACGAGACGGTCGCGGCGGTGCTCGCCGAGCGCGAGGATCACTACCTGGAGCGGCTGGCGGCCCTCGACGGCAAGGTCGAGTACAACGTGAAGGCCACGCACGACGAGGAATCCGTCCTCCACCAGGTCCTCGCCGACGACCCGGAACTGCGGGCGCTCAGCGCGGCCAACCAGGCCTCCGGCGGCGGAAGTTACGAGCAGAAGCTGCGCCTCGGCGAGCGGATCGTCGCCGCTGTGCAGCGGCGCGAGGCCCGGGACGGCACCGCGGTGCGACAGGCTCTGGAGGGCGTCGCCGCGGATGTGTGTCCCGGCCCGCAGAGCACAGGCTGGCTGGCGAACGTCTCGTTCCTGGTGGAGCGGGAGCGCGCCGACGAGTTCGTGGCCCAGGTGAGCGAGCTGCAGCGGGGCAATCCCCAGCTCGTCCTGCAGGTCAACGGGCCGCTGCCGCCCTACAGCTTCGTGGAGTAGCGGCCATGGGCCTGCTGGGAGAGCTTCTGCTGCTGCCGGCGGCACCGCTGCGCGGCACCCTCTGGGTACTGCGGCGGGTGGTGGACGAGGCGGAGCGGCAGTACTACGACCCTTCGGCCGTGCAGCGCGAACTCGCCCTCCTCGAGCAGCGACTCGAGGCCGGCGAGATCGACGACGCCGAATTCGACCGCCGCGAGGACGAGCTCCTCGAGCGGCTGCAGAGGAACGGGACGAGACAGATATGAACAACCGGCTGGTTCTGGGGCTCGCCGTGGGTGCGGGTTATGTCCTAGGACGTACGAAGAAGGCGAAACTCGCCTTCGGGATCGGCACCCTGGTCATGGGTAAGCGGCTGCAGTTGAATCCGAAGGCGCTCGCGGAGTTCGCGACGGCACAGCTGCAGAACAACCCCCAGTTCAAGGAGATCGGCGACCAGCTGCGCGAGGACATGCGCGGCGTGGGCAGGGCGGCCACCGGCGCCCTGGTGAACCGGCAGCTGGAGGGACTGGCCGACCGCCTGCACGACCGTACGCGGGGTGTGCAGGACCGGATCTCCGGGGCGGTGCCGGACACGCCGGACCTGCGGGGCGCCGACGACGAGGCCCAAGACGACGGCGAGGAGGAGTACGAGGCGGAGCCGCGGGAGGAGCGTGAGCGGCCCGCACCGCGGAAGAAGGCGGCGGCCCGCAAGACCGCTCCCGCCCGGAAGGCGTCTGCCAAGGCGTCTGCCAAGGCGCCGGCCAAATCGGCGGCGAAGCCGGCCGCCACGACGGCCCGGCGCACGGCCGAGCGTTCCTCCACCGAGCAGAGCTCCGCCAAGAGCCCGGCCAGGAGCAGCGCCAAGAGCACCGCGAAGGGGGGCCGGGGCCGTGCCTGACACGAAGAACCTTCTGGACCGTCCGGCCACCGACCGTGTGAAGGAGGAGCTGCGTGCCTATCTGCTCGCCCAGGCCGAACGGCTGCTCACCGGGGCCGGCCGCAAGCTCGGCGAAAGCACGGTCAAGCTCAATGACATCGCCGAGGGCCGCATTCCGGGATTCGCCAAACTCGCGCTCGACGGCGGCCGGAAGCTCGCCGAAGGCAAGGGCCCGGTCCGCGGCGCCCTGGAGGTCGGCGCCTCCCACCTGAAGGACAACGTCGTGGACGCGTTCAAGGGGCTCGGAGGCAGGCGGAAGAAGGGCGGTGGCGGCCGGAAACCCACCGTCATCATGGAGTTCATCGACGTCGGGGTCCCGGTGCGCCAGGCGTACGACCAGTGGACCCGGCTCCAGGAGTTCTCCTCGTTCGCCAAGGGCGTGAAGAGCGCGAGCGTCGCCGACGACACCACCTCGGACTGGGACCTGAAGATCTTCTGGTCCAGCCGGAGCTGGAAGGCGCACACCACCGAACAGGTGCCGGACGAGCGGATCGTCTGGACCTCCGAGGGGGCCAAGGGCACCACCAAGGGCGTCGTCACCTTCCACCCGCTGGGCGAGAACCTCACCCGGGTGCTGCTGGTCATCGAGTACTACCCCAAGGGGCTGTTCGAGAAGACGGGCAATATCTGGCGCGCCCAGGGCCGACGCGCCCGCCTGGACCTCAAGCACTTCGCCCGGCACATCTCGATGCGCGGCGAGGCGGAGGGCGGCTGGCGCGGCGAGATCCGGGACGGCGAGGTGGTGCTCACGCACGACGACGCCGTCGCGGAGGAGCAGCGGGCCGGGGAACTGCCGGACGGCGAGGGCGAAGCGGAGTGGGAGGACGAGCCCGAGGCGTACGCGGACGAGGTCGCGGAAGAGGGCGCGGAAGGGGACGCCTACGAGGAGGAACCCCGCGACGTGCGCGACGAGGAGCGGCGGGAACCCGACGAGGCGCCGGCCGAAGAGGACGAGTACGAGGACGAGTACGAAGGCGAGTACGAGGACGAGGCCGCGGCCACTGAGGAGGACGCGGACGAGGACACGGAGAAGCAGCGCGAGTACGCCGCCTCCGGGAACCGCGGTCGCCGATGACGACCGCGAGCCGCCTCCCCGACCCCTACGGCTCCGCCGACGGCAGCGCCAACCTCGCGGACATCCTCGAGCGCGTTCTCGACAAGGGCATCGTCATCGCGGGTGACATCCGCATCAATCTCCTCGACATAGAGCTGCTGACCATCAAGCTCAGGCTGATCGTCGCCTCCATCGACAAGGCCAAGGAGATGGGCATCGACTGGTGGGAGGACGATCCGGCCCTCTCCTCCGGCGCGCGCCGCCGCGAACTCGCCGAGCAGAATGCCGAGTTGCAGCGCCGGGTCGCCGAGCTGGAGGAGGCCGCCGGCCACCACGAGCGCAAGGACCCCGCATGAACGAACTGCGCTATGTGTACGCCGTGACCCGCCCCTTCGAGGGCGTGCTGCCCGACGGCACGTGCGGCCTCGACGGTGAGCCGCCCAGGCTGCTCCACCACGACGGCCTGGTCGCGGTGGTGAGCCCGGTGCCCGCGGAAGACTTCGACGAGGTCCCGCTCCGCGCGCACCTCGAGGACCTCGACTGGCTCACCGGAACCGCTCGCGCCCACCAGGGCGTGGTCGCCGCCCTCGGCACCGTCACGTGCCCGCTGCCCCTGCGGCTGGCCACCGTCTGCCACGACGACAGCGGCGTACGACGGTTGCTCGACTCCGGGCGCGAGCGCTTCACCGCCACGCTGGAGCGGCTGGACGGCCGGGTCGAGTGGGGTGTGAAGGTTTACGTAGATCCGGACCCGGAACCCCGCGGGCGGCCGCGCGCCCCGGAGCCCCCCGCCACGGGCCGCGACTATCTGCGCCGACGGCTCCAGGAGCGGCGGTCGCGCGAGGGCGACTGGGCCAGGGCCGACGCCCTGTCGAACCGCCTGCACGGTGAACTCGGCCGGCACGCGGAGGCGGGGAAGCTGCACCGGCCGCAGAACGCCCAGCTCTCCGGGGCGCCGGGGACCAATGTCCTCAACGCCGCCTACCTGGTACCGCGCGAAAGCTGCGAGACCTTCGTCGGACACGTCCGGCGGCTGACCCCGCAGCAGCCCGGCATCCGCGTCGAACTGACCGGCCCCTGGGCGCCGTACTCCTTCGCCGATCTCCCCGGTCTCCCCGCAGGGGAGGCCGCACGATGACCGGCGCGACGGAGGTCTCGCCGCTGGCCCGGCGGGAACTGGCCCTCGTGGACCTGCTGGACCGGCTGCTCGCGGGCGGCGTCGTCATCACGGGTGACGTCACGTTGCGGATCGCGGACGTCGACCTCGTACGCATCGACCTCAACGCCCTGATCAGCTCGGTCGGTGCCCAGGTCCGGTCCCCCTGGGAGGAGGCCGTATGAGTGAGCACGAGCAGGGACCGCGCCGCCGCGTCGAGCTGGACCCGGACACGGTCGAACGCGACCTGGCGAAGCTGGTGCTGACCGTGGTGGAGCTGCTGCGTCAGCTCATGGAACGGCAGGCGCTGCGCCGCGTGGACACCGGGGAGCTCACGGAGGAGCAGGAGGAGCGGATCGGGCTGACGCTGATGCTGCTCGAGGACCGGATGGACGTCCTGCGGGAGAAGTTCGGTCTGGAGCCCGGAGACCTCAATATCGACCTCGGTCCGCTGGGGCCGCTGCTGCCCACCGAGCGCTGACAGGCCGGCAGGCTGTCAGCACGGGCGCCCATCAGCCCCGGATTCCCTCAGAGCAGCAGCGGGCGGTACACCGTGAGCGCCTCGTCGGCCTTGTCGATCAGCAGCTCGTCCGGTGCTGTCGCTACTTCTCCGTCGTACGCGAGAAGCGTGCCCGGCACGATACCGGAGATCCGCAGCCGCCGCTGCCGCACGGCGGCGTGGACGGCGGAGCGGCTCAGCGGACCGGCCAGCGCCGCGGCGAGCAGCCGCAGGCCGGGCAGGCGGCCGCCGTGCACCACACGGACGTCCAGCAGGCCGTCCGCCAGGTCGTACCGCCGGCCGGGGGTCGGGCCCATCCGCTGGTAGATGCAGTTTCCGGCGAACAGCAGCCACAGCGCCCGCCGCCGTCCGTGGAACTCGGCCTCCAGCGGATGCTCGCCGCGCAGCACCTTCAGTGCGGCCAGCACGCCGGCCGGCCACCCGCCGATCCGCGGTGACCAGCGCTCGCGGATCCGTACCAGCTCGGGATAGACGCCCAGGCTGAACGTGTTGAGGAAGTACCCCGGCCCGTCGGCGCCGCCCGGACCCGGTGTGAAGCGGCCCAGGTCGACCTTGACGGCGTCACCCGTGGCCAGCGCCCGGCAGGTGTCGTGCACCTCCTCGATACCGAGGTCGTACGCGAAGTGGTTCAGCGTGCCGCCCGGGAACACCGCGAGCGGCACCCGGTGCCTGGCGGCCACCTCGGCGGCCACGTTGACGGTTCCGTCGCCGCCGCAGATACCGAGCGCCCGGCACCGCCGGGCCGCCTGCTCCAGGGTGGCGGTGATGTCCTGCGGCTCGCATTCCAGCACCTCGGCGAGGGGGAGCGCGTCCTGTACCAGGCCGGCCCGCGCCGCCGCGGATCCCGAGCTCCGGTTGACAACCACCACCAGGTCCTTGCCGCCGGGCAGCGCCGGCGCGTCCGCGTGCGGCCGCCCGGGGGCGGGCAGCTGCTCCCGCGTGGGTACGAGTCCCCGTACGGCGAAGGCCGCACCCACACCCAGCGCCGCACCCACGATCACATCGCTGGGATAGTGCGCGCCGGTGTAGACGCGGGAGACGGCCACCGCGGCGGCGAGCGGGGCGACGATCGCGCCGAGGGCCCTGGACTCCAGTGCGACGCCGGTCGCGAAGGCCGCGGCCGAGGCGGAGTGCCCGGAGGGGAACGACGTGGTGATGGGCTGCCGCTTCAGCTGGCGCATCAGTGGCACCGCGTCCAGCACCGGCCGGGTCCGCCGCACCGAGCGCTTGGCGACGGTGTTGATGGTGGCGGAGGCCAGCGCCAGCGAGGCGACACCGCGCACCGCCGCCCGGCGTGCCCGCGTACTGCCGCCCAGCGTGCCGATGGCGGCCGCGGTGGCGAACCACAGCAGCCCGTGGTTGGCGCTGTGGCTCAGCCGCGGCAGCACGGGATCCGTGCCGGGCCAGTGGCGGGTGGCCACCGCGTGGAAGACCCTGCGGTCCCAGCCACTGAGCAGCTCCAGAATCCGGGCGGGCTTCGCCCCGGGCGGACCCTGCGTGATCTCGTGCGACATGGCACGCGCGTACCCGGGCCGGACGGCTTCGAAAACTTCCGGGTATTTCGCCCCCTGCGGGTACCCGCAGAGTGGAGTACCCACACGAACGGGAGGCTCGTCATGGAGGACACGGAGCGCAGGCACGGTGGTGTGGACCCGGCACGGCTCGAGGAGCAGGATCTGCTGCGCGAGCTGGAGACCATCCACCGCACCCGGCACGACACGCTGCTGCACGGGTCGCTGGACGCCCTGCACGCACACAACATCCGGATGGCCGAGCTGGAGGGCGAGTACCTGCGCCGCCACCCCGACCGGCCCGCGGCCGAGGGCAGAACTCGCGAGGGTGCCCGCGCCCGGCGACAGTGAGTTGTATGGGACCTTCGGGAAGTGGACTCCTCGCCCGGCACGCCGAGGCACTGGCCCTGTTCACCGAGCGCGTGCACGCGGTGCGCCCGGACCAGTGGGACGCCCCCACGCCCTGCGCGGAATGGTCCGTGGCCGATCTGGTCAACCACCTCACCGTCGAGCAGCTGTGGGTTCCGCTGCTGGTGACCCAGCGCCGCACGGTGGAGGACGTGGCCGACGCGCTGGAGGGGGAGGTTCTCGGTGACGACCCGGTGACCGCCTGGGATGCCGCCGCGACGGCAGCCCGGGAGGCCTTCGGCGCCCCCGGCGCGCTGGCCCGCACCGTTCACCTGTCGTACGGCAGAACCCGGGCGTCGGCCTACTGCGCGCAGATGACCGCGGACGCCGTCGTCCACGCCTGGGACCTCTCCCGCGCGATCGGCGCGCCGGAGCGGCTTCCGGACGCTCTGGTGGACTTCACCGCCGAGGAGGTGACCCCGTACGCCGGTGGTCTGGAGGCGACCGGCCTGTTCGCCGCCCCGGTCGAGCCGCCGCCCGGGGCCGACGCACAGACCAGGCTCCTCGCCCTCCTGGGCCGCCGCGTCTGAGCTTCTTCAGGGGAGCGGCACACCCTCTTCGGGGGGTGGGCGGAGGAGGTCGGGCGGGCCGGACTACCGGAGCCCGTCGGGTGACTCCGGTGCCGCCCGGCTGATGTCGGCCAGTACCGAGTGCGGGTCCTGCGCCTCCGCGAGATCGCCGATACTCACCACTCCGAGCGGACGGCCGCCTTCCACGACCGGGAGCCGCCGTACGGCGTGGCGGCGCATCAGCCCCACCGCCGTCGACACCTCGTCGTCCGGGCCCACGCACACCGGGTCCGGGGTGCACACCGACTGCGCGTTCACGGTGAGCGGGTCGAACCCGTCCGCCACGGCGCGCAGTGCGATGTCCCGGTCGGTGACCACTCCGATCAGCCGGTCACCATCGGCGACCAGCACATCCCCGATGTCCTGCGAGCGCATCAGCTGCGCCGCTTCGACGAGCGAGGCGTCGGGCCGTACGGCAGCGACGCCCGGCGTCATGACTTCCCTCACGTACTGGGCCATGGGGGGTCCGCCTTCCCTGTGGGTGCTTGCGTGCGTCGGGTATGACTCCGCCCGCAGTACCCGTGGGAAGCGGGCCTACTCCTCCGGAAGCGCCCTCACCATGTCCTCCACCGTGCGGTAGGTGCGGTCGGGCGGCAGTTGGGCCACGAGGTCCAGCAGCCGGTCGGGTGCGTGACGCTGGTCCAGGGTCCGCAGCAGTTCCCGCCGGTGGGCAGGGAACGGGGTCCGGGCCAGGTGCCGGGCCAGCTCGAAGCGCAGCCCGTCGGTCTCGCTGGTGGAGCCCGGCCGCGGCACCGGCCCCGAGGCGACCTCGGGGTCGTCCTCGGCGAGGGGCTCGGGGTCGTTCCACTCCTCCGTCCGGGTCGGGTGGCCGGAGCGCAGCAGCCCCTGCAGCTGGTGCTTCATCTCATCGTCCTGGCGCCGGCTGAGCCGGGCGCTCCCTCGTTGCATGAGTACCTCCAAGGTTCGGGAGTGTGATGCGCGTACCCGGTGACGCAGCCGCAACACGGATGTTTGGTGCCATTGGGGCGGGGCACCCGTTGTCCCGGCCGAGCGGCCATGAGCATGCAAGGTGTTGTGAACGGCCGGCCGAGGCCGACCCCACGGAGGTGAGGATCATGGCGGTGTCCCCGGAGCCCTCGGTGGGCGAACTCGTCAAGCAGGCGTCCGAGCAGCTCAGCGATCTGGTGCGGGAGGAGCTCGCTCTCGCCCGCGCCGAACTGAAGGACAAGGGGCGTCGGGCCGGGCGAGGAGGAGGACTGTACGGCGGCGCCGGAATCATGGGCCTCTTCGCCTTCCAGGCGCTCGTGGTCGCCGCCATCGCCGCGTTGGCGCTGGTCATTCCGGTCTGGGCCGCGGGGCTGGTGGTGGCCGGGCTGCTGGCGGTCCTGGCGGCGCTGCTCGCCCTGCTGGGCCGGAAGGAAACCCGCCGGGCGACGCCGCTCGCCCCGGAACGGACCGTCGAGAGCGTACGGGCGGACATCCACGAGCTGAAGGAGAGGACCCACCGATGAGCAAGCCCACCGAAGATGCCCAGATGAGGGTGGAGGAGGCGCGCTCCCGGCTGGGCGCCACGGCGGAACAGCTGGCGGCCAAGGCCGACGTGAAGGCGCGCACCCAGGAGAAGGCCGCGGAGGTCAGGGCTCACGTGCAGGAGACGGCCTCGAAGGCGGTGCACGCGGTCCAGGAGCACACCCCCGAGCCAATCCGCCGCCACCCGGGGCCGCTCGTGGCCGCCGCCGGGGGAGCGATCCTGCTCCTCGCGGTGGTCCTCGGCCGGCGCCGGAACGCGCGTGCGAAGCGGCCGGTCTGGCGGTGCCGGCGGTGCTGACGGCGCGGCCATGACGACCACGCCGATGTGAGCCGCAGTGGCCGGGAACCCGGATGACGGGGTTCCCGGCCACTGCGGTGTGTGCGGCGTGTGCGGCCCCTGTGCCGGGCTCGTTTGAAGCGCTCGTCCCCGGGAACGCGCCCATCGTGCTTCGGACCGGAGGCACGTCCGTGGGAGCGGCTCGACGCCCCCGGGGCGCGCCCTCGGCCCTGTCCGCGTCCGCTGCGGCCCTCCCACGGTGACAACCATCCGTAAGCACCGCTCAGGGAGTTGCCACACATGCGCACTCACGCGACCGCGAAGCACCCGCACGACGACGCGCCCGATACCGCAGAGGCCTTCCGGCGGCTGTCCGTACTGCCCCAGGGCCCGCACAGGCAGGCACTGCGCCAGGATCTGGTACGCGCCTGGCTGCCCATGGCGGACCGGCTTGCCGGCCGGTTCCGCAACCGCGGCGAGTCCCTGGAGGACCTGCGTCAGGTGGCCGCCCTGGGCCTGGTGAAGGCCGTCGACCGGTACGACCCCGACCGCGGCGCCGCTTTCGAGAGCTTTGCCGTGCCGACCATCACCGGCGAGGTCAAACGCCACTTCCGGGATCACATGTGGACGCTCCACGTCCCCCGCCGCATCCAGGAACTGCGCAACCGGGTCCGCGTCGCCCTCCAGGAACTCGCCCAGACGGTGTCCGGCCGCGCGCCCACCACCGCCGAGATCGCCGCCCACGCCGGTATGACGGAGGCGGAGGCGACCGCGGGGCTGGAAGCCCTGGAGAGTTTCACCGCGCTCTCCCTCGACGCCGAACTGCCCGGCAGCAACGACGGGTACAAACTGAGCGACGCGCTCGGCGGCCCCGACCCCGCGCTCGATGTCGTCCTCGACCGCGAGGCCGTCAAGCCGCGGCTGCGCCAACTCCCCGAACGCGAGCGCAGGATTCTCTACATGCGCTTCTTCCGCGACATGACGCAGAGCAGCATCGCGGAGGACCTGGGCATCTCACAGATGCACGTGTCCCGGCTGATCAGCCGCTGCTGCACCCGGCTGCGGGACGAGGTGATGCGGGACGAGGCGACGGCGGACCGCCCGGCGCACGACGAGATCATGAAGGACGCCGCATAGCGAGGGCGATGTGACGCGACATCATGTCCATGGCCTGCCCCTCGGCCATCGAGAAGGCGCGTCGCGAGCCGGTACGGAACAACGTGAGCACCCCCTGCACGGGGCCGGGTCCGGCCGCGCCCGTGTCCGCCGGGACGGTTAGCGGTACGCACAGCAGCGAGGTGACCTCGGCCCGGACGAGCAGCGAGGCGCCCGAGGCGTCGCTGCCGAAGGCGTCCGGGTCCTCGGGGCGCACCTGGAGGGCGGCCGAACCGCCGCGCGCGGCTTCGACGACGAGCGGGCAGTCGGCGGGGTCCTGCCCGTTGAGCGAGCGCAGTACGGGTATCGCCGCGTCGTCCGCGGGTCCGAGTACGGCCGTACGGACCGGCGGGCCGCTGCCCGCGTCCGCGACCACCCAGTCGGCGAACCGTCTGTGCAGTACCCCCGCCGCGCGGTGCAGGACCGCCTCCCGGCCTCCGGCCGCAGCGCGGAGCAGGGCCGCGGCCATGGCGTCCACGAGGTCCATCAGTTCGGCGTGCCGTGTCGCCTCGGCGAGGTCGGGCCCCGGCGTGAGCCGTCCGCCGGCCGGCACGGTGGACGGCGCCGCGCCCGGGGTTCCGGCCTGGAGCACGACGAGGACCGCCATGTGCGGTTCGCCCGGCGGGCGAACCGCGGTGAGGGTGGCGCGCAGCGGCACGTGCGGCTGCTGCTGGAGATGTACGACGAGGCTGCGGTCGCCCTCGCCGCGCGCCACCGCGGCGGCCTGGGAGCGGAACGCGGCCCGGTCGCCCGGGGTGAGCACACCGGCGAAGGGCCGTCCGGTCGCGTAGCCGGCGCGTACGCCGGTCAGCCCGGTGGCGGCGAAGTTGATGCGGCGTACGACCGTCTCACGGTCCACCAGCGCGACGGGCAGCGGATGGCGCTGGAACAGGGCCTTCAGCAGTTGGAGTTCCTGCCGCTCGGCGGCGGGCACGGCGGCCCGGCCGGCGGCCAGCCGCTCAAAGCCCGGCCACAGGGTGTCCGCCACGTGCTGGAGCTCTATCAGCGCGGCGTCCAGTACGGAAAGCCGCTTGTCCGGCGGCAGGGAACGTGCCTGGGCCAACTCGCCTACCCGCGTCCGGAAATCCGCAAGTTCTTCACCGAATTCGTCCAGCTGTGCCATGCGAGAAAGCTAGCCGGTCGAGCCGTTTTCCGGGGATGGGGCGGGGAAGCCGGGAAAGAGAAGGGAGGCACCCCGCCATGCGTGCCGAGCAGGAGTTCTCAGGATCCCAATCGCCCTCCTCGCTGCGGAAGTTGTCGGAGCTCGCCGAGCAGTCCGCCCGCTGCACCCTCGCCTGCTGCGGCGCGGTCGCCACCGTGACGGACGGCAGCGCGGACCGGCCCGCAGCCACCCATCCCGACCTGGCGGGACTCGTAGCGGTACAGCTGGCGACCGGTGAGGGGCCGGTGCCGGCCGCCCTGGACGCCGGTGAGCCGGTGCACACCGAAGACCTGCTGGACGAGGACCGCTGGCCCGAGTACCGGGCTGCGGCGCTGGACTCCGGTGTCCGGGCGTGTGTGACTCTGCCGTTCCGCCGGGCTGGGCTGGCGGTCACCATCAGCCTGTTCAGCTTCCGCCCCGGCACACTCGGCGCGGCGGCCCACGGCCCGGTCACCGTCCTCGGCGACATGGCCGCCGCGGGAATGGTCCGCGACCGCCGCTACATGGCCGCCCTCTCCGAGGTCGGCCAGCTGGAGAACGCGCTGCGCTCCCGCCCGGTCATCGACCAGGCCAGCGGCATCCTCATGCACGTACTGGGCTGCGGCGCGGACGAGGCCTTCGCGACGCTGCGGCGGATCTCCCAGCGCACCAACCGCAAGCTCGCCGACGTCGCCGAAGCCGTCGTACGCACCCGGGGCCTCGGCCTGGAGCGGGATCTGTCCCTCCTGGCCGAGGGCCCATAGGAGCGGCAGGCGGCGCCAAACCCGTCAAACATACGTATAAAGGGCTCAGGGGCCCGGTCGGCTCCCCGTGACACGACCCGGGCGGCGTGACCCGGAGCCTGGAGGTGGAGGCATGCAGCCGACGGCGTCCGAAGGCCGCGGCCCCGTCCGGTACGGGCCGCCCGCGCCCGGGCCCGACCTGCCCGTCCTGCCGGACCTGGCAGCGGTGCTCGCCGCCGCGGCCGGACGCGCCGCCCCCGAACCGCCCGGCGGCGGTGAGCCCGTCCGGGAGGCGGCCTGCGGCTACTGGCGCCGCCGTGGCCTGCCGGCCGGACCGGACCAGGTGGCCGCCGCCCCCGGCGCGCCTCCGCTGCTGCTGGCCATGGCCGCCGCACACGGCGGGGACGTCCTGCTGCCGCGCCCGTGCCCCGCCTGGTGGACCCCGCAGGTCAGGCTGCTGGGCCGGCCCTCCTACCACGTACCCACCCCGGCGGAGTGCGGCGGTGTGCCCGATCCGTTCGCGCTCCTGGAGACGATCCGCCGGGTCCGCGCGGAGGGCGGGGAGCCACGTCTCCTGCTCCTGTCCGTCGCCGATGACCCCACCGGGACCGTGGCCCCGCCCGAAGTCCTGCGCGAGACCTGCGAGGCCGCCGTCTCCGAGGGGATGGCCATCATCAGCGACGAGACGTGGCGCGACACCGTGCACCAGCCGCAGGAAACCGTGCTGGTCAGTCCGGCCGAGACCTTCCCCGACGATGTGACCGTACTGACCGATCTGGCGGGTGCCCTCGCGCCGGCGGGCTGGCCCGCCGCCGTGGCCCGTTTCCCCGCCACCCGCAGGGCCGCCGCGCTGCGGGCCCGCACCCTCGACATCCTCACCGCCGTCGGCGCGTTCTGCGCCGGCCCGGTCGCCGAGGCCGCCGCGTACGCCCTCCGTGAACCGCGCACCGTCACCGACCGGGCCGCCTCGGCCTCGGCCCTGCACGCGCGCGTCGCGGCCGCACTCCACCACGCGGTCCTGGTCTCCGGTGCGCTGGCCCGCCCCCCACAGGCCGGCCGTCACTTCTACGCGGACCTCCACCCGCTGCGTTCCGGTCTGGCGGCCCGCGGGGTCAGCGACTCCATGGATCTGGAGGACTATCTGACCCACCGCCTGGGCTCGCCCGTTCCCGGCGGCCACCGGTTCGGCGACGAACTGGGCGCTCTGCGCGTACGGCTGGCCACCGGGCCGCTGCTCGGGGCAACCGAGGAGCAGCGCATGGAGTCCCTCACCGCAGCGGATCCGCTGGAATTGCCGCATGTCTCGCGAGCACTCAGCATTTTCGGATCGGCCTTCGACGAACTGCGATGACCTGCGCCCGCCACCGAAGGGAGCCATTTCGATGACGGAACAGACGGAACAGACGGAGCAGACCGGCCGGGCGGACCGGCGCGGAGGGCGGGCGGGCGGACCGGCCGTGCCGGACGGCGGCAACGCCGCCGCGACGCACCCCGCAGACCCCGGCTCCCGGCCCGGCACCGCGTCCGGCTCCCGGCCCGGCACCGGCCTCCGGCCCGTCGGAGAGATCCGCACCTGGCCACCCTCCTTCGCCGACCGGCTCACCGCCCCGCTCCCGGGCGTCAGGGCCTTCGCCCGGCTGGCCCGCGAGGGCGACATCCGCCCCGGCACGGCCGGCCTGAACGGAATCCCCCAGCTGCCCTACGCCCCCGGCTCACTGCCGCGCGTCGATGCGGACACCGTCGCCGTCACCTGGGCCGGGCACGCCAGCTGGGTGATCCGGATCGGCGGACTCACCGTGCTGACCGATCCGGTCTGGTCCCGCAAGATCCTCGGCACTCCGGCCCGGATCACCCCGGTCGGGGTGCGCTGGGAAGACCTGCCGCCGGTGGACGCCGTGGTCATCAGCCACAACCACTTCGACCACCTGGACGCCCCGACCCTGCGACGGCTGCCGCGAACCACGCCCCTCTTCGTGCCGGCAGGGCTGGGCCGCTGGTTCCGGCGCCGCCGCTTCACCACCGTCACCGAACTGGACTGGTGGGAGGCGGCCGAACTGGGCGCCCCCGGCGGCGTGCGCTTCGAGTTCGTGCCCGCCCACCACTGGTCCAAGCGCACCCTCCTCGACACCTGTCGTTCCCTCTGGGGCGGCTGGGTGCTCAGCGACCGGACCGGGCAACGGGTCTATTTCGCCGGCGACACCGGTTACGGGCACTGGTTCGGCGAAATCGGCCGCCGTCACCCGGGCATCGACCTCGCCCTGCTGCCCATCGGCGCGTACGCCCCGCGGTGGTGGCTGCGCGACGTGCACGCCGACCCCGAGGAAGCGGTCCGGGCCTGTCTCGACCTGGGCGCACACCGGATGGCTCCGATGCACTGGGCGACCTTCGTTCTGTCCGCCGAACCGGTACTGGAACCGCTCACCCGGGTCCGCGCCGCCTGGCAGAAGGCCGGCCGCCCCCGAGAGACGCTCTGGGACCTGCCCGTCGGCGCCTCTCGGGTGCTCAACCGGACGCGTAGGTCCGCACCCGGCGCCACAGCGCCGGTGCGCCGCTGAGCAGCAGCGCCAGCGCCACCGCCGCCACCACGCCCTGCCAGGGCTCGGCGAACAGTGAGCCGCCGAGGATGCCGACCAGCCCATACGTCGCGGCCCAGGCCAGGCACGCGGGCGCGTCACCGCGGACGAAGCGGCGCAGCGGCATCTCGGCCATCAGGCATGCCACCATCACCGGAATCCGCCCGGCGGGCACCAGTCGGGACAGCACCAGCACCAGCACCCCGTGCTCCTCGAGCCCCCGCTGGGCCTGGGCGACCCGTTCCGGGGCGGCGCGGCCGCGTAGCCTGGCCAGCCACCGCGAGCCGTTCTTGGAGCGGACCCCCCGCTGCCCGAGCCAGTACAGCGCGATGTCGCCGAGGAACGCGGCGAGGGCCGCGACCCCGAAGACGAACAGCAGCGCGAACGGGAACGTCTGGTGCAGGGCGACGACGGCGGCCGAACTGACCAGCGCCCCCGTGGGCACCACCGGCACCAGCGCCCCGATGACCACCAGCACGAACAGCGCCGGCAGGCCCACCGCCTGCCGGGTCGTCTCCGGCGGTACCTGCTGAACCTGCTCCACGGCCTCCCGCAGCACTTCCGGAATCACCGGACGGCCCCCGGCCGGACGCTCTCGCCGTGGGCGAGCCGGTGCACGGCTACCGAGGGTGCGAGCCGGGCCGCGTACCGGGCGAACTCCTCGCCCGGGGAATGGAATTCGTGCGGTCTGACCGCGCCCATGCCGATCGGCCAGTACGTGCCGTAGTGCACGGGCACCGCACTGCGCGGCGCGATCCGGGCGAGCGCCTCCGCCGCGCGGCCCGCGTCGAGATGCCCGTGCCCCAGGTAGGGGCCCCAGCCGCCGACCGGCAGCAGAGCCACGTCCACGGGACCCACCTCGTCGGCCATGGACTCGAACAGTCCGGTGTCGCCCGCGAAGTACGTCCGGGCCTCGCCGCTGACCACGAAGCCGAGAGCGGGGGAGCGGTGGGGTCCGACAGGCAGCCGGCGCCCGTCGTGCCGCGCGCTCACCGCCCGTACGACTACGTCCGCCACCCGCACCTCGTCGCCGGGCGCGACCTCCGTGACGCGCAGTCCGGACAGCCTTCCCAGCCGTGGCACCGCCTGCCGCGCGCCGCGCGGCACGATGAGCCGCGTGCCGGGCGCGAGTCGCGCCAGAGAAGGCAGATGCAGATGGTCGGCGTGCAGGTGCGAGACGACCACCGCCTCGGCGACGGCGGCCTCGGGCGGCGGCAGTTCACCCCGGCGCCGGCGCAGATGCGCCAGCCGCCGGGCGAACAGCGGATCGGTCAGGACACGGACACCGGAGTCCTCGACCGTACAGGTGGCATGGCCCCACCAGGTGATCTCCACCGGCACGCACGGCCTCCTCCCACGCTGGCGCCTGACGGTACGAGCCTACGGGCCCGAGCGCCGGGGCGTGCGCCTCCTCGTGGACCGGGTACCGGAGTAGGGTCTTGCGCCTGGGCCCGGAAGAAGGGGACGTCATGGCTGATGTTCAGGTGGCTGCGATCGCCAGCCTGACACCGCTGGAAGAACTGGACAGCGATCCCTTTGTCGTGGACACACGCAGCCAGCACGCCATGTGCGCCCGCTGGGCCGCCGACAAGGGCTACGTCGTGACACGCCAGTTGCTCATCTACGGACTCCGGCCCGACCACTGCGGCCTCTGGTCGGACGTCGAGGCCGGACAGGTGGACCTGTTCGTCGCGCCCAACCACCGGGTGCTGGAACGCGCGCTGAAGTCGGTGCCGGAGTTCACCGCCGAGTGCGAGCGGCGGGGCGTGCGGCTGGAGACCGTGGGGATGGACGAGCCGGCCTACGACGCGGCGATGAAGGCGGAGGTCCACCGCCGGCTGTCCATGCCGACGGCCGGCTACGACGGCTGCTGACGTTCCGCCCGGCACCGGAGCCGGCGGCTGTGCGAGGCTGGGAGCCGGGTCCGTGCGCCTGATGCGGGCCGGACGTGAGGTGGGAAACACGTGGTCGAGGGGCGATTGCGGGCCGCCGGCAGTGCCCTCTTGCGGGTGATCGTGGTGTGGGCGGTGTCCACCGTGACCATGCTGGTGCTCGCCGGGCTCCTGCCCGACTTCCAGCTCCAGTCCGACGACGGGGACAGCCCCACCCGCATCGCCGTCACCGCAGCCTGGGGCGCGGGCGCATTCGGCCTGCTGAGCGCACTTGTCTGGCCCGTGCTCGTGCGCGCCCTGCTGCTGGTTCCCGCACTGGTGCTGGGAGTTCTGGTCTTCTTCCTCAACGGCTCGCTGCTGCTGATCGCCCTGAGGCTGATCCCGGACGGCCGCGGCGAGGCCGACGTCGAGACGGCGGTGGTCGTCGCCGCCGTCATGTCCGCCGTCGCATCGACGACCTCCACCGCGCTCGCCGTCCGTGACGACAACGCCTACCGGCGAAGGCTGGCCCGCCTCGCCCACCGGAGGCGGCGCAGACGCGGTGAGGACGGCGGGCGCAGTGACCCGCCCGGCACGGTCTTCCTCCAACTCGACGGCGTGGGCCACGAGATGCTGCTGCACGCCGTCGCGCGCGGACTCATGCCGACCGTCGCGCGTCTGCTGTCCCGCAGTCACCGCCTGACCCCCTGGCGTACCGACTGGTCCAGCCAGACGGGCGCCAGCCAGCTCGGCATCCTGCACGGCTCCAACCACGACGTCCCCGCCTTCCGCTGGTACGAGAAGGACACCGGCGACGTCATGGTGTGCAACCGGCCCACCAGCGCCGCCGAACTCCAGCGTCGCGCGATCATGCGCACCGGCGACGGCGGCCTGCTCACCGTGGACGGGGCCAGCCGGGGCAACCTGTTCAGCGGCGGCGCCGACCAACTCGCCCTGGTGCTTTCCGTCGCCGCCCGGCGCGGCCGGGCCAACCGCTCGCGCGCCGGATACTTCGCCTACTTCTCCGACCCCGCCAACGCGGTGCGTACCGCGCTGTCCTTCGTCGCCGAAGCCGGCCGCGAGATCTTCCAGTCCACCCGGTCCCGGCTGCGCGGCGACCGGCCGCGCGTGGGGCGCGGCGGCCTCTACCCCTTCATCCGGGCCTTCGCGACCGTCGTCGAACGGGACGTCGTGGTGGCCGCGGTGATGGGGGACATGCTCGCCGGGCGTGCCGCCGTCTACGCCGATCTCGTCGCGTACGACGAGGTCGCCCATCACTCCGGGCCGCGCAGCCGGGACGCCGAGAAGGTCCTGGAACGGCTCGACCGGTCCCTCGAACTCATCGTCAAGGTCGCCGAGCACGCCGCGCGCACCTACCGGATCGTGCTGCTGTCGGACCACGGCCAGAGTCCGGGAGAGAGCTTCCACAGCCAGTACGGCCTCAGGCTCAAGGACCTGGTCCGGGCCGGCTGCGGGCTCCCCGTCTCCCGCCGGGCGGGCCGCACCCACAGCGGCGCCGAGGCCCGCGCCGCCGTGCTGGCCGCGCTGCACCGGCCGGTGGAGGGGGCCAAGGAGGAGACGCATCCGGCGCGCGGCTCGGACCCGGTCGTGCTCGCCTCCGGGAACCTGGGGCTGATCTCGTTCCCCGATGTGCCGCAGCGGATGACCCGCGAGCAGATCGAGCGCCGCCATCCGGCGCTCCTGAGCACCCTCGCCAACCATCCGGGCATCGGCTTCCTGCTCGTACGCAGCGCGGAGCACGGGCCGTTGGTGCTGGGCGCGCACGGGGCGGAACTGCGACTCGACGAGGAGGGACCGGCTGACCGCGGCCCGCTCGCCGCCTTCGGGCCGGGCACGGCCGACTTGGTCCGCCGCACCGACGCCTTCCCGCACGTCGCCGACATCATGGTCAACTCCAGCTACGACCCCCGAACCGGCGATGTGCACGCCTTCGAGGAGCAGATCGGTTCGCACGGCGGGCTGGGCGGCGAGCAGGCGCGCCCCTTCCTGCTGTGGCCCGCCGAACTCTCCGAGCCGGTGCCGGACGGCGGCGAACTGGTCGGCGCGGAGCGGCTGCACCGCGTGCTGCGCCGCTGGCTGCGGGAGAGCGACGGCCCCCAGGTGCCTCTTGGAACGGTGGAGGACCAGGGAAAATCGGCTGCGGCGTAGGGGGCTTGCCGCCCACACTGTCCGGCCGGACACCACGTACCGCCGGACATCAGTACGTGCCGGAGCCCAAGTACGGCCTCGCGTCCGTCGACTCCAACGGCACCGTCCATGTCCACCCCACCCTCCGCGCCGAACCGGCCGAGTGGGCCTGGGCCCTGGCGCACTGCTTCCTGCATCTGGGATTCGGCCATGTCCCGGCGGCCAGGACCGAGAGCGGGCGGGAGCGCGAACAGCCCGACCGCCACGACCTGGCCGCCCGCTGCGTCGTCGTCAACCGCTTCCTGCTCACGTTCCCCGTCGGACGGGCGCCCGACCACCTGCCGGCCGGCTACCCGGGCGGCGACGAAGAGCAGATCGCGGCGCGCTGGCGGCGCGACGGCATCCCCGCCGCCTACGACCGCTGCGGTACGGCGGGCGGCGCGCCGGACCAGCTGCTCACCGCGTGGCACCGGTGGAACGACCCGCCGCCCGACTGGCAGCTGGCCTTCGCCCACGCGCTGACCCGGACCGTGTCCGCCGCCATGGACGTCGCGGGCGGGCGCCGGGACAGCCAGAGCGGTGAACGGATCCGGCAGCAGCCCTGGGACCGGGCACTGAGCTGGTTCGTCTCCTCGTATCCGCTGCTCGGCGGGATCGCGGCCGGCATGACGCTGGTCGCCGACGCGGAACTGGCCCGCGCGCACGGCATTTCCGTCGCCGCGGTGAACGCGGCCGCCGGCGAGATCTACGTGAATCCGCTCCGGCGGTACGCCGACGAGGAGTGGCGGTTCATCCTCGGCCACGAGATGCTGCACGCCGCCCTGCGGCACGGTGAGCGCTGCGGCGCCCGGGACCCCTTCCTCTTCAATGTGGCCGCCGACTACGTGCCGCGACCGCAGCCGGTACGCAGCTACGCCCGGCCCGCGCGCCGGCAGGCCGCCACCCCGGACATCCCCCGGGCGGGCCGGTACTTCCCGCCCGAGGAGATCGCCCGCTGCACGTTCGGCGTCGTGCTCGACACGTCCGGCTCGATGGAGCCCGCGCTGCTCGGCAAGGCGCTGGGCGCCATCGCCTCGTACGCGGAGGCCCGCGACGTGCCGGCCGCCCGGGTCGTCTTCTGCGACGCGGCCCCGTACGACGCGGGCTACCTCCCGCCGACCGAGATCGCGGGGAAGGTCCGGGTACGCGGGCGCGGTGGCACCGTCCTGCAGCCGGGAATCGACCTGCTCCAACGGGCCGACGACTTCCCGCCCACCGCGCCCCTGCTGGTCATCACCGACGGCGCGTGCGACGTTCTGCGGGTCCGGCGCGAACACGCCTTCCTGGTCCCGCAGGGCGCCGCCCTCCCCTTCACGGCCCGCGGGCCGGTCTTCCGCGTGACGTAGAGAGTCCGGCTGAGCGGTCCGGCGGCGGCATCACCGCAGTAGCGCCTCTGCGGCCTTGCCCGGGACGGAAGGGCGAGGCAACAATTCAAGATCACTGCACACAGAGATGGGACACAGCACAGATGACTGACAGCGTGAAGGGCCCTGCCAGCTACTTTCCTGCGATCGAGAAGAAGTACGGCCGCCCGATCGCGGCGTGGAAGGACCTGATCCGCTCCTCGCCGCTGACCAAGCACATGGAGCTCGTCTCCTGGCTCAAGACCGAGCACGGACTGGGGCACGGCCACGCCAACGCCCTTGTCGCGCACACCCTCACCGAAGACAGCGCCAAGTGAGCCTTCCTGCGCCCCGGCACGAAGTAGTTCAGACAGACCGGCGGTCTCCCGCACGATCATCCGCGGGAGGCCGCGGCGTCGCCCGGGGTCGGGCAGAATGCTGCCCTATCTCGACCGAGCAGTCCGCGACTCCAGACCAGTCCCGCGAATACGCACGGTAGCTGTCGTGCCCCCTTGACTCAGGACGCCGCCGCCGACGCCTTCAGCATCCGGTCGCCCTTGCTCACCGCCGAAAAAACCCTGACCCGCACCAAAGTGCTGGTCAGGGCCTCCTCGGCGCGTTGCGACTCAGTCGAGGTAGTCCCGCAGCACCTGGGAACGCGACGGGTGGCGCAGCTTCGACATCGTCTTGGACTCGATCTGGCGGATGCGCTCACGCGTCACGCCGTACACCCGGCCGATCTCGTCCAGCGTCTTCGGCTGGCCGTCGTTCAGCCCGTAGCGCATGGACACCACGCCCGCCTCGCGCTCGGAGAGCGTTCCGAGGATGGACTGCAGCTGCTCCTGGAGGAAGGTGAAGCTGACCGCGTCGGCCGGCACGACCGCCTCGGAGTCCTCGATGAGGTCGCCGAACTCGCTGTCTCCCTCCTCACCGAGCGGGGTGTGCAGCGAGATCGGCTCGCGACCGTACTTCTGGACCTCGACGACCTTCTCCGGGGTCATGTCGAGCTCCTTGCCGAGCTCCTCGGGCGTGGGCTCACGGCCCAGGTCCTGGAGCATCTGGCGCTGGACGCGCGCGAGCTTGTTGATGATCTCGACCATGTGCACCGGGATACGGATGGTGCGCGACTGGTCGGCCATGGCGCGGGTGATCGCCTGGCGGATCCACCAGGTGGCATACGTGGAGAACTTGAAGCCCTTGGTGTAGTCGAACTTCTCCACCGCGCGGATCAGACCGACATTGCCCTCCTGGATCAGGTCCAGGAAGAGCATGCCGCGGCCCGTGTAGCGCTTGGCCAGCGAAACCACGAGCCGGAGGTTGGCCTCGAGCAGGTGGTTCTTGGCGCGGCGGCCGTCCTCGACGAGGATCTCCAGCTCACGTCGGAACGTGGGCTTCGGCTCGTCCTCCTCCTCCAGCTTGTACTCGGAGAAGAGGCCGGCCTCGATGCGCTTGGCCAGCTCCACCTCCTGCTCGGCGTTGAGGAGCGGGACCTTCCCGATCAGCTTCAGGTAGTCCTTGACGGGGTCGGCGGTGGCGCCGGCCACCATGACCTGCTGAGCGGGGGCGTCGTCCTCGTCCTCGTCGGACAGGATGAAGCCCTGGCCCTCGGGCTTGGCGAGCTCCTCGTCGCGATCGGTGGCGGCGGTCTCCTCGGGCCACTCGTCGACCTCGGGGGCCTCCGACTTGGCGGCGGTCTTCTTGGCCGCGGTCTTCTTCGCGGCGGTCTTGACCGTCCGCTTCTGCGCCGCCTTCTTCTCGGCCGGTACTTCGAGCTCTTCGTGCTTCTCCGATATCGCAGCCATAGTGGACGACGGTACGGCGTCAGCCCTGACCGTGGCCGCTTTCTTCACCGTTCCCGACGGGCGGGCGGCCGCGGTCTTCTTGACGGGGCGCTTCACCTCGTCCCGTGCGACGGTCTTGCGCGGACGCTTCACGGCCGTCTTCGCCGCCGGGGCGGCGGTGACCAGGAGTGTCACGCCCTCCTCGTCGAGGACCTGGTTGAGGCTGCGCAGGACACGCTTGTACTGGTCCATCGGGATGCGGCCCGCTTCGAAGGCCTGGCGCACGTCATCGCCGTTGACGTGTCCCTGACTCCGGCCGCGCTCGATGAGCGCGACCAGGGACTCGGATTCGGCGATCTCCGGAGGAAACGTGCGGGACGGGCTGAGCGACACAAGGAGCCTCTCGTAGCGAGCAGTAAGGGCGGGCGGGCGAAGTCGCTCAAGCGCGAGACGGGGCTGCACGACGACACCTGGAGGTTCATCGTGTGCCCGAGTCGATTCGTTACGGCCTGAATTGAGTGACCTGCGCCACGCTGCTCCGCCGGACATCATCTGCGGCCGGTGGAGGAGTCTCTCCATCATGCCGTGCAGACGCCCGGACTCCGCTGCCGGAGGGCCGCGCATGCGGAAACCGCGTGGTCGAGCCGACGGGCCCCCGGTATTTGATGTGGTTTGCCCGGTTGGTGGTGATCGCCCGGATACCGGATACCGGCCGAACCCGGCTGCCCGGAGTGCGGGCGGCCCTTCCCGCCGGGCGCCGCCGAGCGGGCGGAGCCGCCCGGCACACCCAGAGGAAGGGTCCGCCGGGCGTGGCGCATGACCTACGAGGTAATCGACGGCCTCCTGAGGGCCGGGGCGGCGCTCGCCCTGTGGTTCTCGCCGACCACGGCCGGCGCCGTGTGGATTCCGGTGCAGGCCATGACGGTCGCCGGCTTCGCCGTACTGCAGCATCTGGCCCTGCGCGCCGCCCGCTGAAGGCCACGGCGCTAAGGCGTCGTCGACCGCAGGTACTTCACAGTCGCCGGGTCGGCCGGGAGAAGCGTCTCGATGGCCAGCTCGGCGACCGTCACATCCATCGGGGTGTTGAAGGTGGAGATGGACGAGACGAAGGACAGCAGGTGCCCATCGTGCTCGATCCGCAACGGCAGCGCGAAATGCGGAACGGGGGACTGCGCGAGCGAGTCCTGCGTGGCGGTGCCCGTGGCCGGGGCCGTCGCTGTGTCGTCCCCCGCTTCCGGGAGGGGGTAGGCGGCGACTTCGTCGTACAGGGCGCGCAGCGCGTCCGAGCGCATGATGGCGATCTGGCGTTCCATCTGGGACAGCAGATGCCCCCGCCACTCCCGCAGATTGCGGATCTTCGGAGCCAGGCCTTCCGGGTGGAGGGTGAGTCGCATCGCGTTCAGCGGCGGGGCCAGCAGATGGCCGGGCAGCCCGTCGAGCAGCATGGCGATGCCCCGGTTGGCGGCCAGCACGGTGTACGTCCCGTCCACGATGAGCGCCGGATACGGCTCGTAGCCCTGCAGCAGCTGTTCCATCCCCTCCCGCAGGGCGCCCATGGCCGGGTCGTCCAGCGGCGTCTCGGCGTACCGCGGGGCGTAACCTGCGGCCAGCAGCAGGGCGTTTCGCTCCCGGACCGGTACGTCGAGGTGGTCCGCGAGGCGCAGGACCATCTCCTGGCTGGGCCGCGCGCGACCGGTCTCGATGAAGCTGATGTGCCGGGCGGAGGAGTCGGCGCGGATCGCCAGCTCCAGCTGGGTGATCCGGCGCCGCTCCCGCCAGCTCCGGAGCAGCGGGCCGACGGCGGTGTCCGTCACAGCTGTGGTCATGGGACGACGGTATCCGAGCGGCGTTCCTACCCGAGGTCGTAGAGGTTGCGCAGGCCGAGCCGGTACCGGAGCCGGTCATGCCGCTTCGACGGCTCCAGCTCCGGCGCCCGGTACAGCGGGGTGACCGTACACCGCTCGGCGCCTGAACCGGTCCGCTCCAGGAGGGCGTTGACGGCCTGCCGGGCCGAGGCGTTGGCGCCCTCCATCGTCGCCAGGTCGATGTCGACGGCCACATAGTCGCCGGACAGGAACAGGTTGGGAATCCGCGTCGCGGCACTCGGCCGGTTGTGGAAGGTGCCCACCGGGTGGATCAGCAGCTCGTCGACGTTGGTGGGGTTCGGGGTGCCGAGCCCGTCCACGCCCGGTCCAGGAACCACGAGTGCAGTGTGCGGTCCTTCAGGACCGTCCGCCCCGTGTCGTTGACCGTCGCCTTGAGCTGCGCCCACACCTCGCGGGCGACCTCCTCACGGGTGCACTGCTTCGCCGTTCTGCCGTACAGGATTCCCGGCCTGTCCCACTCGGAGATGTCGACCGACAGGCACTCGGCCACCATGCCGTCGCCGTAGTCGGCCGGGAAGTCCCGGCCCGGCCAGTGCTGGGCCTGTGCGATGGCGGTCAGCGACCAGGGCGAGTCGATGCAGTTGAGATGGCCGTGCAGGATGGGTGTCCGCTCGGTCAGATAAAACTGGATGCCGGTCATCCAATCGGTCTGGAGCCGGTCGCAGCGGGCGAGCTGCGGATCCGCGGTCCGCAGTTCGGCTCCCCAGGTCCGGCGGGCGTGCTCCACCGGCATCGCCGAGATGTAGTGGTCCGCGGTCACCGACTGCCGTACACCCTGCGGGTCCTCGATCACCGCCGCCGAGATCCGTCCGGAGCCGAGCTTCAGCTCGCGTACCGTCCAGCCGATCCGGAACTCCACGCCCAGGCCGCGCAGATGGGCCTCCCACGGGTCGATCCACGCCTCGTTGGTCGGGGCGTTCAGGATCCGGTCGAGAGGCCCGTCCGCCCCGCGGCCCAGCGCGTTGAAGACGAATGCCTCAAGCAGGGAGCCGACGGTCCGGGTGCTGGCCTCCTCGGCCTTGGTCGCGACGATGTTGCGGGTCAGGCCGACGGCCAGGATGCGCTGGTAGTCGTCCGACATCTGCCCGGCCCGCAGGAAGTCCCACCACGGCTTGCGCTCCCACTGGGCGTTGCGCCGCTCGTCGCAGCTGGTGAGAAAGACGAGGAAGCGGTTCGCGAAGTACGCGGTCTCGTGCGGCGGCAGCCGGAACGCCGTGCCGAGGAAGGCGGTCACGGCTCGCCGGAGCTCGTCCGGCGTGAGCTCCGCCGGCTCCTCGCCCGCCCAGGGCAGCGGAACGCGAAGATCCTCGCGGCCGGTCCGCGCGAACATCATCTCCTTGGGCGCCACCAGGTTGCCCCACACGCCGTCCGCGTTACCGGGGAAGGGGATGCGCCGGAACGTGTCGGGGAGGTTGTGGTAGATGCCGGGGATGAAGCGGAAGCCGTGTTCGGCGGGCAGGTGCCTGCGACCACCTCGGGCGCTGCCAGGGACGTCCATGCTGCGGGCCTTGCCGCCCAGCGCCCTGCGCTCGTAGACCGTTACGGCGAAGCCGCGTTCGGCCAGTTCGTGCGCCGCCGTCATCCCGGCTACTCCGCCGCCGAGCACCGCCACCGAAGGCGGCCCTCCCGGTGCGCGCGGCGCGGCGGCCGCCCCGCCTGCCGGACCGAGCGCCGCGGCTGTGCCGGCGGCCGCTGCCGCGCCGGCCACGAACGTCCGTCGAGTGCTGCCCGTACGGGCCATGACGCGTCCCCCTCCTACCACCGGTAACAGTCACGTCCGGCGCAGGAGCATATGGGCACCCCCCTCGACCCGGAAGGCGCGCGCGGGCCCACTCGCACAATGGCGCGAATCCTTCTCTCCCGGCCGCCTTGTGGCAGGCTGGGACCAGACGACCCCCAGTCCCGGAAGGAGCCAGGCCATGGCCACCGAGCCGCTGTCCCAGAAGGAGATCGAGGACCGGCTGAGGGAGCTCCCGGGATGGGCGCTGGAGGGGGACAGGATCGCCCGTACGTACCAACTGGGCACACATTTCGCGGCGGCCGCGATGGCCGTGCACGTCGCCCAGATCCAGGAGGAGCTGGGCCACCACTCCGACCTCACCCTCGGATACAACACCCTTGCGCTGACCGTGAATACGCACAGCGCCGGCGACGCGGTCACGGTGAAGGACTTCGAACTCGCCCAGCGGGTGGAGGACATCGCCGGCGGCCACGGCGCGCGCTGAGCCGGATGCTCGACTACGACACCGAGGCGGCCGCGTACGACGCCTCGCGCGGCGGCACCCCACGGGCCGAGGCAGCGGCGGGCGCGGTGCTCGGTCTCGTCCCCGGCCAGGCCCGCACCCTGCTCGACATCGGCTGTGGCACCGGCATCGTCACCAGCCGTCTGGCGCGGCCGGGACTGCGGGTGCTGGGCGCCGACGCCTCGTACGGCATGGCCCGTATTGCGAAGGGCCGCCTCGGCGGCGGCGTGGTGCTCGCCGATGTCCGGCGGCTGCCGTTCCCGGCCGCGGCAGTCGACGCGGTCAGCGCGGTGTGGCTGCTGCACCTCGTGCCGCAGGCGGACGCGGTGGTGGCCGAGGCCGCGCGGGTGCTGCGGCCGGGCGGAGTGTTTCTCACCACCGTCGACAAGGACGACGCGCACGATGTGGGCAGCGACATCGACGAGGTGCTCGCCCCGCACCGGACGGCCGAGGCCTACGACAGGACGGACCGCGTCGAGGCGTGTGCCGCCGCGCACGGCCTGGCACCCGTGGCCGAGGCCCGGTTCACCGGCCACGGCCAGGGCCGCTCGCCCCGCGCCGTCGCGAGCGCGCTGCTGAAGGGCCGGTACGCCACTCGTATCGCCGTCCGAGGGCCGGCGGCCGAGCGCCTGGCGGCGGAACTGACCGCCCTGCCGGCACCCGGCGAACGCCGGCCGGACCCCCGTTACCGGCTCTTGGCCCTGCGCAAGCGCGGCTGAGCCGCTGAGCCGGCGGTCGCTGAGCCGGCGGCCCCGCTGAGATCACCGCCAGGGGATGTTGCGCCACGGGCTGCCCTCGGCCTGCGTGAGAAGGCGGTGGGCGTTCAGGGCGGTCTCGTAGTACGGGCCGTACTCCTCGTCGTCGAACCGGAGCACCCGGCCGAGGATGTAGCCGGCGGAAAAGTCCACAGGACGGCGCGCGAGGTCGGTGCCCTGTACTCCTGAGCCCGCCCCTGCCTTGCTCCTGCTGTTGTCTTACTCCCGACTGCCCCACGCGCCTGCCGCGACCGCCGTGCGCACATAGTCCGCGAAGTCCCTCGGCTCGCGGCCCAGTACTCGCTTCACCCCGTCCGTGGTCGGCGTGTTGTGGCCGTCGAGGAGGAACGTGAACAGTTCCGAGGCGAAGGCCGCGAAGTCGGCGGGCAGGCCGAACTGCTCCAGGAGGTCGCGGTATTCGGGTCCCGAGACCGGGACATAGGTGGTCGTGAGCCCGGTGGCGGAGGCGATCTCCGCCACCGCCTCCCGGAAGGCCAGCGCCCGCGGACCTGTGACTTCATGAACCGCACCCGCGTGCCCGTCCTCGGTGAGGACGGCGACCACGACGTCGGCGAGATCATCCGCGTCGATGAAGGGTTCCGCCACCTCTCCGGCGGGGAACGGCAGTTCGCCGCCGACCAGGCCGTCCGCCAGGAATCCCTCGCTGAAGTTCTGCGCGAAGAAGCTGGCGCGTACGACCGTCAGCTCGACACCGGACTCGCGTACGGCCTCCTCCGCGGTCACTGCCTGCGGCTCACCGCGACCCGACAGCAGCACCAGCCGCCGCACCCCGTTCTCCACCGACAGCCGGCCGAAGGTCCGCAACGCGTCCGCCGCCGTGGGAGCCGCCAGGTCCGGGTAGTACGCGACGTACGCCGCATCGGCGCCGCGCAGCGCCGGCGCCCACGTCGTGTCGTCCTCCCAGTCGAAGGGAACCTCTCCGGTACGGGAACCCGCCCGCACCCGCACCCCGCGCTGTGCGAGGCGCTCCGCCACGCGGCGACCGGTCTTGCCCGTGGCCGCCGTCACCAACACCGTCCCCTGCTTCACGTTTTCCGTCATGGCTCAAGCGTCGCCGCCGCGCCGTGGACGAGCCATGCTCCACAGCCTCAATCGCATGTCCGTGCGTCTACGCTGGCTCCATGGACGCACTCACGGGGCTTCTGGAGGGACCGCGGGCACGGGGAGCCTTCCTGCTCCGGATGGTGATGAACGCCCCCGGTACGGATCGAGGACCGGGCGCCGATCTGTCTGATGTCCGTGGTGCGCGGCGAGGCCTGGATCCTGCCGGACTCCGGCGACCCGGTCAGACTGCGGCCCGGCGATGTGGCGATCGCCCGCGGCCCCGATCCGTACACGGTCTCCGACGATCCGCAGACCCCGCCCAGGGTCGTCATCCATCCCGGCGGTCAGTGCAGCACGCCGGAAGGGGACCCGCTGGGCCTGGTGATGGAACTGGGCGTCCGGATGTGGGGCGACAGCGCCGAGGGCGCGACCGCGCTGCTCGTCGGCACCTACCAGATGGACGGTGAGGTCAGCCGGCGGCTGCTGGACGCGCTGCCGCCCCTGGTGTATCTGCCGGCCGAACTGTGCGCCTGCACGTTCGCGCCGATGCTCGACGAGGAGATCGGCCGGGACGAGCCGGGGCAGGAAGTGGTGCTCGACCGGCTGTTGGACCTGCTGCTCATCTCCGCCCTGCGCGCCTGGTTCTCCCGGCCGGATGCCGAAGCGCCCGGCTGGTACCGGGCATTGGGCGACCCGGTGGTGGGCCAGGCGCTGCGGCTGCTGCAGAACGACCCGGCGCATCCCTGGACGGTCGCCCTGCTGGCGACGAAGAGCGGGGTGTCGCGGGCGGCGCTGGCACGTCGCTTCACGGAGCTGGTCGGGGAGCCGCCGATGGCGTACCTCACCGGCTGGCGTCTCTCACTCGCCGCGGACCTGTTGCGGACCACGGACGCCACGGTCGACGCGGTGGCGAGGAAGGTCGGTTACAGCGGTTCGTTCGCGCTGAGTTCGGCCTTCAAGCGGGTGCGCGGGATCAGCCCGCAGGAGCACCGCACAGGTCAGCCCACCTCTGCGGTGTGAAAGGTCCGCCGGTACGCGGCCGGTGAGACTCCGATGGCCGTACGCAGGTGCTGGCGCAGTGAGTTCGCGCTGCCGAATCCCGCGCGGTCGGCGATGTGGTCGATCGGCAGGTCACTCGTCTCCAGCAGCTGCTTGGCCAGCTCGACGCGCTGTGCCGTCAGCCACTGTCCGGGCGTCACCCCCGCCTCGTCGCGGAACCGGCGGGTGAAGGTACGCACGCTCATCCGGGCGTGTGCGGCCAGCTCTCCGAGGGTCAGGGGCCGCTCCAGCCGCTCCAGCGCCCAGGCGCGGGTGGCGGCGGTGGTCGCCGTGGAGGGCGCGGGGACCGGACGCTCGATGTACTGGGCCTGGCCGCCGTCCCGCCAGGGCGGGACGACACAGATCCGGGCCACCCGGTTGGCGATCGCGCTTCCGTGGTCGCGTCGCACCAGATGCAGACAGAGATCGACACCTGCGGCCGCCCCGGCCGAGCTCAGCATGTCGCCGTCATCGACGAACAGCACCTCCTCGTCCACCCGGACCTGCGGGAAGAGGCGCTTGAAGTTCGTCGCCTCGTTCCAGTGGGTGGTGGCCGGCCGGTCGTCGAGCAGGCCCGCGGCAGCCACCACGAACGCCCCTGTGCAGATGGACACGATGCGTGTGCCGGGCCGGATCCGTGCCAGGGCGGACGCCAGCTCCTCGTCGAGCCGGCCGTCCTCGTAAAGGGCGCCGAGGCCGTGGCTGGGCGGGACGATCACGGTGTCCGCGGTGGCCAGCGCCTCCGGCCCGTGGTCGACGGCGATCGAGAAGCCCGCGTCGGTGTGCACGGGCCCGCCGGACGGAGTGCAGACGAGCACCTCGTAGAGCGGGGTTCCGGCCGCGTACTCGCAGGCACCGAAGATCCGTGCGGGGATGCCAAGCTCGAACGGGACGACGCCCTCGGCGGCGAGTACGACGACACGATGGAGGGAGGTCATGGCCAGATCTTGTCACATCATGGCCATCTGGCCAATGTCGGGGCGGCCGGCCTCCGCGCACAGTGGGTGCACACCCCAACCGACGAACGAAGGGCACTTCCCGATGAGCGAGACGACCCCCACCATGCGAGCGATCACTCCGGTCGCGTGGGGAGGCCCCGACGTCCTCACCGAGGTACGCCTCCCGCGCCCGACGCCCGGCCCCACGGAGATCCTGGTCCGGGTGCACGCGGCCGGGGTCAATCCGGTGGACTGGAAGTCGCGCGCCACCGGCGGCTTCGGGATGTGGGCCCGGACCCCGGTCCTCGGCTACGACGTCTCGGGCGTCGTGGAGGCCGTCGGCCTCGGTGTGACGCTCTACGCCCCCGGCGACGAGGTCTTCGGCATGCCGGAGTTCCCGCGCCAGGCGGGCGGTTACGCGGAGTACGTCACCGGTCCCGCCCGGCACTTCGCCCGCAAGCCGGCCGCCCTCGACCATGTGCAGAGCGCCGCGCTGCCGCTCGCCGCGCTCACCGCCTTGCAGTCCCTGACCGGGACGGCCGGGTTGCGCGCGGGGCAGCGGGTCCTGATCCATGCCGCCGCGGGCGGGGTCGGCCACCTCGCCGTACAGATCGCCAAGGCGCGCGGCGCGTACGTGATCGGCACGGCGCGTGAGGCCAAGCACGCCCGGCTCAGGGAACTGGGCGCGGATGAGCTGATCGACTACACGCGCACCGACTTCACCGGGGCGGTACAGGACGTGGATGTCGTCATGGACGCCGTCGGCGGCGACTACGGGGCGCGGTCGCTGAGGGTGCTCCGCCCGGGCGGCACGCTGATCACGCTCCCGTCGCCGGACGCGGTACCGCCCGCGGCGGAGGCCGCGCGGGCCGGCGTACGCACCGGGTTCACCCTGGTGGAGCCGGACTGCGCGGGGCTGCAGGAGATCGCCGCCCTGGTGGACGCGGGGAAGCTGCGGCCGGAGATCGACACCGTACTCCCGCTGGCGGAGGCGGCGAAGGCCCATGAGGTGGGGGAGACCGGCCGGACCACCGGCAAGATCGTCCTCTCGGTGCTCGCGTAGTGGCCGTCCCGTAGTGGCGCGCGGGTAGTACACCTGCGGCCGCTCCCCGCGGTGGCCACTTACTACGGGGGCGGCTGCGGCGGTAGCGTCGAAGTGCGCTCAGCGAATGGAGCAGTGCGATGGCCGAGGAGCAGAAGCCCTTCCGTGTCGAGACGACGATCGGGGCCCCCGCCGACACCGTATGGCGGGCCCTGACGGAACCCGACCTCATCCGCGACTGGTTCGGCTGGGACTACGAGGGACTGCCGGCCGAGATCGAGGCCATCTTCGTGAACGGAGCCGAGCCCCAGCCGCCCGACCGCGTTGTCCTCGACGGGGGGCAGGAGATCGGCCTCGTGGGTCGTCCCGGCCGGACGACCGTGCGTGTCGTCACCACGCAGCCGCTTCCCGCCGGGACCGATCCGGACCGCTACGACGCCGTCGAAGAGGGCTGGCGCGTCTTCTTCCAGCAGCTCCGCTTCCTGCTGGAACGCCATCCCGGCGAGCGCCGCAGCACGCTGTGCCTGACCGGCCGGGCGAGCGGGCCGCAACTGCTCGGCGTGGTGGCGGAGACCGCCAAGGAGGACTGGCACGAGAGCCGGTTCGCCCGTGTCGTGGTCGACGAGGAGGGCCATCTGCTGGCGGCGACCGCCGAGCAGCCGCTGCCGGACGGCGGACCGGGGCCGGTGAGCCTCACGGTGAGTGCGTACGGACTCGACGACCGGGCCCGCGCGGCTCTGCGGGAGCGCTGGACCGCGCGTTGGAGGGCGGCCGTGGCCGATGCCGAGGTGACTGCGTGAAAGGTGTCCTCCGGATCACCGGGCAGCGCGTTCCAGGGGGCGGATCACCCATGAGGCACGCCTCCTGAGCCGGGGTCAGGCGCTGACGGGCTCCAACCGCCACCATGGGAGGGGGAGTCGGTGTCCTCCCACTGCTGAATGCCCGCGCCCTCGTCGAGGCTGTGGTCGGCGACTTCGAGCAGCAGCCCGCTGATGTAGCTGATCAGCGTGACCGTGCCCGGCGCGTCGAGATGCTGCTCGATGATCCACTCCTGGGCGCCGAAATTGTTGGCCTTCCACTGCTGGATCCTCACGCCCTTCTCGGTCGACGCGTTGGCGACGTCCAGGCGCTTCCCGCTGCCCGCGTTGACCAGGTGATACAGCCCACCGCCGCTGTGCACCGGCGGCGGGACGGAACTGAAGCCGGTGCTCACCGACGTGGGTGACGGAGTGGACCACGACCACGCCGGCCGGGCGGAGCCGAGACCGGCCTGGGCGTGAACTGGTTTGCCAACTGATGCTGTCCGCCGGTCGATCCGCCCGGAGCCGGCCAGGTGCGTTCTGGCACGTCAGACGCGTTGAGTGACGGACGGTGACGCTCCGAGATGCGGCGGAACCGGGACCCTGGTTCGCTGATGGAGCCCGCTCTCCCTACAGTCCGAGGAGTGACTATGAGCGTCGCAGGCGAATCCGGTAACCGTACGCAGCAGATGCGCGACAAGGCCCAGCAGTTGAAGGAGGCCGCGGAGCGCGCGACCGACCCGCAGGAGCGCCAGAAGCTTCAGGAGCAGGCTCGCCGTCTGCAGGAGCAGACCGAGCGGCAGGGCCAGAACCCCGGTGCCGGCGGAAACCGGTCGCAGGGCACCCGCGGCCGGGAGAAGTAGCCCCGGAGTGAGGCAGCACCTCACCACATGATGTCGGACGGCCTCCAACGCTCCCTGCCAGGGGATGCGTTGGGGGCCGTCTGTGCGGTGGGGCGGGGGCGGGGCGCCGCGGGGCGAGGTGAACGTACGTCCTGTGGGGCCCCTTCGTTTCGGTGAATCCGGCCGTGGTGAGGACCGCGAGGCCATGTCCGGCGAGTAGCGTCATGACCTCATTTGGTGAAGGTGGGTCGACGTGCCGAACGGGCTTCGGATGCAGCGGGACAGCGTGATGACGCAGGTGTCGGGTGGCGATGACGCCCTGCCCGGCCGGGCGGGGGCGAGCCGCGAGGCCGCCGTCGGCGGTGGACGGGCTTTCGCCTGGCTGCTGGTGCTCACGGGCGCGGCGGGTCTGCTCGCTTCGTGGATCATCACGCTCGACAAGCTGAAGCTGCTGGCCGATCCGGACTTCGTTCCCGGCTGCAGTCTCAACCCGGTTGTCTCCTGCGGCAACATCATGAAGAGCGCGCAGGCGTCGGCGTTCGGTTTCCCCAACCCGATGCTGGGACTGGTCACCTACGCGATGGTGGTCGCCATCGGTGTGGGCCTGCTGGCGGGAGCGCGCCACCGGCGATGGTTCTGGCTGGGGCTGAACGCGGGCACGCTGTTCGGCGTCGGCTTCTGCACCTGGCTCCAGTACCAGTCGCTCTACACCATCAACTCGCTGTGCCTGTGGTGCTGTCTGGCCTGGGTCGCCACGATCGTGATGTTCTGCTACGTCACTACGCACAACGTCCGGCACGGCTTCGTCCCGGCGCCTGCCGGGCTGCGCAATGGGTTGCTGGAGTTTCACTGGGTTGCGCCGGTGGTGTGGATCGGCGGCGTCGGGATGCTGATCCTGACGCGCTGGTGGGACTTCTGGATCAGTTGACGTACGCGACCAGGGCCGGCCCGTCCGGGCCGGCCCTGCCGTCTCTCAGAAGTCGTACTCGTCCGGGTCGGGCCCGAGCCGGTCACCGGAGTCGAGGGCCGTGAGCGCGGCGACGTCCTCGCCATCCAGCTCGAAACCGAAGATGTCGAAGTTCTCCTTGATCCGAGATGGTGTCACGGACTTGGGGATCACGATGTTGCCGGTCTGTACATGCCAGCGCAGGACGACCTGGGCCGGAGTCCGGCCGTGCTTCTGGGCGATGGCGATGATCGTCGGTACGTCGAGCAGTCCCTTGCCCTGGCCCAGCGGCGACCAGGCCTCGGTCGCGATGCCGTGCTCGGCGTGGAACGCCCGCGGCGCGGACTGCTGAAGCCGCGGGTGCAGCTCGATCTGGTTCACGGCGGGAACGACCGACGTCTCGTCCAGCAGGCGCCGCAGATGCGCCGGCTGGAAGTTCGAGACGCCGACGGCCTTGGCGCGGCCGCTCTTGGCGATCTCCTCGAAGGCACGCCAGATGGTGAGGTAGTCGTCCGTCATCGGCCGCGGCCAGTGGATGAGGTACAGGTCGATGTAGTCGAGGCCGAGCTTGTCGAGGGAGCCGTCGAACTCCCGCAGCACGCTGTCGCGCGTCCATGTCCGCGAGGAGGCGTTCCACAGCTTGGTGGTGACGAAAAGTTCCTCGCGGTCGATTCCGGAGGAGGCGAGCCCCTTGCCGGTGCCCTTCTCGTTGCCGTAGATCGCTGCCGTGTCGATGCTGCGGTACCCGGCCTCGAGAGCGGTGCCGACGGCCTTCGCGGCCTCGTGGTCCGGCACCTGCCAGACACCGAAGCCGAGCTGGGGCATCGCTACGCCGTTGTTGAGGGTGATGTTGGGGACCTGGCTCACGAGCGGTCGAATCCTTAGGTCGTCGATGTGGTACGCCCATCGTCAACGATCACACCGCGCGGCGCATTCCCGTTCGCAGATCGGCTCGAGGTGCATTGGCCGGCAGGGGCGGCGGTGTCCCGGTCATTCGCCGGTCTGCTGGAAGCTGGTGAGGAGCAGGGCGATGTCTCCCCCGCCCGGGCGGGGAGGTGTCACAGGCCGAGGGAGATGGCCAGGCGTGTGAGTTCCGCCGTGTTGTTGATGTTGAGCTTGGCCTTGATGCGGCGGAGGTAGGCGTCGACC